>JBKPLX010000050.1:0-7876 GCA_046731855.1 Verrucomicrobiota bacterium | reverse complement strand
GAGTTTGCAACTTTCTTTCGCGAACGGCTCTTGCCCGCGTTGCGCGAGTCCGGAATCACGCCTCGAGCTATCTTCGCCAGCGAGCATTCGCCGAATACTTATCCGGCGTTACCCGTCCGCGAAGGAGAGGAGGTGGTCGTCTGGTTCGCTTCCTTTGAGAACGCCAAAGCGCTGGCGACAAGCCTCGACCGATTGTCGCGGTCGGACCGCTGGGCGCATGTGAATTCGGAACTGGAGACATATCTCAAGGCGCCGCCTGAACTGCTACGCCTGCGACCGACCGGCCGCTCGTTATTGCGATAAGCAACGAAGAACCGGTTCGCGAGACCGAGACCTGCGGCGAGCACGTTTCGTCTCCTGCCTTCGAGAGCGTCGCGGCGCATGCCGCGTCCTCGACCACAACTTGCGAGTCGAAACGCCCACCGCTAAGATCGCCTTCCTATGGCTAAATATAGAATTGCATGGATGCCGGGCGACGGCGTTGGAAACGATGTAATGGAGGCGACGCGGATCGTTCTCGACCGGATGAAATTCGATGCCGAGTATGTGCCTTGCGACATCGGCTGGAAGTTTTGGTGCACGGAAGGAAACGCGCTCCCCGATCGCACAGTGAAAGCGCTTAAAGACACGACGTGCGCGCTGTTCGGCGCAATCACAAGCAAGCCGCAAGACAAAGCGAAAGAGGAATTGAGTCCGGAACTCAAGGGGAAAGGATTGAGCTATTTTTCGCCGATCGTGGGACTGCGGCAGTTATTCCATCTCCACACGAACATGCGGCCATGTAAAAGTTATCCAGGGAACCCGTTGAATTATCGCGGTAACAAGATCACAAACCCGAGCGGCGCGGACGTGCCTATCGATCAGGTCGTATTTCGTGAAAACACCGAGGGCATGTACGGCGGCGTGGAGTTTTTTCCGTTGCCGGAATCGGTTTACACCGCGCTCTGCGCCAATCCGAAAATGAAGAAGTGGAAGGACAAAGCGGGCTTGGAAAACATCGCGCTCTCCACCCGCATCATGAGCGTGCAGGGATGCACCAATATTTGTAAGGAAGCGTTCGAGTATGCGAAGAAAACCGGACGCAAACGGGTGACGTTGATCGAGAAGCCGAATGTGCTGCGCGAGACAGGCGGATTGATGACGCGCTGCTTCCGTGACGTGGCCAAAGATTATCCGGACATTTGGGCCGACGAAGTGAACATCGACGCCATCTGCATGTGGATGTTCAAGAACCCGCAGGATTACTCGGTGTTGGTGGCGGAAAACATGTTTGGCGACATCGTCAGCGACTTGTGCGCCGGCCTTGTTGGCGGTCTCGGCTTTGCGCCCAGTGCAAATCTTGGCGACAACTATGCCGTCTTCGAACCGACACACGGTTCGGCCCCGAAATACGCCGGCCAACACAAGGTCAATCCGATCGCCATGCTCCTGACTGCGAAATTGATGTTCGAATGGCTCAAAGAAACTGAAATGGCCACGCGTCTTGAGTCCGCGATTGCCCACGTCATCGCGGAAGGCAAGGTGCGCACGTACGACATGGGCGGAAAAGCCTCCACGCTCGAGGTGGCTAAAGCCATCGCTGATTATGCCGGTTAGTTATTCCGTGCCTA
Source organism: Verrucomicrobiota bacterium (assembly GCA_046731855.1). Classification (GTDB taxonomy): domain Bacteria; phylum Verrucomicrobiota; class Verrucomicrobiia; order Chthoniobacterales; family UBA10450; genus Udaeobacter. Next base: position 6,266 of record JBKPLX010000050.1, on the reverse strand, counting down.
CAGCGATACTGAAGGCGCCCAGCGGATCGAACTGCGTTTGTGTTTTGCCGAATTTGGAGGGCGACGTAGATCCAGCGAAATCACGACGGCAACCGCGCCAATCACCTGTCCCAGGTTGGCGAGATCGTTGAGCGTCATTAGTTCCAGTGTCGCGAAGCGCGCGAATCTAGTCGAGGTAAATGACCCCTTCGCTCACGACGACCGTTGCGCCTCCGATCCGAGTCGTTTGGACAATACCGTCCCTCTTTTCCGCACGCGCAATAAGTGTACTCGGCCGCCCCATCTCGACTCCCTGGGCGATTCGCCAACTGAAATTTCCATTCGGCTGTCGGCTGTAGTGTGCCAGCAATCCGCCCAGTGCGCAGTTAGCGCTTCCAGTAGCCGGGTCTTCAGGAACCCCGCTCAATGGCGCGAACATCCGGGCACGAATGTCATAACCATCGGTGCCCTGCGTGTAAAGATATACATCGGGCATCACGTCCTGGGCAGCCAGAGCTTCAAATCCGCTCATGTTGATGCGCGCGCGTTCGAGAACCGAGCGGTCTCTCAGCTCTACGAAGATAAAAGGAAGACCCACAGACACCACCTGCGGACCGTGCGTGTTCGTGACGATCTCCTTTGAATCGATAGAGATCGCGGCTGCCACCAGTTCCACGGGAAGAGTTTTTCCGAAAGAAAGGGATTGGGGCGCGGTCAGCTCACACGATGCAATTTTCCCACCGGACTCTTGGATTGCGATCGACACCAAACCACCCTCCTCTTCAAAAGTGACAGTGAGCGAAGACTTGATTTCGCCGAACTCGCCCGCGCTGGCGAGCACGAATGCGGTTCCAATGTTGGGGTGTCCGGCGAACGGTATCTCTCTGGCAGGTGTGAAGATTCGGACGTGCCGCGTGTGACCTGCTTTTGAAGGAAATACGAATGTGCTCTCGGAGAAATTAAATTCGCGCGTGATCTGCTGCATCTGCTGCGTCGAGAGCCCAACTGCCCGTGGCAGCACGGCCAACTGATTTCCACCGAAACGCGTCTCGGTGAAGACATCACAAATGTAATAGCGGTACTTCACAGCGCTTTTCCAACGTCACGAACGATAAGTAAGCAAACGAAAGTCGCTTCGTCACACGTCATTCGCCACTTTTATTACTGTTCGGACATGATCAATGGAATTCCGAAACGCATCGAGTGACGCGTTGATTTGTTCCGCATCAAGATCGACAAATCGCAAAGCGTCAGATGGAAATCGAAGTTTGCCGCTTCGAGCGAATTCGATCAGCGTCGGAAGTTCAGCCGCGAGATGATCGGACACGCCGATGATCTCGACCTCCTTGTTGATCAATTCTGGATATGGAAGGATCGATATCGACTCTGCCGTTAATCCGGCAAGTGCCGCACGACCAAGCGGCCCCAAACATTGGACTGCTTGTCGCATCGTCTTCGCCGATCCGATCAACTCCAGGGAGATATCGACGCCTTTTCCATTGGTCGCGTCCGCGATTTGTTCGCCTGGGTTTCCCTTGTTTGCGTCGATCGCGACGGCTCCAAGCTCTTCGATCAAGACAAGCTTGGCTGGATTGATCTCAACCACGTAGATCTGGTCGCATTCAAACGCTCGCGCCAACTGCAAGGCCGAAAATCCCAATCCACCGAATCCAAAAATTGCAAGGGACTCGCCTGGCTTAAGTCGCGCCTTATTCAGCGCATGAAGCGCCGTCGCCGATGAGCACATCATGATCGCACCAATCTCGAACGGAATCTGATCTGGCAGCGCGAATGCATTTCTACCGGGGACCTTGATGAATTCCGCATACCCGCCATCGCGATGTTTACCGATCATTTCTACGGCAGGGCAAAACTGTTCCAAGCCGCGAACGCAAAACTCACAGCTTCCGCAGTGTGCCAGGTAATGTACGCAGACGCGATCGCCGGGTGTGACATGCTTGATATCCGCGCCGACTTTCTCGATCGAACCTGCGACTTCGTGCCCGAGCATTACCGGCAAACGGTCAATCCGGGAAATGCCGGCACGATAATGTTCGTCGGAATGGCAGATCCCGCACGCCGCAATCCGAATCAAAACGTCGGACGCACCGAGTTTCGGAAGGTCAACCTCCGCCTCCTCGAGCGGTTTTCCGACCTCAGTGAGTTGCACCGCTCGCATGCATTCAACGAACGAGCACGTCCAGCTTTTTCAGATCTAGCCCAGCTTCGCGATAATACTTTCGAGTCAGTTCGAGGAGCGTGAATCCATCCTCATACGCAGTAAAGCCGCCGTTTGCCGGTTTATCCAAATAGATGAGTCCCCCTTCGACCACGAAGAACGCCATCATTGGTCCAGGTGAATCTTGCGTGATAACCAATGTGTGCGCTTCGCCAGCTGGCTCATAAATGTAGGTCCCCGGTTTAGCGATCCAATCATGCTCCAGGTAGCGCCAGTGACCTCGCATCGTATACCCATGAACGGTTCCAACATGGTAATGGGTTCCCACCACCGAACCGGGAAGACCTTTTAGAACGAGGCTGAATCCTCCGGACGTGACGTTAAAGCAACAAGGCTGGAACCACACACCATTCGCATAAGGAACCCAGAGACGGTCGTCGTCCAGGTTGGTGTTGGTAATGAAGTGCTCGCGGCTCCTGCGATTCGGATCGAGGCCGTCGGTGAAATTGCTGAAGGCAGTGATAGGCATATGTCCCCTTTTACTCGGCCGATAATAGCCGACCCGTCGACTTTCGGGCAATGAATCAGGCGTCTACTTTTTGTCGGCGGCCGCAGCCGGAAGATCGGAATTCCAGATGTCAGTCCCACATTTCCATTTCCCGTCTGCCTGTTTTTCCCAAACCTCGACGTATTTGCCCTGATCATTCACGGGCTTGCCACTCGGATCATTCATTGTCATGTCATAGGTTCCGCTGATGCAGGCCAAGTCACCGGAATTAGCGACTTCCACTTTGGTCGTTTTCCACCTCATCACGAGACCAGGGCTCGCGAGCAGATCTTGCCAGACCTTCCGAATTGCTTCCTTGGTCGTGGCCGCGGGAGCATTCGGGGGCATCACGATGGCGTCTTCCGAATAGAAGGAGACCGTTTTCTCGAGGTCCTTCATCCCCGCAGCCGTAGACCATTGATCGTCAAGGTCGCGAAGATTTTGCTCAATGCCTTTAGTATCGGCCGCTGAAACTCCGACGACAACCGCGAGCGAAAGCACAGCGAAACAACCAGCAAACATACATCTTGTTTTCATACTGGTGATAAAACTGACCTGGGACCTGCCGTCAACGGGAATCGACAACGGCCTACTTCGCCTCGCGTCGGAATTCGTACGCCTGTCCGTCGTCAAAAGTGACGCGCAGCACAGCGAGCTTGCCCGCGGCGTCCGCCTGGAATTGCGCCAATCCGTTCGGTTCGTCGCCAAGGTTCTTGGCCACGGCGGCGAAACGTCCGCTTGGCACCAGACGGACCGCGAAGATGTCGTCGTCCCATGGTTCGAGCCTGAACTGCGCGCCCGTGGTTTGAATTTCCATTAGCAATGCATCGCTGTCAGGCCGCAGTACAGCTTTACCGAAGCTCGTGTTAGCAAAGTTACCGGCTAGTGGTGCGAGTGGTGGCGAGGGCCGCGGCTTGCTGGGCCGAGCGAACTGCTTTCGGATACCTTCGTATTTAGCCTTCGCAGCTTCATGTGTCTTCGCTACGTGATCGACAGAAGGATTGTCGAGGATACGATCGAGGACCCACAGCCCGATTGCATCAGGAAAACCGACGTTGGTTTCGTTCGTGAGGACCGTAACGCCGACCCTGCTCTCCGGAACGAAACCGATATATGCTCCGAAGGCTGTTGTGCCGCCATTGTGCCAAATGATGTTACCTTTCGGAGTTTGCTGCACAACCCAGCCCATCGCATAAAAGACTTTGTCGTTGAGCGCCACTTCCGGCGTGCGCGTTTTCGCGAGGTTCTCTGGCGAGACAAGACGTCGGCCTTCAAACGTGCCGTTCGAGAGCTGGAAGCGGACCCAGCGCGCAGTATCCTCGACCGTGGAATTGATGTCGCCCGCGCCGCCGAAATCGTAAGGGAAGAGTTGCGTAAAGGGGACGGCGACGGTGCCCTCCGGTGTCCAACGGTAGCCTTCGGCATGATTCGATGCGGCAGCGATTGCTGCGGCAGTGTAGGACGAATCCTTCATGCCGAGCGGTTCGAGCAATTCCTGGCGCAGGAATGTGTTCCAATCAACAGCGCCCGCTGCCTTGGCTACGATGCGGCCGGCCAGGAGATGCGTGATGTTAGTATACGCAAACGTCGAACGGAAACTCGAGACCGGCTCGACGTAGCGCAAGGACCGAATCATCTCGGTCTCGCCTACTCCGATCATTCCCAGCATGTCGTTAGCGTAAGGCGGCAGGCCCGAGCGTTGTGCGATCAGGTCGAACACACGGAATTCCCGCGTGACCCAGGGGTCTTTGAACTGGAAATCCGGATAGAGATCGATCACCCTTTCGTCCCATTTTAACGGGCCGCGATCGACCATCATTGCTAGAGTCGTGGCGAGAAAGCCTTTCGTCGTCGAACCGATCTGGAAGACTGTCCGGGTATCAACTGCGCCGCCACCCTCCTTGGCGCGAACTCCGAAGCCTTTGCCATAGACGAGCTTGTCATTCGCGACGATCCCGATCGCCAGTCCGGGTACATCGAAAACCTTCATTCCGCTCGTGATGTAGCGCTCAACATCGGGGATCCCAGCCTGAATGCGCGCCTCCAAAGCTTGATCGGGCTTGGTCGGGTCGGCAGCTAGTCCGGGCGCATTCCAGACGCCGACGATAAGAAGACAAAGAAATATTTTTGTAACAACCTCCACGCGTGAGTTTGTCCCCAAACTTGTGCGCGCAACTTGGTCGCTCGCACTTAAAACAAGTATGTCTGCACTCCCTTCAAATGAATTCGTTTTCACGATGGCTTTATTAGCGAGCGCGGAACGCCGACGAAAGAATAAAAGAAAAAGTCTCCAATAACGCCTGTCGCTTTCGCTTCGCGCTCAACCAGCTTCGGCGTGACAGGCAGGGCGGGCTCACCCGAACGCGGTGTTTTTACCCGACACAAGGCGAGCCACGCGCGTGCTACGGTTCACGCATCGCGCTGCTTCGCTCCGCTAATTTTACCAGCGTGAACAACGCGTTGTTGACGGGTACCGGCACGCCTACCTCGGCGCCGCGACGCACGATATATCCGTTCAATGCGTCGATCTCTGTCACCCGCTGGCGACTCAAATCCTGCGCAGTTGAAGAGAACGCGCCCGCCATTTGCGTCGCGATTTCCATCGCTGCCGCAATCCCGGATTCGCGGTCGCGCACGCCCGGCAACACGACGCCAGCCGCCCGAGCCACCGCCAGTACTTCATCGACGACGGCCTCCATCAGCTTTTTTGCATTGTCGTCTTGCATAATTTCGCCATAGGTCACACGCCCTAATGCTGAGATCGCGTTCAGCGCGCAATTGCATAGTAACTTCACCCATAGTTCGCCTTCGATATTCTCCGAGATTCGGCAAGCAATGCCTGCGCGATCGAAAACGTCTGCTACTTCCGTTGTTTTTTCCGATGGCGGGCCAATGATCAAATCACCACGCGCTAAATGCTTCACGCGACCCGGTTCCGGTGTAGAGACTGCGACATAAACCACGGCAGGTAAGGAAAGGATGTTCGTTGCAGCTTGAACACGCTGCGCATTATCTACGCCGTTCTGCAAGCAAACGACCGTCGCATCCGGCCTAACGACTGGAGCCATTTGTGCCGCGGTCGCTGAGGTAGCATGTGCTTTTACGCAAAACAGAATCAGAGAGCAATCTCGGACCGCGCTCATATCGGTTGTCGCTGTGCCTGCGATTCGCTGCTGGCCTTCCGATTTGTCCAGAACAAGACCTTTCGAGTTTACGGCGTCCACGAAATGTTTTCGCCCGATGAAAACAGTTGGTGCGCCCGCCCGGGCTAAGATCCCACCGAAGTAACTGCCAACGGCTCCAGCGCCGACAACGGCGATTCGCGGCCAGTCTCGAACTTCGCTCATCAGATATCTTTGGGCAGCCCGGCTTCGCTCAAGTTATACGTTGAATAAGCCGTAGGCTTATCGCCCCTGGCAATAAGCGCATCAATAACACGTGCGAATTCTTCGGTGTGCCAATGTCTTCGCGTCTGCCACCACTGTTGTACACCGGGATAGGCGATCACATCACTCATCGTTCTCTCAACCTCACCCCATAATGACGCACTGAGCACCCCGT
>JBKPLX010000049.1:0-12013 GCA_046731855.1 Verrucomicrobiota bacterium | reverse complement strand
TCCATTGCTTTGACGGCTTTGTCCAAGTTCCGCTTACAACGACCTGGGTCTCGTCTACTCGTGAGTTGTTCTGGATCAGTCGTGCTACATCCTCTGACTCGATTCGTACACAACCATGGGAAGCTGCGTACTCAGGCACTGTGGGGAAATAATGCAGCGCGATACCTCGGCGCTGCATGAACCATGTGACGTATGTCGCACGAGAATCGCTATTCAGTCTTCGTTGGAAGCCTTGTACGGGATAAGTTCCTTTGGGTGTGCACTTGGAGCCCGATCGCCGACTTGTTGCCTCGTCATCACAATTGAGGCCTCTCAGACCTGCGCCGGGTGACGTTCTAAATGGTCCCGTTTCCTGACTACCAGCATTGGGCCCAGTCCAGGTAAGAGTGAGCCAATGATCAGGATCGTCCAGGCTTACCGAGATTTCCTTTATGTAGGTCGAGTCATCGTTTGGTAAAGGATGGGTCCCGCCAGTGGCTTGGAAGAGCGCTTGCCACGTCTGACCGCCTGGTTCAATTAGTCCATCAATCGATATGTTGGAACGCTTCTGAAAAGCTTCGATCGCAGCCACCGTATTCGACTTCGCAGACTGCCGCGCAATCTTTCCATCAACACCCTTCGGATCAAGGTCAGGAGCTTGTAACTTTTGTGCCGCCGTCTCTAAGAGGCGCTGCACGGTTTCCACGTCTGCTGGAATATTAGCCGCGCCTTTTTCCCAACGGCCAACAGAGCCGGTAATCACTGGTAGGGGAGCAGTGGAGACATTGTCAGGCGCTACTCTCAAAGCTCGCGGCAGGACTTGGAAGGTAGGCTTTCCTGCGTCCAACGCCTCAAGCTTCTTCGCACGGGCCAGGCGCTCCTTCAGAGTCAGCTTTGCCGGGCGTGACTTCTTTCGCTTTCCCTTTCGGGAAACTCTTGAGCGCGTCTTCTTACCACGTTTCAACGGTCGTTTTTTCTTTGGCATAGGTCGTTTTTCTTATGGTTGCTTTTACTGGACGAATTTGAAATTCGTTAATGCAGCGTGCTTAGTTGTCGCTTCTCTGAGTGCCCAGTAGTAATATCGCCAGGATCACTTGCGGTGCCCTGCACCTGGACTTCAATCCAATCGGGAGCGGTTAATTTGAAGTTTCGTTTGATGACGGGGCCCGTGAAGTCGTCCACTTCTTTGAATGTTTTTCGTTTGCGATCGTAAAAGTAAGTCTGCCAATGCCACGGCGAGTGCCCGCCACTACTGGCCGTACTGAAGACAAAGAACTGTGAATCTGCCGACCACTCCATCTTCTGAACGTTTCGGCCGTGCTCGCCGTCCGGGGACTTAAAGTCCTTGGTCGCCAGGACGGTGCCGTTCATGCTGCGGATCTCGACTCGAGATTCATTGAATGGAGGGTTGGGATGTCTTCCTACGGACAACACGCAAGCTCGGATCTGCTGATCTGGCGACGTGACGCCCGGGCATTGGGCGGGTTGGGGAGGTGTCGGGCCTTGGGTTATGGGCTGTTGAGCACAACTAACGATAAAGAAAACAAAGGCGACAAATATTGAAAAACGCATAACCGATTCCTTTGGGTTAGTTGATTGGCGTTGATTCTAGGAATTTGCTAAAAGGAAAGCAATTCGCGATTCACATATTCGCTTGTACCGAGCCGGCGATCGTGCTTGGCTGTGCACCGCGCCAAAGAGTTGATCAGGACAGCTTGTTCCACCTGGGCGGCCTTCGTCAATGGTGCTACAGTGCCAACCGGCCAATCGTATAGATCGTTCATACCCAAATAGAGATCAGCACAAAGGCAACGGGGGTGACTTCCGGCGGTTCGACAATCTGTTTCTTCAACTAGCGAGGTTTGAGCGCGTATCGAACGCCGCTGATGACGGCGGGCTTACCAACCCTGATTTCGTAATCAATTATCTTGCGTGACTCGCCCCCCGTCACGGGATTCGAAGGCACACCGATAGCTCGCGCTGCAGCTACGCTGAGTTCGCCGATCTTGCTGGTCGGCCCCATGTCACCGACAACGCACAGTACTTGTCGCTTAGTCAACGTGTGAGTTACCAAACACTCGCTACCCAGCACCATGCCGCGCGTTTTCTGGCATACCAAAGGGGGAACGACAACGAACGGCACCTGATACGCGTTCAGCGCTCTTCCGTCCGGCCCGTGCAAGGTTGTGTCCGGTTGAAAGTAGGGGTCGTGATCGGGGTTCCCACCGCTACCGTCGCAGTCGATGTCAGCATCGGCAATGAAATGAACTGTCTCGCTGCCGCTTGCGTCGATTCTTGCTTCAATCGCGACCCCTTGCACGATGCCAAGTATTGTTGGCTTAACTACAGGGGCCGGTGTGGGTTTTGGAGTTGGAACAGGTTTTGGAGGTGGAACAGGAATGATACGCCCAGCCGTAAGTGTGACACGAACCAGGCCGTCTGTTTTGAGGCCCAAGGCGGCGGCAAGTCCGGGAGATAGATCGGCTACGCGTCCGGTCGATAGATCTGGCCTCCAATCAACCGGCCGCGCCTCCGCTGCGCGTCCCGTCTGCAGGTTTTCCACGCGGGCGAGACTGTTTCGCAGAAGCTCCCTCGGTGTTACGACTTCATCCCAGCGGCAGGCAACGTAATGACTGTTCGGGTTGAGGCGGCGGCCAAGCCCGCTGGTACCTGCTGGCTGCGTGGGAAAAAATAGATACGCAAATGTTGGGTTCTCCAGATCTGTTTGATCGAACAGCTTGAGCCCTTCATCCGGACGCATACCGCGATCGTCCGGGCCGCCGAAAGTGGACATTCGTCCTGCCACCTGGAAAAGGATCTTCTGGGGTGGCACTGCGCCTTTAGTTATTTTTTTTACTACCTTCGCGCGTTTGATGACAGGCTTGATCTGTTTCGTTGTCTTTGGACGCCTTGAGGCGACTCCGCGACGGACGGTTTTGCGAGTTGGCCTCTTAGCAGCCCTTCGGGAGGGACGTGAACCACCGGCTTTCGCCGATTTTCGCTTACCTTTGCGTGTATTCATTGGAGTTACTTATGGGGTTTAGTTTCTAGCCTGATAAACGGCGATTCGGCGTGACAAATGATCATCGGATTACAAGACCGTTTGGCCGATACCTCGGCATCGCCTCTGCGCCGGTTGACATTACACATGAGCCTCTATCCGTGTTTTCGCTTCATCACATTTACGGCCAGGCGGTGCCTTTGGTATAGCCAAGGGTTTCAAGCACGCCGCGGTCGAGGCCACGCAAAATGTGTCGCATTAAATTCAGTGTACCCTCAGTGAGGAAATATGCGCCATGAATGTCTCCAACGCTCTGCTGGAAGAAGCTCGAGCAATCCACGTCCCAAACGTTGTCTGTTGGCGAAGAAGTTTCTGCCACCGGCGGACGATGCGGAAGACCGCTGCGACCCAGGCGCCGCATGCCGAAATGCTTCAGACCTGCGGACGCGCCGAGAACAGTGTCGCGTCCAGTGTAAAGCGCAGTGATTCGATAGCTCAGATTTGCTACAGCATTGCCGTCGTTGTTGTCAGGTGCGCCCTCGTCGAACAAATCGCTGTCAACATCGGCTGCGACCATTAACAGTTGATTGATGAGACTAACGAGGAGTGGCTGGTTCTTGCGAGTCCAGGCAGCGGCCATTGCTTTTTGTACGACATAGTTGCCCATGCTGTGGGCGATCAGGGACACCTTCGCCTTACAGGCTTTCGCGGGATTGTCTATGGTTTCCCGTTGTTTCTTGGTCAGCCAATCGAATAACGCGCTTAACACGTCTGTTAATTCCTGAGCACACAAGCGCGCATGCGAACGATCAGGTTCATAACCCAGGAGGTTACCGCGCGAAGGCCAGTCGTACAGGATGCAAAGTCCGAGACTGTCCGGACCGTCAAAAAGGCTGCCACAAAGCTTCTCATAAAACGCTCCGGCTTTTGCGAATGTTTGGTTGTAACCATGAACGAGAATGGTGACATGGCTTTGTTTCTCGTTTTCTGCCTGGTCATACTTTGGAAACTTGTCAGTTGTTGCGACCAGTAACTTCTGAAAGTTGGCGGCGGTAACTTTCCGCCAGTTTTTGATGTCATTGAGCGGTTGTTTATCGCTGACCCAAAAAGTCATACCATCGGCGTTGACGTCAGGTCCGACGCCGCCCTGGCTCCGGCTGTTTATCATCCAATACTTTGGCATCTTATTAAATTGGGGTTATTGGTTAATGCACGAGGCGAATTGTCCAAAAGTCGTCTGAAAGATTGTCAGTTAGTAAGTAACTATAGGGCATTGTGAAATAACCTCTTTTGCCCCATCTGGTGCCCCATGAATTGCGCACCGTGAAGCGCTCGGCCTTGTCGTCGTAGCCGACAGCAAGAACGGCATGGCCGCCGACAACTCCTTCTCTTGGTTTAGGCATTTGGAGGACGCCTGTTTTGGCCACGTCCGCGCTCTCGAAGCTGTCATAAACAGTAAAGCCAAAAACGAACGGAAAACCGTCTGCGAGACAGCCTTTCATCTGTGAAAGCGTCCGATCAACGCGCTGATAGCTCACCGCGCGAAATTTCTTTGCCTCCTTGTAGCATGACCGTGGCGGTTTTTGCCGTGGCTTGGCGCCGGCAGGCCAGAGGTTGGTGCTCGGATCCGCTGGAGTATCGTCGTAAGCCCACTTGGTTTCCGGGCAGGCGCCTTGTTTGGCAACACTTTTTATTCCATCGCGAAGCTGAGCGCCGTTATCGAGCGGTACGCTGCGTTCGATGCTTCGCTCGTTATAATAAATGAAAAGACGCGATGGAATGAAGTCGCGCAATTTCTGCTTCTTGCGATCGAACTCGATGGCTGCGGCGATTGCGTGTGCAGTGCAGGAGCCGATCTGGCCCTGGTCATAAACTTTCGGGCAACGTCTGCGCAGATCGACTTTGGTCGGAAGCACGCGCAGCTTTGCCAGCGGCGCCGAGTAAAGATGATCACGATTATCGGGAAGGTCCGGCGTCCAGCCAAACCCGAAACGGCTATTTTTTCTTGCTGTTTTTTTCATTAATTAAGACTTGAGAGTTGAGTTGGAAGGCGAGCACAACTGAAGGATTGTCATTTGATTTCTGCCGGCAGCGGTTAACCACTGACTGCGTTTGAGCCTTGTACAAAATTTGGGAACCAAAGATCAAGCCTTCTTTCCGAATCTCATCGGGCTAGAATCGTTTTTGATTGGCTGAATTATCCGGCCATGATGTCACCCGCGCATCCAGACATGGCTACGCTCCGCTGGTCGGCAATCGTGATCGCGTTGTCGGTAGGATTTTCCACCATGGCAGAGCCTCCGATTACCCTTGATTGCACCATCCGATATTGGAATGAGGCCTTTAAGAAGGAGAAGGAACACGATTACTACCCGGGATATTCCGCGACGAAAGTTGCTCCCAAAGATATTGCGTGGCTGCGGCCCGGGGAAAATCCGGTTGGCCGACCTTATACGCCAAGTCGTACAATCGGATTTATTGTGCTCGGTTCGTGTAGGAAGGGGAATCTCACTGAAAGCACAGACCTTCGAAACTTTCTGATGAAGTTAAGCAAATTAGCGTCGGATCATGGGGCGAACGCCATTTGCTATGAGAAGTCCGGCACGGAGATACGCTTTCAGTTTCTCAGAATACAAGACGCAATTCTTAATGCCGGCAGACGCGCTTCACAGAATCGCGGTCAGCTTCGAATTGAGCGTGTCGCACCTTAGGGTAGCTATACTACATCCGCGATTTTAAGCGCGATTATGACGTGACAATTCAACGCGACAATCCCGCATCGAGCCCGACGTTAGTTAAACATACCCTTTGAGTGGTATTGGCAGTCGCTACGCTGGCAATAAGTTTGTGTGGTGCAGCCTCAGAACTACGGCTTTACCACGACCGGTGTCCCAATGTGGGCGGCGTTGTAAAACTGGCGCGCTTTCCAATAGGGCATCCTGATGCATCCATGTGATGCCGGCACCCCCGGCAGATAACCCTGGTGCAACCCGTAGCCCGGCGAGAATTCGACAAAGTAAGGCATCGGCGTGCCCACAAAGTGCGAATGCGGCGGTTTGCTGCCACGTCTACTATCGACGTTCGCTTTCACAATTTGGCCTGAGTCACTGACGTAGTCTCCGTAGATGCTGGAGCGATGATCTTCATCCTTACGAATGACCTGAAAGCGACCAATCGGAGTCCGATACCCCTCTCGCCCGCTTGATATCCGAGACATCGCAGTTCGGTGCCCACTGCGGTAGAGATAGGCCTCTTGCTCCCGCAAACTCACCACGATCGATGGCCGGCCTGAATGACTTTCCGGTAGGTTCGAGGTGACCAGGTCAGTCACGGTGGTGCAGCCGCTCAAGACAGTGAAGGTTGCACCAAGCGTCCAAAATAATCGATTCATCAGCATGGGAATCGGCTGCGCGAAATTTTCGGCCGTCCCGTGACGCTTTCATCTGCGTTTCTACTGCAGGAAAATCTGCATGTTCTTACAGTCGAAGGTCCGCTCCGCGCAGTTAACTGCGACTGAATCGCGAGGCTTTATTATTTTTCTACGAGTTGCCATACACCATTCCAACGCTTGCCGGGAGGATTTTGGCGCAAGACTTGAACGCGCTCAAGAAAGACATGGGACGGCCCGTCATTCGGACGAATTCGGAGACACTCGCGAAAGTTCGCCTCAGCCAAATCCCAATCCTGGGCGAGGTAGGTTCGACGAGCTTGCTCGTAACATTCGCGCAGGCGTGCCAATTCTTCTGATAATTGCCCTGCCGCAGCTATCAATTCAAAGATCCGCGTGGTCTCTGTCTTGCCTTTGACGGAAATTGTGTCGATCTCTCGCGTTTCGAACTGCGAGCCGATTGCATGAGCTGTAGTTTCGCCAATCAGAATCTGCGTGCCATAGACGCGGTTGGCTCTTTCGAGTCGCGCGGCGAGGTTCGCAGTGTCGCCAATTACGGTGTAGCTGCGTGTGTTATCGGAACCGATGTTACCCACCACGACTTCACCGGTGCAAATGCCAATGCATAGGTCAATCGCGGGTAGGTCCCGGCGCAACCCTGTGATGTCCGGCAGTTCCAGACGCAGAGCGTCGAGCGCGCCCAATTGCGCTTGTGCGGCGCGACACGCCAGCAAGGCGTGCTCCTCAGGCTTGACGAAGGGAGGACCCCAGAACGCCATTACCGAATCGCCGACGAATTTGTCCACGACGCCGTGGTGCTCCTGAACCGCGAGGGCTTGCAAACCAAAGTGCCGGTTCAGCAAGGTTACCATAAGTAAAGGAGTCAAACGTTCCGACAGGCCCGTAAATCCGACCAGGTCAGCGAACGACACGGTCATATTACGCCGCCCGCCACCTACTGCCTCCGCACCCGGCTGCGCAAGCACGTGTTCCAATATTCGCGGGTCGATATACTTCCCAAATGTCTGCTTCATACGCTCCTTGGAGCGCAATTCTTTTACGAAAAAATTAAAGGAATCGGTCAGTCGCCCCACCTCATCAGTGGAACCGACCGGCAATTGAATATCGAGGTTGCCTTGCTGGACATCGCGCATAGCGGTTGCCAACGACCGCACGGGTCTGCTAAGCCGGTTAGTGATAAGCGCTGCCACGGCCATGCCTAGAAATACTGTGGACGTTGTTGCAGCAATCGTTAGCCAGAATACGCGCCGCTCACGTTGCTCGGTTGCCCTGGCAGCAGCAGCGCTCCACGCTGCCATTTTCGAATTAACCGACTCACGTTGATTTTGAACGGTGCGCTGAAGGTCGTTCAGCAGGTTTAACTGCTGATTGGCCTTGTCATGGTGACCGGCGAGTTGCATGTCGAGCACCTCGCGCTGACGATTATTGATAATCTGATAAGCAGGTTCGATTTGATCCAGCAGCGTCGCTACCTCGGCCAGCGTCTGACTGCCCGGTGCATTCTTCGGATAGACCCCAATGATGCGTCGGGCAGCGGAAAATTCCTCCGTAAGTTTGCCGGTAAAAAGCGCGTAATTCTCGGTGGCCTCGGCAACAATTTCGGGATTTGGCTCCGCAGCGTTGAAGGCGCCGAACCAACGTTCAAACGCAAGACGCCGTCGAAGCCCGAATTCATGCAGCCGCGCCACGGACTGCGTCAGCGGCAGATCGAAATTTGCTACGACCGTCAGATCCTGCTTGGTGCGGGTTACCTCAAACAGCAAAAAAACAGCAAGCCCGATGGTGAGCAGTAACAGGATTACGGCGAGCCCAAAAATCTTTGCGGCTATGGTTTGTCGAAACGGCATAGGGTTTCAAAAGCATCTCATGCCCGCCCGCTCGGGAGCAAGCATTGCCGTCGCTAAGCGGACCGGTGCGAGGGAAGATCTGCTGTCTAGGCTTCGGTCCTAGGGAGTCACTGTTACCTCGGCCAGCTCTGACTCGGCGCGGCAAACTCACCTCTCGCGAAATTGGACCTTGGAAGCTCTACTCGTCGTTTAAGACGGTTCGCGGTTCGGCCTTGTTCAGCTGGAGCTTTCCCTCGTTGTGTGCGTCAGCAATAAAAATCGCCAATCTCAATGTGCTAACCGATGGCACCGTGCTGGTGGTTTGCGATTGAAGGCCCTAGAACAGGCGAAAAATCTAGCGAAGAGAGTCCTCTACCTGATTCAGCCCTGTTTAACCGCCACGATGTGCGTCAGCAATCCAGATTGGGTCTGAAATGTCATTTGTGCTCTCCTCCTCTATCGTAATTGCCCTGAAGGGGCATGGGCTCACTCCACGGTGGCACAGGCTTTTGGGTATCGTAGTACGGGTAGCTTGATCGTGGTGCGTGATTCGTTGAGACACCAAACAATAGCCAGAAGACGAAGCCCAGCGCCACGATGATGGCTGCCAGTTTCTTGATATGAGTGAAGGACGACGGAAAAGGAGGGTGAGAGACGACATCCCGTCTCCACAACCGCGGGTAGCGATAAATCTGCTGCTGGAGCTCAGCGTAGGTGCTCCACAGCGACGGATCGCGGTAAATCTGTTCCCGGAGCTCCGTGTAGGTGTGGATATCGCGAGACGCGGCGACTGTGTTGGGGAAACTCCCCATACCTACTTCTACGTAAACTGGAAGGCGAAGGCCCCAAATATTTACAGGAATGATCGAATTTGCCGCCGTTTCACCGGCTAAACTGAAAAAGCAATCCTTTGCTATTCACAAAGCTGTGAGGATCAGACTGTGGGCGCTGTTGTGGGCGCAGATAAACAGAACTTTCTTTTCCACAAGCTGATTCGCGAAACATGACTCCAAAGTCGCGGATTCAAATTTTACAAAACGCGGTCCGCTCTTTTTTATTGGCGCGCGCGGCGAAGCGCTCTTCTCCCCGGGGTTCGCGTCAGCCACTGCGAAATTTATTTTCGCCCGTTGGAATACACGCTTAAACTGCCGCGACGCCGGCGCCGATGTGGCGAAATGGCAGACGCAACGGACTTAAAATCCGTTGGGCCGTAAAAGGCCCGTGCCGGTTCGAGTCCGGCCATCGGCAGTTTTTCTGCAACTGCTCCGCGGCCGGAGGGGCACTTTTTGCGGTTCGAGGGGCGCGGAGTAGGGGCCACGGGGGTAAACGCCTTTCGTATTGCGAAAAGTGGAGAAGGAGGAGAAATCGTTGTAAACAATCGACATGTCACCCCAAATGGAGCGACCTCTCTCTATTCCGATTATTCTGGGAACCGCTCGCCAGGGGAGACAGAGCGACAACGTCGCGCGCTTTGTCTTTCAGCAAACAAGGAAACGTGCAGGTGTCGAGACGGAGCTGATCGACGTGTGCGAGCTTCCCATGAAGCTCGATGACGCGGGCGAACAAATGAAGGACCCAAAGTTCTCAGAGACCATCGAGCGTTGCGACGGACTCATCATAGTGACTCCCGAATACAACCATGGTTATCCTGGTCTGCTGAAGCACGCCCTCGACATGAATCTGGATGAGTACATTCACAAGGCAGTCGGGATCTGCGGTGTCTCGGCAGGTGCGTTCGGCGGCGTGCGCGCGATCGAGGCACTCCTGCCAGTTATGCGCGAGCTCGGCCTGGTAACAATTTTTTGGGATGTGAATTTTGGAAACGTGCAAAACCTTTTCGATGAGCAGGGGAATTTGCTCGATCAAAGTTATGTGCGACGCCTCGACAAATTCCTGAATGAGTTGATCTGGATGGCACGCGTTCTTCGCTACGGACGCGAAAACATTCCAGAAGTTAAGACCGATTAATTGGGCGAGAGCCATGCCGAAAGACGCGCTAGCCGGCCGAATGCAGCGCCTTGGAATTCGTGATGTCGACCTGGAGGAAACCTTTGCCCGATCCAGTGGACCGGGTGGTCAAAACGTAAACAAAGTTGCAACTGCTGTAACGCTGCGTCACGGACCAAGTGGAATCAGGGTAACTGTGCAGGGTTCGCGTTCGCAAGCGGTGAACCGCAAGCTGGCGCGGGAACGATTGCTGGATGCGATCGAGCGCGCTCGCGAACAACAGCGTGCGGCCGAAGTCGCGAAGCGCGAAAAAGAGCGGCGAAGAAAATCGTCGAAGCCGGCTGCGCTCAAAAGGAAAATTCTTGAATCGAAACGGAAACGTGGAGAGCTAAAGAAGCAGCGCGCGAAGATCGATTTGGGTTAAACATCACCAAAGCAGATCTTGCAAGGTTTTGATTCTGCTTTCGGTCAGCTTCGATTTCTCTTCAATCGAATGTGCGGTATCCCGAGTTTTTAACCGCGCAATTTGCTCTGCTTCACCTTGGCCAAACCGCGATGGTTTTGATGTTCGAAATAATCGACTTTGTCGATCTTTTCCAACGTTGTGCGGCTTCTTTAGGTCGGCGAGGTAAACGCCACTCTCGTTGTCCTCCTGTTCGGTTGCAGCGCCCATCGATTGGACTAACACGGCGTAGTGACCGTCGGGAGATTCCGAATTTTCCTTGACGATGTAATCTTTGCGCCAATCACCGGCAGATGCGGTTCCCAATGCAGAGAGGTTTAGGATCAGCGCAATAAGAAGAATCAGAACTCGCCCGGCATCATGCATGCCCAGAATAGTAGCTGAGTGTTACCTCCGCCTAAAAAAGAAGAATTCTTCGTTCTAAATACGTCTGGCGATGCGACCTGCGACGAATTGTTTGTTGAAGAAACAATACATGGTTATGAAAAGAGCAATCATACTTGGTTCGGCGCTTTCCGTTTTGGTCTTGATGCTGGTGTCTTGTGCCAGCGAGCCTGAGGCGACTACCACGACAACTCGCCAGACTACGGTCACAACGCCGGTGCAGCCGCCGGCGTCGCAAACAACGACAACAACCACGCACATGGGTGGCGGCTACTGATCGGTAGAATCCTGCGCCGCCACTCCGCAAGGCGGTCGCGTTTTATGAGCGGGCGCTATGCAGTTGTCTTCGTGGAGTGCGGCGGTGCTCTGCCGGCGCTTTCTATCGGCTAGCCCTACGATTTCTCCGCAGACGCCTCCGCGGTTTGCGCTTCTTCCTCGGCCTGACTGACGACAGGCGCAATAGCCTGAAGCTTCTCGCCGTTGCGGAGGTCCATCAGTTTTACGCCCATCGTGTTGCGGCCAGTTTCCCGGATTTCCTTGACTCGTGTGCGTACCATCTGGCCTTTATTGGTGATGAGCATAATTTCATCGGTGTCGCGGACCGTGAGCGCGCCCACCACCTCGCCGGTTTTCTCTCCGGTTTTCATGGTAATAATGCCTTTGCCGCCACGCGATTGCCGCCGGTAATCATCGAACGGAGTGCGTTTGCCGATTCCATTTTCGCCGGCCACCAGCAGCATGGCGTTTGAATCGACAATGGCGATGGCCACAACATGATCCCCTTTTTCAGGGCGAATGCCCCAAACGCCGACCGTATTGCGGCCCTGATCGCGCAGTTGTTCTTCGTGAAACCGCAGACTCATCCCGTTCTTGGTGATGAGCACGATCTCGTTATTGCCATTCGTTAGTTTCGCATCAATCAACCGGTCGCCTTCTTCAATCTGGATGGCGATGATGCCGCCGCGGCGGACATTCGCGTAATCGGAAAGATTCGATTTTTTAAC
>JBKPLX010000048.1:0-10100 GCA_046731855.1 Verrucomicrobiota bacterium | reverse complement strand
GGTTCACTTACTGCCGGCCGCCTTTTTTCAATGGTAGCGGCAGGCCGTCGACAACTGGCAACTGGCGTTGTTGCGGTTAGTAGTGTTGTGTTAATACTGGTTCCTCTGCGATATGGCTCCGGGATCCAGCGCGGCAATTGGTTGGGAGCGAATGCCTATTCCGAGTTACGCGTGGATCGCGGTCTGGTCGAATGCGCGCACTACATCCGTGGTCAGCTTCCTATAACTTCTGTAGCACAGGACTCACGTTTGGATAACAACTATCTTATCTTGGAGGGATTGAGTGAGCGGCCTGCTTTCGCAGCCCGACCTGAATGGTGGAAATGGATGAGCACGGCCTTCAGGGGTTCCCGCTACCAGGAGCAACTACGGAAGTTGCAAGATCTGCAACAGGCGACCAGTGTTCCAGATTTGCAGCGCGCTGTGCGCGAAACGGGGATTCGTTGGTATCTTGTTCACCCAAGCGATTCCAACTTCTGGCCAACCGAGTTTCGCAATCGCCCGTCATTTGAGTCTAACGGCTACAAGGTTTACGACATGCAGCGTTGTTTTGATTTGCGGGGATGATGCCAGGATGCTCCTCGCGATCCGGTGGGGCAGCGCCAACTTTGTAACTTTATGGAACCACTTGCAGTGACCGCTACGGGATCGGCCACCCGGCCCAATATATTGTTTGTCATGACCGACCAGCAGCGATTTGATACCATCGCTGCGCTCGGTAATTCGCATATTTACACGCCTAACCTCGATCGCCTCGTGCGGAGGGGAATCAGCTTTTCCAATGCGTATGCGACTTGTCCGATTTGTATCCCGGCACGCTACACGATCCGTACAGGATGTGAACCGGTAACCACGCGCTCCTTCAGCAACGCAATACCAAAGCCAGCAGCCGGACAGCCCGCTGAAATGGAAGCCCGTTGCGGACCGTATCTGGGACGTACCATGTCGCGTCTGGGATATCGGACCTTTGGAGTCGGAAAGTTCCACACATATCCCTGGAATGAAGATGTCGGTTACGAAACGTTGTGGCGCAGTGAAGAGACTTACCATCCGCCGGCGCGCGAGGGCGACGACTACGGTTCATGGCTGACGCAGAGGCATCCGGCCTTCGATTTTCTCGAGCAGCCGTTTGGAGAACGCAGTGAAATGTACTACCTGCCGCAGCGTAGTCCGCTTCCGGCGGAGTTGGGGGCTGAATGGTGGGCGGCCGAGCGCGCTGTGCACGAGATTACAAACTCAGACGATCCGCGACCTTTTTTTGGGTTCGTATCATTTTTCGGTCCGCATCCGCCGCTCGCTCCTCCAATTCCTTTCAATCGGATGTACGACCCCGATCGAATGCCCGATCTCATCCTCGGTAACGTCGAGGAAGATTACCTGGACGACGAGATTCCTTACATGCGATATGCCGTTTGGGCAGACGCAATCAATCCGGCGCTGGCCAAAATCGTAAAAGCCCGATATTACGGCGAGATCAGTTATGTGGATCATTGCGTGGGCCGAATCCTCGACACGGTCGAAGCGCGCCCGAACCCGGAGAATGTTCTGATCTGTTTTTTTTCGGACCATGGCGATCTGATGGGGGATCATCACGGCTGGCAGAAACAAAACTTCTTTGAGGCCGCCTGCCGTGTTCCTCTCCTGCTCAGTTGGCCGCTAGTGCTCCCTGCGGGAACAACCCGAAATGAATTGATCAGCCTCGCGGACCTATTCGGAATCGCGACCCAGGCTGCGGGCGAATGCGAAGCGCGGGAGGGGACAAACGTTCTGAAAATGCTGCGAGGCGAATGTCCGCCGCGTGAATATCTTATCGGTATGGTTGAGCCTCCTGGTTCACACGATTTCAAACTCATGGTCCTTACCAATGAGTGGAAATACATTTTCATGGCAAACGGTGGGCGTGAACAACTCTTCAATCGCAGCCGAGATCCCAACGAACTGTCGAACTGCGTTGCATCAGCTCCGCAGCTCAGAAAAGATCTGTGTGCCCTGGCCGTGCAGGTGTGTCGGGCACCGGGCGCGATGGAAGCCCTCGATGGCGACGAGCTTCGCACTTTTCCTTTTCGCGAACGGCCACGGACGCGCATCAATCAATTCGACCGCTCACGGGGCGTCGCTGGATTTCCGGATCAGCCACAGGACGCGCTGAAAGGGTTCGATCGCGCCACGTTGAAATACGTGACCTGATATGGAGTCGCCTGGGGAAAGTCTGGGCGTCGGTCTCAAGCCCGGGGACGCGCATTACCGCGCGTACGTTGGCCCTCCAGAAGACTACGACTTGATCGCAGCCATGACCTTCAATCTGCTAACCACGCTTGGGTTGCGGCAGCATCATTCATTGCTCGACGTAGGATGCGGTTCTCTTCGAATTGGACGCTTGCTAATTCCCTACTTGAATCGCGGAAAGTATTTTGGCGTTGAGCCGAATGAATGGCTCGTCCAGGAGGGAATCAAGCGCGAGCTCGGCGAAATGTTGTTGCAAATCAAATGCCCGACCTTCTTTTTTTCCGATTCACCAGAGACAATTACCCAAGCGAAGGTCTCATTCGATTTCGCGCTGGCTCAATCAATCTTCAGTCATTGCGGCCTGGACCTGATCAAGAGTTGGCTGTCCGCCATTTCGCGTTCACTTGCGCAGAATGGCGCTTTAGTTGCCACATTTTTGATCGGCGAGGAAGACTCTCCAAAAATGGGCTGGATCTATCCCGACTGTGTGAATTATCGACCGGCGACACTGGAAGAGGCAGCCGCCGACGTGAATTTACGATTCCAAGTTCTGGATTGGAAACATCCCAGGCAGACGTGGGCACTTTTTGCGGCGCCGAAGTTTGATTTGAGTTGGTTCAAAGACAGAGCTCTCACCTGGAACGCAAGCCTGGAAAAAACGCTCAGCCAAAAGCGGCAGAATGGATGAGTTGCCCCGAGCTTAACGGTTTGCCCAGTTTGCAGCGGAGACCGGTTTGTAGATGACTCAGTACTTTGGCCTGAACTGATCGAGCAATGGGAGTTGTCGCCTGACGAAGTCGCTTACATCAATCTCCAGCAGGGATTTTGTTGCGCGGAGTGCAAAAATAATCTGAGAACGATGACACTGGCTACGGCGGTGACCAGAGCGTTTGGGTTCGCCGGCAGTTTCAAGGATTTCTGTTGTAACGATCGCGCGATACGGGAACTCATTGTGATCGAAATTAATCCTGCCAAAAATTTGTCGCCTTTTCTTCAGGCCCTCCTAAACATGCGCTTCATTCGTTTCCCGAGCTCGGCATGCAGAGGATGAGTTTTCCGGATTCATCGAATTGATGTCATTATTCATTCCGACACTTTAGAGCACGTTCCAGACTCCAAGGCCGCGCTGAAAGAGTGCCTGCGCGTTCTGAAACCGGCGGCCATTTGTTTTATACCGTGCCGATTATTATTGGCCGCCTGACCGGACACGACGTGGTTTGCCTCCAAGTTATCACGGAAAACCCGGAGTGAGCCGGGAGGATTGCGTCATGCAAAACGGAGTACGGCGCTGATTTCTGGTGCGAGATTTTCGAAACCGGATTTCGCGAGGTAAGCCTGACAAGCCTGATCTTCCCTGCAGCGGTGGCAATCCAAGCAATCAAACCGTGAACGCCGAGCGCGGATTATTTGCTGAGTAAGTCCCCAACCAGCGATTTCTCTTCTTTCAGCTCCGCCACCGATGCATCAATTTTGGTGCGGCTGAAATCATTGATCGGTAATTCCTGCACGATTTCCCATTTTCCGCCGTGCACGCGAACTGGGAATGATGAGATCAATCCTTCCTCGACACCGTAACTTCCGTCGGAACAAACCGCTACGCTGTGCCAGTTGTTGTCCGGCGTGTCGTTGGTGAGCGAAAAGACGGTATCAACGATCGCGTTCGCCGCAGAACCGGCCGACGAAAGTCCTCGTGCTTTGATCACCGCGGCACCACGTTGTTGGACAATGGCGATGAATTCTTCCTTCAACCATTTTTCATCTCCGATTAGCTCGTTCGCGGGCCGATTGTCGATCCTGGCATTGTAGAAATCCGGATACTGCGTTGAAGAGTGATTTCCCCAGATGGTCATGTTCGTGACCGAGCCAATCCCTACCCCGGCCTTATGTGCGAGCTGCGCGCGCGCTCGATTTTCATCCAGCCGCGTCATGGCAAACCAGCGGTCGCTCGGAATTTCTTTGGCGTTGTTCATCGCAATCAGACAATTCGTATTGCACGGATTTCCGACCACGAGCACGCGCACATCGGAGGCAGCATTTTTTTCGATTGCCTGACCTTGCCCTATGAAAATCTTGCCGTTAATCCCGAGCAAATCCTTCCGTTCCATACCGGCCTTGCGCGGGATACTTCCCACCAGCAGCGCCCAATTAACATCACGGAAGCCTTCATTGAGGTCTGCAGTAGGGACAACTGATTCAAGCAGGGGAAAAGCGCAATCGTGTAGTTCCATCACAACGCCATCCAGCGCGCCAAGCGCGTCTGGAATTTCGATTAAATGGAGTGTGAGCGGTTGGTCCGGCCCGAACATCTGTCCAGAAGCGATGCGGAACAGAAGAGCGTAACCAATTTGCCCAGCGGCGCCTGTTACAGCGACTTTAATGGGTTTCTTCATGATGCAATTAGCCACAAACACCTTGCTGAGCAAAGCGCGAAGCCATGATAGATTAGGGATCGTCCATGTATCCGACCAAGCTAAACAAGATCATCAACCTTTTTGAGTCACTCCCCGAAGATGAGCGGCGTGAGACACTTGTTTCCTACGCGGACAGCGCAAAGAAGCAGGAGCCGCGCGAGAGCGAGAACTTTGACCTCGTCGATGTGCGCAAAGACGAGGAATGCACAGACACGGTCGGTGTTTACCTGCACGTGGATGAAAACGGCAGGGCACACATTCGTATGACGCTCGGTCCGGAGGTGCAAACACTTACCCGGTCCATGACGGCAATTCTTTGCAAAGGCCTGGAAGGCTCGACACCACAGGAAATTCTCGAGCTTCCGAGCGATTTTGTGACGCGCATTGTCGGGACGGAGCTCGTGCGAATCCGCAGTCAGACTGTCTATTACGTGCTCACGCGCATCAAAAGCATCTGCAAGGTTTGGCTGGATCGCCAGCGCATGGCGCAAGTGGCGTAAGTGAAGGTGACACAGCCTTGGACTCGGCTGGCTGGCGGCCTCACTTCCGTTAGCTTTCGCGCGTGAACTTCTCCCGATTTCGTTTACTGTCCGCGCTGCGCAGATGCCGCGAAATAACGAGCTCAAAAAAATCCTGTTGATCGGCTCCGGTCCAATCGTAATCGGACAGGGCTGCGAATTTGATTATTCCGGCGTGCAAGCCTGCAAGGCACTCCGAGAAGAAGGTTACGAGGTCGTGCTGGTGAATTCCAACCCGGCCACCATCATGACCGATCCTGAATTCGCGGATCGCACTTATATCGAGCCGATCACACCCGAAGTAATCGAGGCGATCATGGAACGTGAAAAACCAGACGCTATTTTGCCAACTTTGGGTGGGCAAACAGCTCTTAATGCCGCGATGGAATTGAATCGCAATGGTGCGTTGGCGCGACACGGGGTGAAGTTGATTGGCGCGAACGCTCAAGCAATCGCGAAAGGCGAAGATCGGCAACTGTTCAAGGAAGCGATGCTGCGCATCGGACTGGACTTGCCACGCTCCGGCGTAGCGCGTTCTTCTGCAGACCTCGATCGGATAGTTGGCGAGATCGGAACGTTCCCCCTCATAATTCGGCCGGCGTTCACGTTGGGCGGGACCGGCGGTGGTATTGCTTACAATCGTGAAGAGCTCGATGCGATCGTAGCACGCGGGCTCGACCTCTCACCGGTTCACGAAGTGCTGGTTGAAGAATCGCTCGTTGGTTGGAAGGAATTCGAGATGGAAGTGATGCGCGACAGAATGGACAACTGCGTGGTTGTCTGTTCGATCGAGAATTTCGATCCGATGGGTGTGCATACTGGCGACTCCATCACTGTCGCGCCTGTGCAGACGCTCACCGACAAGGAATACCAAATGATGCGCGACGCCGCGTTCGCCGTCATTCGCGAGATTGGCGTGGAGACCGGGGGCTCAAACATTCAGTTTGCCGTGCATCCCGACAACGGCCGGATGGTAGTGATCGAAATGAATCCGCGAGTGTCGCGCTCCAGTGCGCTGGCATCGAAGGCAACCGGTTTTCCAATTGCGAAAATCGCGGCAAAACTGGCGGTCGGTTACACGCTGGATGAAATCAAAAATGATATCACCCGCGAAACCCCGGCGTGCTTCGAGCCGACGATCGATTACTGCGTGGTCAAAGTACCGCGATTTACGTTCGAAAAGTTTCCACAGGCGGAAGCGACGCTTACGACACGAATGAAAAGCGTTGGCGAAGCGATGGCGATCGGCCGCACGTTTAAAGAAGCGTTACAAAAGGCACTGCGCAGCTTGGAGATCAAACGCTTCGGTCTATGTGGCGATGGCGCAAATAAAGATGTAGACCCTGAAACCCTGCGTCTGAAGCTTGCGATCCCGAACGCGGAACGGATTTTTTATCTAGCCCAGGCATTTCACGATGGAATGTCTATCGACGAAGTTTTTGAACTGACCAAGATCGACAGATGGTTTTTGCGGAATCTGGCGGAGATCGTGGCAGAAACACGATGCTTAAAGACGAAAGATTTTCACCGTGCCAAGAAACTCGGTTTTTCAGATCGACAACTGGCGGTGGCGAACGGAGTTGGCACCAGTGAAATCCGCGCAAAGCGACAGTCGTTAGGCATCTTGCCCACTTACCGCCTCGTCGATACCTGCGCGGCGGAGTTTGAAGCATACACGCCGTATTACTACTCAACGTATGGCGACGAGAACGAGCGGCGCGAGAGCACCAAACGCAAGGTAATGATTCTCGGCGGTGGACCTAACCGCATTGGGCAGGGAATTGAGTTCGATTACTGCTGCGTACACGCTGCATTCGCCCTGCGCGAGCTCGGATTTGAAACGATCATGGTCAACTCGAATCCGGAAACGGTCTCCACTGATTACGATACCAGCGACAAACTTTATTTTGAACCGCTGACCCTCGAAGATGTGCTCAATATTTACGATCAGGAGAAACCCGAGGGTGTGTTCGTTCAATTTGGCGGCCAAACACCGCTGAATCTGGCGGGCGGATTGAAGGCGGCCGGCGTGCCCATTCTTGGCACACAGCCCGAAAGCATCGAGACAGCAGAAGATCGTCGGTTGTTCGCGGCGATGCTGGACGCACTTGGTCTGCGCCAAACACCGAATGGATCGGCGACAAGCACGGAGGAGGCTGTCGCGATAGCAAGGAAAATCGGCTATCCAGTACTCGTTAGGCCGAGCTTCGTCCTCGGCGGGCGCGCCATGGAGCTTGTCTATAATGAGGAAGATCTTCGGCGTTACATGGCGAGCGCAATTGAAGTGACACCTGATCGCCCCGTACTGATCGATCGTTTTCTCGAAGACGCCATCGAGGTCGATGTCGATTGCATTTCGGACGGTGAAACGACCGTAATCGGCGCAATCATGGAGCACATCGAGGAAGCCGGTATCCACAGCGGCGACAGCGCCTGCGTGATACCTACGTTCTCGTTATCGCAGAAAGTGCTCGATGAGATTTCCGCAGCCACGAAAGCGATGGCGCGGGAGTTGAACGTGCGCGGTCTGATGAATGTGCAATTCGCGGTGAAAGGCGATAACGTTTATGTGCTCGAAGTGAATCCGCGGGCGTCGCGCACGGTTCCATTCGTCAGCAAGGCAATCGGCGTCCCGCTTGCAAAACTCGCTGCCAAAGTGATGACCGGAAAATTATTGCGCGAGCTCGGTTTCACTGAGGAGATCGTGCCGAAACATTTCTCAGTGAAAGAAGCGGTGTTCCCATTTCTGCGCTACGAAGGCCTGGACATTTCGCTGGGTCCGGAGATGAAATCGACCGGCGAAGTGATGGGCATGGATGTCGATCTCGGCCTGGCCTATGCAAAATCGCAAATGGCGGCGCCGCCACCGCTGCCAAAAAAGGGAAAAGTGTTCATCAGCGTCAAAGACGCAGATAAGGAAGCGGTGATCCCGGTGGCACGGGAGTTTGTAAAACTCGGCTTCGAAATCATTTCCACAAGCGGGACTGCGGACGCCCTGACAAAAGGGAAGATCAAGGTCACCAAGGTCTTCAAAATTCACGAAGGACGCCCAAACGTCCTGGATCGCATCAAGAATGGGGACATCAACTTCATTATCAACACGCCGAGCGGTAAAATTCCGCGCGAGCACGAGGTGGTCATTCGCAATGCGGCGCTGGCAGCGAAGATTCCCATCATGACGACCGTGCGCGCCGCGCTGGCGAGCGCAAACGGGATCAGGTCACTGCAAAAACGGAAAGTTCAGGTGCGCAGTTTGCAAGAGTACAATTCCGAGGTCATCCCAGGCGGAACGAGGGACCTCGCAAGGTCTCTTTGATCATTCAGTTCACTGAGTGATCCCTATTCCGATGTGAGATCCTTCACTTTGTTCAGGATGACCGCGCGTTTGTCACCTTGAACGTTCACCGTTGAGCGCTACGATTGGCCGAAATGAAACTCTTGTTTTGCTGCTTAATTGCCTCCACGCTGGTTGCGGCGGCAGCCGCCGAAGAAAAGAAAGAAACTTCTCCTATGAGTACCTCAAACGAAGTCGCCGTGATTAAAACTAACGAAGGTGAAATGGTGGTGGAGTTTTGGACTGATGCCGCGCCAAACACGATTGAGAATTTTAAGAAGCTGGCGCGTCAAGGCTTCTACGATGGAACCGTATTCCACCGCATCGTCAAAGGGTTCATGATTCAGGGCGGCGACCCGAATTCAAAAGACACGGCGAAAGAGAGCTCTTATGGACAAGGCGGCCCTGGGTACGAAATCAAGGCTGAATTTAACAATCATTCCCATGATCGCGGTGTCATCTCGATGGCTCGCGGGCCTGATCCAGACTCGGCCGGCTCGCAGTTCTTCATCTGCCTCGCACCCGTTAGGCGCCTCGATGGGCAATACACGACGTTCGGCAAATTGATCAAAGGTGATGATGTACTCGACAAAATCGGCAACACACCGGTCGAGCGAAATGCACAGGGCGAAATGAGCAAGCCAACGAAACGCGTCGTGATCGAAAGCGTCAAGATCGTGCCGGCGGGATCGGTGAAATGACCAACGTGATCGGTGATCGGAATTTCTGATCACTGATTACCGATCACAACTACGCAATGACAAACGCCGCGAAAACAAAGATCGCGCTTGTCCAGATGCGCTGTGGCCCGGAGCCGGAGAAAAACTTCGCGCGCGCGATTGATATGATTCGTGACGCGGCCGAAAAGGGGGCGCAGATCGTTTGTCTGCCGGAGCTTTTTCGATCGCAATATTTTTGTCAGACAGAAGACCACAAGAATTTCGAACTGGCCGAGGAAATTCCGGGTAAATCAACATTGGCACTGGGAGAAGTGGCGCGAAAGACCGGGGTGGTGATTATTGCGTCACTTTTCGAGAAACGCAGTGCCGGCGTTTATCACAACACCGCCGTAATCATTGGCGCGGATGGAAACATGCTCGGCAAATACCGCAAGATGCATATTCCGGACGACCCACTGTATCACGAGAAGTTTTATTTCGCTCCAGGCGATCTTGGGTTTCAGGCGTGGCCAACACCGCATGGCAAGGTCGGCGTTTGCGTCTGCTGGGACCAATGGTATCCGGAAGCGGCGCGCCTGACCGCGTTACACGGAGCGGAGATTATTTTTTATCCGACAGCAATCGGTTGGCACCCATCGGAAAAAAAGCAGTTCGGCGCGACGCAACATGCCGCCTGGGAAACCATCCAGCGGAGTCACGCAATCGCAAATGGATGCTATATCGCAGTCCCAAACCGTGTCGGTCATGAAGCGCCTGCAGGCGGCGACGGCATCGAATTTTGGGGACAAAGTTTTGTTTGCGGCCCGGACGGCGAAATCATCGCAAAAGGTTCCCTCGACAGGGAAGAGATTGTGATGGCCGACGTGGATTGGAGCCGTGTAAACGAGCAGCGCACACACTGGCCGTTTTTGCGGGATCGCCGGGTGGATGC
>JBKPLX010000047.1:0-2984 GCA_046731855.1 Verrucomicrobiota bacterium | reverse complement strand
GCAGCTTGCCGTTGGCGAGGCGCTTGTGTCGATGCTGGACGAAAATGGCAGTCCAGAAATTGTAGAACGCGCAAAAATTGTTCCGCCGCGCAGTCAGGTCGGTGCGATCTCAGCGGATCAGCGGAAAGAAATTATCGCTTCATCTATCCTCGCCGGCCACTACGAGAAAGCTATCGATCGGGAATCGGCCTACGAAAAACTCCAGGCAAGAGCGGGGGAGAAAGCGCAGACCGCCGACGCACCACCTGTTGCCGCTGGCCCCCCGGCGCCCGAAGGAGAGAAGCCTTCGATATTGGCTGAAGCTCTCGGCACCGCCACGGCTGCGTTCCAACCGACAATCGGACCACGCGGCGGACGCTACGATTCACTGGCAACTTCAATGGTAAAAAGTGCGATGCGCGCGGCCAGCAGCTCAATCGGCCGGCAAATCGCTCGCGGAATTCTGGGGGGAATTCTCGGCGGCAGCGGCCGCCGGAGATAGCTGTAGAGGCGCTTGCCGCGGCGAGTGCCTTCCTGGCTCTGGATTCGGTGCTTGGCAAAAGCACCGCCACAACAAACACAATCGCCGGATACGTTTTGCGCAACCGGCGATTTGGGCTGTGTCTTGCTTATGGCGTCGGCGCGCCAGCTGGGCTGGTGTGCTCTTTCTTTTTCCCGCCTTTGCTCGCCTTCACTTCCACTTCTGTGGCTGACATCGTGTAGGTGATCGTAACCTTTTCGCCAACTTTGAGGTCGCCCGTGACCTTGGTGCTAGCGTCACGACTGATTTCCCACCGATCCTTTCCCTTTTGGACCGCTATCATTGAATCGGTGACTTCAAGGACTGGCCCGGTCACTTGGTAAGTCTTACCGCCCGCGGCGAAGGCTGTGCCGCTGAGCGCGAAACTCGCCGCTGCCAATAAACTAAGTGCTGCTTTCATATTCATAGTGACCGATTAGACCGCGTCCTATCAGTTCTATTCAAGTGTTTTCGCGCGACGGTTTAGCTTTGTAGCCGGCGTACTGGACCGCGATCCCTTATTTTACGCCCAATACGCAAGGCTAAAGGCCAGATAATGCTCTGTGTCCGCTCCGGGGTTCCCCATGCAGCGCGAAGCTCGCCCATGATCTGTTTCAATGGATCGCTGCCTTTCGCAGCCATGAACCGCTGAGTCGATGACCAGGTTCGAATGTAGCCTACCATATGATCGAGATTCCATTGAGCTGTCATCTCGAACTTCGGTGGATCGATCTCGTGAAATGGGAAGGGAAGATTTCCGAACTGTTCAACGAGCTTGCGTTCCTGTGGCCAGAAAGGGCCAACGACCTCGTAATAGTACCGATTCACAACCTCGTCGATCGCCGGGCTGATGTGCAACAAATTGTAAGCTGATGCAGCGAGCACGCCGTCCGACATCA
This sequence comes from Verrucomicrobiota bacterium, assembly GCA_046731855.1. Taxonomy (GTDB): domain Bacteria; phylum Verrucomicrobiota; class Verrucomicrobiia; order Chthoniobacterales; family UBA10450; genus Udaeobacter. The sequence continues at coordinate 1,586 of JBKPLX010000047.1, read as the reverse complement.
ACACTCGCCGCGCCTCCGCATAAAAACGGTCCAAATCGAACCAGTGCAGCGCCTGCGCGACCATGATCAGATCAACCGTCCCTGATTCGATCCTACTGGCTTCTGCCGGTGCGACACGATACTCAACGCGCTCGTGCGGCTCAGCGTTCGCGATCTGTTTCTCACTGGCGTCGGTCGCGATCACGCGATCAAAAACGAACGCCAATGCGACTGCCGCTTGTCCGTTGCCGGTCCCGCAATCCCAGGCGAGCCGACAACCCGGTGCGGTGCTTCTCAGATAATCGAATAATTCCTGCGGATATCGAGGACGGAACCTCGCATAACCCGCCGCTTGTCTCGAAAAGTGATCTTTGAAGCTCGTGTCAGTCTCCGCTCTCTAGCGACGGCTGGCTCAGCCGCAAACTTCGAGGTTGAGCGTTTTCTTACTCTTTCGGCGGCTCAGGGATCGCTCTTACGCCGACTCGAGCCAAGTACTCGTCTGCCTGGAGAAGGTCGTTGCCAGCGCGCTCGACAATCTTCAGCAAATGATCCATTGACGATACTTCCTCCAGTTGCTCGGTCAGGAACCACTGCAAGAAATTGATCGTGATGTAGTCGTTTTGCTTCCGGGCGAGCTCCACGAGCCCGTTGATTTGCTGGGTGACATGAATTTCCTGGTCGAGCGACAACTTTACCGCGTCGCGCGCGGTCTTGAATTTCGATTTCGGCGCGTCGATCGCAGGAATCACTACGCGTCCACCGGCGTCAACCACATATTTGATAAATCGCAGTGCATGACCTTTTTCCTCCTCGGCCTGCCGAAAAAAATGTTGTGAAAGTTGCGACAATGCTTCCGTCGCAAAATGCGCCGCGATTGCGTAATACTGCAACTCAGCGGTGAACTCGTATCCAATTTGTTCGTTAATGGCGTCAATAACTTTTTGGCTGGTTAGCATAGGGACCTTTCGATTGATGTAATCCTTGTCTTAGCGCATGAAAGCGCGGCGATCAATACGGCGAATGGCGCAACGTGTGAGACTCGATTCTTCTGCGATCGAAGCCGTCAGATACCGATCGGAGCGAGCAGACATCGGATATCAGGTTTCGTGAGGGACATTCATATCGTTATTTGCATGCGGGGATTTTAACGTCTGCAGATCTCCGCTTGGTGACCGGTCGTGTCGCGTTCTTCCCCCAATTCCCGCCGCCCATTCGGCCGTGTATGTCGCCGCTCCCCGATTCTCTTCTTCGAGCAGGAGTCGCCAAAACAAAACGCCCGGCAGATCTCACGACATGTTGGGCGCTCTGTTCTGGCGACGTTCTACTGATTCGCATGTGTCCACATGCTGATCCGCTATCCTCGCGGATTTGACCATCTACCCGACGGCTTCCCAGCACGTCGTGTTCTCCGCTCGAGTAAGCGTCGCCAAAAAGCAAAAACCCCGATGATAAACTCACCGGGGTTCTTGTTCTGGCGACGTCCTACTCTCGCACGGCCTATCGCCGTACTACCATCGGGGCTGCAGCGTTTCACTTCCGTGTTCGGAATGGGAACGGGTGGGGCCACTGCGCTAGGGTCACCAGAGGTCCGAGCCGGACTGGCGGTT
>JBKPLX010000046.1:0-4498 GCA_046731855.1 Verrucomicrobiota bacterium | reverse complement strand
CAGGCGTTGGAGCGCGTACGACTCGCGTGCAGATTCCCTTTCCGCACCGTGAACGAGAACCACGATCGGAACCGGATCACTGCCCTTCGGCAGTACTAATCTGCCAGCAAGCTTAATGCCGCCATGACCATCAAACACCGTGTCAGTCACATCGAATAGGACCCGGTGGGCTTTCTTATCGTCGAATTCGATTTCACCCGTCGCGCAGTGAGTGAAAGATGCACTGTGTCCATCCGGACGATCTGTCCATCCCATTGTGCTTGTCCAGGAGCCGTCCTGCTTCTCGTGCAAAGCCCCGGTTGTACCGTCGAATTTACGCCAGCGAAACGTGTTTCCTTCAGATCGTGCGATATCGATGATTTCTCCGTCTGAAAAGCGATACGTGCCGATTTGGCAATCGTCGGGCCCCGCAGTTTTGGATTCACCGGCAATAGCTGCGCCGATACAAATGGCTGAAAGCGCGCAGACGATCAATCGACGCGACATTAAATGAATTCCAAACCACAACATCTCTCTCTACTTGGGATGCAATTCGTTAGCAGTTTGGATTCGAAATTTTCGTTCATGCGATCAGTCTCTCCGTAACGGACAAGTGGCCTAGTCACGTCCAGTTGAAACTGAGGTCTGATCAAGAGGCCTCTCGACTGCGCTCGAGATGACAATTTAAAAAGCTTCGTCCTTGAAATGGCGTTTGCCTTTTAGCGCCTTCGCGTATTCGTCCTTACTAAGGATGTTTTCGTCAAGCGGCATGTCGGTCCGAAGAAAGTTTCGGAACCATGTTTCGATTCGTTGCCGATCTTGCAGCACTTCTTCGGTGATATAATTAGCGTCGATGTTGATGCAGATTGCACCAACGATTCCAAATTCCTTTCTTTTGATCGGGATCGTCGTGCATTTGAATTTTCGTGCTCCGATGTTCAGCTCGTAATTCAATTTGTCTTCGTTCAGGAGCTGCCGCCGTTTGAGATCAATCAGGAGATTCGTTGTGCCGTCGCGCAAATGCCTGCCGGTAACATTGTTTTCAAGCGTAATAAGCGAGTGTGCGGGGTCAGCCAGGTTGTGCAAGAGGATTTCGACTCCGGTACTGGGAAAGGATTTTCCGATCAGGCGCACAATCCGTTCGTAGTTTTCGAGAAATTCTTGCGTGTCGTCGGCAATTGTCTTGCCATCATATTTTTCAAATAGCTGTGCGTATACCTTTTGCTCAGCGGGCTCGAGTTGTGCGCGCACATTGTTTTGTTCGCCGATAAAAATGAGCTGCCGCGCCGCGGTGTGATCTTCGTTCTTGAGGAAATAATGCATGCCCAGCCGAAAATCTTTCAGGCTGAACTCGCCAAAATTCTCGCGAGTGACGGTGAACGGATAGAAGTCGTACTCTTCCAGATTTCTCCCAAACTTGCGGCGTTGTTCCTTGTATTTGCCCCAGAGAAACCCTGTTACCAGGAAGAGCAGTGACACAATGATCGACGCGATAACATTGATGCTGAGATCGCTCTGTACCACTCTGCTCATAGGAAAAAGATCTTGTCGGCTTCTCTAGCCACCGACCTGCGGGCCGATGTATCTGGAATGCGGTCCTTAGAAAAACGGCTCACAGAGCCGTGGCTACAATGTTGTGTTGGTGCCAAGGCTAATGGGTCACAGATTTCCAGCCAAGCCCGAAATGCTGATACTCTCCAAGGTGACGTCCGCGGGCCGAGAGAGCGCGTATGCCACTGCGCCGGCAACCTCTCCTGGCGAAATCATTTTGTGGCGCGGCCACTTTCCCTCGATCTGACTCCAGATGTTCGTGTCCGTCGCGGCGGGGTAAATGTTGATCACTCGGATTTTGCGCTCCCGCAATTCTTCGCGCACGCATTGAGAGAAACCGTCGAGTGCGAATTTGCTCATGCAATATGCGCTCCAGTTTGCAAACGCAGTTTTCGCGGCGATGGAAAGAATATTGACGATGCTAGAACCGGGCGGCATGTGGGGCGAAAAGTGCTGCATTAGCATGAACGGCGCAGTGATATTAACTCCGACGGTTTGCTCCCATTCAACCGATGTAATTTCGCGAAAGGGCTTTACAATTGCGATTCCCGCGTTGTTGACGAGCAGATTCAGCGGCTTTTTTCCAACTTGATCGAAGAGATCGGAAATACCGGACGGCACAGCAAGATCATGGATCAAGCGGACCACACGCCCACAATGGTGCTTTACTGCCGTGCACACTTCCGCCAGAGCAACTGTATCGCGTCCGTGGAGAAGCAATTCAACATCCGCACCCGCAAGTTTCTCGGCAATCGCGCGGCCAATTCCGCGGCTGGCGCCGGTGATAAGATACCGCTTCATCTGCATTTACTGTAGCGGCGGTCTGTGACCGCCGACCACTGGATTTTCGGCACTTATAGAGTGCCGCTACAGTTATGTCCTCCGCAGGGCGAACTGATTGTTCGCCGTCTCCCACAAGCGCAGCCTAACGAGCTGCTGATTGAGCCGATTATCGATCTTCGGCCAGAGTGCGCGCACAATATTTTCTCCAGTTGAAGGCGCGTTGCGGAAATCCTCTGTTTCCAGATCGAGGTGCCGGTCCCGCCACGGTTCCAATGACTCCAGAATAGCTTTCCTGAACGCAACAAAATCGTAAAGCGTTCCGCTGCGCTCATCGTACTCCCCCCCGATGGTTGTTTCGGTCAGATAGCTATGGCCGTGACCGAGCGGATTATTGCACTTGCCATAGAGCTTCGCGTTTTCCGCGTCGGAAAGAGTGGCGGCACGTAACCGGTGTGCCGCGTGAAATGCCATCCGCATCCCAAGAAACACCGCTCTATTCTTCCACACCTCGGCGAAGAAATCTGCGCGTTCGTGCAGGCGCACGCGATTGAGCGGAGTCATCGAGTTTGCCCTTTGGTAGATGTAATCGGCCAAACTCTCTGTTGTAATGGGATGATGCGCCAGGCCAGCGACGTCTTCATTAAGATAGCGGTGGTCGAGCTCATCGCTCAGAGCGTGCACGCAAGGTTCGATCGCATCGTAACGAACTAGCGGCACATCTGGGGCGCTAAACGCTTTCGGAGATCGGTACGTCAAAAGGACGCGATAATTATGTCCGTGAATTGAAGTGGACGTCCCAAACAAGCGCGCATTTTCCTCAGGGCTTAACCGAGGCGACATCGTTTTTCGAGCAGCAGAAAATTCGAACCAGTAATTCGCGTCGCACGCACCATTAGAATAAAAGGTTGCGCTTCGCTCAGGCGATTCCGTCAGATGACATGCAACAAGTTTTGCGCCGTTGTCAGAGAATAAGGGCGCGACATCAACGTAGAGTTGCCGCGCAATATTTTCGGCAGTTGGCGGAACAGCTCCGAAGGAAGAATTGTCTTCGTTGAGGAATTTGTGGTCGAAGCGCTGCCGCACAATTTTGCCAGCGCGCTCCTTGATTTCGCTGATGTTAATCAGCATTCCTGTTGCAGGATCGACAGGACCGGTGAAAACGAAATAGGCGGCGTAATTGCGACCGCTCCCGTAGCGCGCATTCGTTTCGGGCCCAAATGCCGCCAGATTTTCGTTGTCGCTCCAACGGCGGACGTGCAAGCGGCGGGAGGCCGAGAATTCAAGTCGTTTGCTGACGGTCAGGAACACGACGTCATCACCTCCTCATCCGATCGTTGCTCGACACGGCATCAACCGAGAATTAGTCAAACATTCTTTTGACTTACTCGGTATCCTCATGATCTTTAAATTAATGAAACATATAGGCTGGCGAGAGCGGTTGTTCAAAAGCACACGGGGAAAAATTCTCGATCTCCTGTGGACACGAGAACGGACGGTGAATGAATTGGCGGAAGAGTTGCGCCTGACCGATAACGCCGTTCGGGCGCACCTTGCCACTCTTGAGCGCGACAGACTCGTGTCCCAGTCAGGCATGAGACCAGGCGTTCGCAAGCCGCACACTACGTATGCTCTCGGGCCGGAAGCCGAACAACTGTTTCCGAAGGCATACGGACGGCTGGTCTCCCTTCTCATGTCGATCTTCTCGCGGCAGATTAAGCCACGAAATTTGCGCGCCGGAATGCGTGCCGCTGGGCGAGCCGTAGCCCAGGAACATCTGCATGAGTTGAAGGGCAAAACCCGGCAGCAAAGAATTGATGCTGCGCTGCGCATTCTCAAGGAGCTGGGCGGCGCCGCCGCTTTTCGCGAGGAAGATGGCAGGCACTTCATCTATGGGAAGGGCTGTCCAATCGCTGCCGCCACGACAAATCATGCCGAGGCATGTTTGCTGGCGGAATCACTGCTCGCGAAGATAATTGGCTCGCCCGTGAAAGAATGTTGCATCCGCGGAGCCGCGCCTTCCTGCCGCTTTGAGCTGAAAACAAAATCGGCTCGCGTCCAATCTGATTCGTGACGGCGAAAGTGGTCACGCCCCCGACCATAAATAGTCAAACAATATATTGACTTATTTGTCGTGTGAGCAAGACTGCTCATCATGAACACAACTACTAACCAATCACATGTCGCG
>JBKPLX010000045.1:0-18424 GCA_046731855.1 Verrucomicrobiota bacterium | reverse complement strand
CAATCGATTGAGGGCGAGATTTGCTTTTTCCTTGGTGGCCTTTCGCTCTGGGCTGCGGATGTGGTCGTACGCTTTTTGCGAAAAGCGCAAAAGCGAGTCAAGACAAATTGGCTGCAATTTTTTTATAAAAATTTGGCGCCTGAATTCGGCGCACCGCTACCGAGCGTCTAGGAATTCAGATCCAAGGTAGAACGTATTTCCTAAATCGTGTTGGCCACACCCCTGCGAAAGCTTTCGGGGCTAGCATACTTGCGCCTTCGGTGATTGGCACCGTCTTCAGAGAAGCCGATAAACCTTTCGCCAGGTCGACAGAACGGATGGTGTCGCCTAGGCCAGCGACCTGACCGCAACTGATCACGGATCACCGATCACTAATCACCAATCCTCCTAGGGCGGTGTCGGCCGAGGGTGTGGAGTTGGGCGCGGCCGCGGCGTCACTCTGGGTGTGGCACTAGGCGTAGGGGTAACTGTTGGGGTTGCAGTTGGCGTAACTGTTGGCGTGACCGTCGGCGAAGCGGTAGGTGTCACCGTGGGTGTTGGCGTTGGCGTCGCACTTGGCGAAGATGTGGGAGTTGGAGACGGAGGCGGCCCGCCGGGCAACGCAAAGGCGTAGGCGCCGCGACTGCGTGTCCAGACTGAGAGGGTAGTGCTACCCCGGTCAATCTGCATGTCCCAAACCATTGCGTGTGGCAGGCCGTTCTCGAAACGCTGCCATGTAGGAGATGCTACACTTACGTCATCGGTATAGTAAACACCCCAGTCCGTGCCAGCAAAGACCTGTTGCGGTTGATTGGGATTGACGATAATGGAGTCAACCGGAATGTCCGGGAGATCGCCGGTCTTGTCCGCCCAGGTGAACGAGCCGCAATTCGCTGTGCATGTTACCTGGAACACATGACCCGGTGTAGTTGGCGTGTTAGCGTTGAACCCGCCAATAGCCGCGTAGCCGATCGGCAGAGACGCCGATGCGGCAGTTGGATCGAGCGCGATACCCAGCACCGGGCGATTCGGCAGGACTGTGTTGTTGTCAGTAACATTTACCCAGTTTGCCTGGCTCGCAGTGCCCGTGCCGAGGTTGAAACCGATCCAGGCGTTGCCGTCGTTTGTCCCAACAATCGCGACGCTCTGATATTTCGGTGAGTACTTAACCTGATTTATAAAGGAGCGGTTGCCCAGCGTTTGCTTCGTCATGTTCTGGGTTGCAGGATTATTGGTAACATACCAATCCCCTGAGCCGAACGATTGATTTCCGCCGTTAATTGTCTCCCACACTCTAGTTGTGCCAGCGACAAGATGACCGCAGCCGCCGGGGACGCCGGCTGCTGCGCAGTCGTCACCGCCAGGGACCCCACCATGGAAAAGATCGTAAGGCAGAATGAATGATTGCGTGTCGCCGCTCCAGCCGCCAGACACCCTGCCGCTCCACGGAGCATTCTGATTGGTGCAGTTCATAACACAGCGATGAAGCGAACCGCTATTGTTTCCCTGCCAAAAACGGAGGCTCGATCCTGTGCCTACTGGATCAATGCGCGAATAGAATCCATCACCGCCGACTCCCAGCTGCCATAGCACGGGTCCAGTTGGCGTTCCAGTAAAGGTGATCGAGCTGGAGCCATTGTCCTGCGAGCCACCGCTGGCTTGTGGTGAGGCCGCATTGAGGAAGTTTCCACTGATGTCACCTGAGTAAAACTCGATGGTGTTTAAGCCCGTATCCATGTTAAACCAGGTCGGGTCGGTGTTGACATTTGTTATGTCAGCGTTGGTCGTTCCATGGGCGCCTCCGTCATTTCCAATTAGCAAGATACTGGACGAGCCCGGTAGGAAGGCCAGCGCATGCTGGTCCACGTGCACGGGAAGTGGACCCCCGCCGGAATAACCACAGGTGGTATCGTTCCACACAGTTCCTGTGCGCGTCGCGAACCAGACGTCGTAGGTGTCGACGAACAAGCGGTCGGGGTTGTTCGGATCGACCGCGAGGCCCTGGTCGTACCAGTTCTGCGGGTAGTCGAAGCCGCAGTCGCCGAGCGACGGGCCCTGCGAGCCAGCCATGAACGACCAAGAGGTGCCGCCGTTCGTGCTCGCCCAGACGCCGAGTTGGCAGCCGGGGCCGCCTCCGCAGTTGCCGCCCGTGTTTCCGGCGATCGACTGCACCTGCGCGTAGATAACATTTGGGTTGCTCGGCGCGACCGCGATGTCGATCCGTCCGAGCTGGTCGCCCGTTGTCGGGTCGGCGTACATCACGCCGCTACCCGCGTTCATGTTCGCGCCGGTCGAATACGGGCTACCCGTCACGGCGTCACCATAGACGAACCCGTTTGCGTTCGAGGCGATCGACGTGAAACTCGGGCAACCGCTTGATCCCATTGTCGCGGTGTAGATACCGTTAGCCCCATTGTTACCGAGATCGAATTGCACGGTCGTAGCAAAACCTCTCACACCGACTGCCGCTAAGATGCGAGTCACGCCCCCGCCGATGTCTGTTAATTCCAGGCCGGTTATGTCCTGACGTTGCGCACTAAATCCGTTAGTGGAACACGGACCGGTCCAGTTAACGCCACCGTCGTAAGAAATGTAGAGACCCGTTTTCGCGCCGGCAGCGACCTTGTTACTGTCATTAGGATCCACCCGAACCTTGCCAACGGCGTTATACTGCGGGAATTGACCTGAGGGCACAGGGAAAGGCATACCAAAGACATCAGCCCCAAGCACTGTCCAGGTAGCCCCGGTATCAGTGGACTTGAGGATACCCTGGCTACCCATCGAAAAAGAACCATAATTGAGATCGCCGGTTCCGGCATAAACGGTGTTATGATCGCTCGGATCAATGGTAACACTGTCGATCGCCATGGTGGAAATGAGCGGATCGTCAGTTACCACATTCCAGGTGGTGGATGCACTACAACAATTGGTCGTTTTCCACACGCCGCCTCCAACTGACCCAAGATACGCTACAATGCTGCCATTGACTGTGGTGGTAGGATCGACCGCAATGGAATTTACTCGCCCTTCCGTGGTCGTGTAATCATAACACCCCGAGCAGCCGGTCATGCGTTCTGGTTGCGGCCCCAGCGCGATAAAACTGGTAGTGCTAAAGGCCAGAGGACTGCGGGGGTTGAATAACACAGGCGCTCCTGCAGGGACACCCGTGGATAGGCGGGCATGCTGAGCGGCGGCAGCACGCAGCCATGCCGGGTCAAAGCGCCCTGTAGGATATGTCAAACGATCGTTCCAGAATAATTCTAATCGCCCAAGATCAGCTGCCTCAGCCTCGGGCCTGGCACCGGGCACCGGCATATAGCGCGCGGGTCGCTCAGCATTTTTAGTGCTGAAAACGCCGGATGCAAACAGCGCCAGCAACGCGCCAGAGAAGCAGAAAAGCAGAGCGATTAATGCCCGAAGATTAGAGAAACCGCCTTCTTCAAGACTTCGGCGGGCAGGTGCGGACCGGGTATGAGAATTTTTTTTCATTTTAAATCATAGTGAAGTTTTGTGGAGTAGTGTTTCCGAGAAACTAAGACGCTGCCACTGCCTTTCGCTTGGCTCGCCAGGGATGCTTTGTTTCAGGAAACTTCAAGATGCGGGAAAACGCCGTTCATAGATATTTGTCCAGATTTGGTCAAGCGGTTTCTGAACGCGAAACTTATAAATCGTTAAACCGTTGAAGGGCCAAATCGCAAGGCCTATGGCAAAACGGCTCCTACCATAGATCATCTCTTGTGACGATATCCTTCAAATGAGAACGCACCTGCGACGGCCTGGGTAGCGCACGCCTTCGGCGTGTTGGTTTCGGCCTCACGCTGAAACAATCTTTCTTTGGATCTCAAGGCAGCGAGGATCGGGAAAGCAATGGGAAAGTGCGCGATCGCGACATGCAATCGCCAACACGCGAGACGCGCGTGCTATCCATCGTACAGACTCCTGCGGGGGTGTGCCAATTTCCGCGCACAGCTCCTACGGACTTCAACTCACGGTCGCGGTGGAAAACTGGGGCGCAACCGCGGAGTCGGGCGTGACCTCGGCGTCGCTCTCGGTGTGGGGGTAGGGCTCACGCTGGGGGACGGCGTAGCAGTTGGAGTTGGTGTTGGAGTTGCACTCGGCGTAGGCGTAGGAGTGGGTACTCCGTCTGGAGTGACGAAGGCATAGATTTTGTTGTCGGCGGGGTAATAAATGCGACCTCGAGCGACAATGCCTGTGTTCCACTTGCGCGTTCCGGTCATCAGTTCGTTAGCGCCGCCACCGCTGTAGATCACCGCTCCCGTATCGCCATTATAAGCGTGTAACCGCTGGTCTCCTCCGCCACCAGCCACCCACACAATCACGTTATCTGTGCCATTTGTCGACGTAGCAAAAACCGAACCCAGCCCAGTCTGACTCATATTCCAGGCAGGCACGATGGTCGGTGGACTTGTGGCGGTAACTTTGTAGGCCGCAACAGCACTATTTTCAGTATGAAAAGCAAAATATGTTTCCTGGCCAGTGTGATAAGTGGCCGCTGATTGCCCTCTCACAGCACTTAGAAGGTTCGCCGAGGCCACCGGTTGAGCAATGCCACCAAGATTATTGCGGTTAAGCAAATAGGCCTTGCTATCTTTGCCCATTGCGAGCACTAACTGCGAGGGCGTTGCACCCGGCACATCCAGGAGCGTGGCACTCACACCACCGAGATCGGTGTCGCCCTGATCGAGATTGAACCAGTTAGTCGGCGCCCAGTAGTCTGTAGGGTTGCCGCTGAAAATCGGGCCTTCCTGTAAACGAATAATTGCTTCACCGCCGCCCCAGACCTGGTTGGTGTTAAAAGTGTTCCCCGTAATGACAAACATGTTGGTGCCATCGCTTGCAACGCCTCCGTGCCCCCAGATGCCACCGCCGATGGCATCTGTTGCCCAACCCATGACGACAGAAGGATCGTTGATATTGATCCCTACAACCCAGCCATGATAGGTGCCGCAATCGCCAGCATGCCCTGAAAAGGACACGTAAACGATACCATTCACAATCGCGAGTGCGCCGCGCTCGTTCTGCACCAACGAGGTAAACGTTATGTCGTTGTAACTTGCAGTCGCATTCAGATCTACCGGCCAACCCGGATTCGTCGCGCCGGTGTCCACGTTCAACGAAAAAACGAAGTGTTTCTTGGTGGCACCGTCGATCATCGCATCGATGAAGAGCGATCGGGAAGCAAGATCAACAGCAGGCGTGCCACTAATGCCCAGCGGATTGATGTTGCCGCATGGCAATCCTGATGTAACCGCAGGCCCGAGGTTACGCTGCCAAATGATACTGCCGTCGTTAGCGTCGAGGGCATACACATTATTCGATTCTGTCACGGCAATGACCATCGGCCCGTTTGGACTGCCCTCGATGTAAAGCGGCTGCGCGTACACATTGCCGGAGATTGTCCCGTCAAATCCCAGGTCGCGCATCAGGTTCGCCGCGTTCGCTGGGGTGAACACGGAATCGATGTACAGGCCATCCCTGGAAAGATGGTTGTGCTCCTGGGTCACGTTCACCTGCGCATTTGCTGGAAATACCCCGATTCCAGCAGCAAGGCAGAGAATGGCGAATGCTTGCTTCATAAAGTTTGTTCCTTCTTTAGGAGACTGTTGAAAAGACCAAGCGCACCGCGCGAGAGCAGGTTGAGGCGAATGGCAAGGCGTGAGCGAGGAGCAGGTTTTTAATAACCTGACGAGCGAACAACGCCGCCAGGCGCCTCAACCTGCCCTCGCCCGAAGGTTGCGTTGCTTTTTGGCCTGCGCCGCGTTGCTCGTCGGTCACAGATCCATTGCAGATATGCTCTCTCCTCGCGCCTTGCGCAGGCCAAAAATCAGTCAGCAACGCGATGTGCATGGGTTTTTCAACAGTCTCCTAAAGAGCCAGATCCCTTGGTTACGCGGTCAACGTTTGAAACGCACGCCCTTTTACCACGAAACGGGAGCTTCTTGTCAAGAATTACGGTAACAAAATTTTGCAGCCGACACGGCCGCTCTACAGCGGAATGGAACGCTTGGCCAAAGTTCGGGCTTCTCCCCTCATGTTTGCGTCTTCGAATTCCGCTGCCATCAGTCCGAGCCGAATTGACATTTCCAGGAGAAGGCGATCCACCGAGCTTCCCTAAAAGCAAGGAGCTCGCGAGTTACCTCGCGAGCTCCCGATTACTTTTAACTTTTTAACCTATTACCTTTACGGCGTCAGGGACGCGGATGCGGCGTGGGCCGTGGCCGTGGCGTCGGAGGCGGTCTAACAGTCGCTGTGGGTGTAGCCGATGGCGTGATCGAGGGCGTCGCCGTTGCAGTTGCAGTTGCAGTCGGCGTTGGCGTTGGCGTTGGCGTGGGACTCGCCTGCGGGCAGTTGAAGATTTCCATCGAGGCGACCGGGACCCCAGTGCTATCATAACCACCCGCCAGCCAAATGGTATCTGTGCCGTTCGTGTCGGTCGGGAAGTTGCGCCGACCGGTGACGAACGGAATCCCCGTCGACCACGTGTTTGTGCCGGGGTCGTAGATGTCCACCTCGTTAGATGGGTTTGGCGCGACTCTGCCACCACCCATAACATACATCTGCCCATTGAAGTTAAGCGCTCGCGTCTCTCCGGTAGCTCTCGGTATGGCTGCAATTGAACCAATCGTATTAGCAGCAGGATCGAAGCTGAACGAGTTAGTGGTGTCAATTACCAGGAGGTTGACTGTATCGAAGTCCGACGCTCCCGCCAGATAGATGGTGCCATTTATGGTGCATGTAGGTGCATACATGACCCCCATCGGCGTGTTCACTTTCTGTGTCCACTTGGAGCCTACGGCCGCCGTGGGATCAAACTCCCATATTTCGTTAGTGGAGGCCACGTTGATGTTGAACCCGCCCAGAATGTAGAGCTTGTTGTTAGCCACCGAAAATCCACCAGGTAGAATGGTGCCTACCGCATCGCCCGGCCAATCGTCTGGAGCGGTAAGCGTCTCGATCGTATCGCTGACGGGGTTGTAACGGAAGACGCGAGCTATAGCCGTGGTTTGCCCGGCTGCTGAGCCGCCTACGCAGTAAATGTAATCCGTTCCACTCTCGTTGAGCACACCGCAAGCCATGTTGTTGACATTGTTGTCGGGATAGGTAGCCGACTTGACGGTCCAACTGTTGCCCACAGGATTAAATTCGAACGGGTTGGTGAAATCGCTCCCTGCTACGTCGGAAGCGCGCCCGCCCATTCCATAGAAGTTCCCGTTACCAGGGAAAAATACGCCCACAATCCGGGTCCCTGGCCCACTCGGAAGGTCTGGACCGGCCGACCAAGTGCATTCAGACGGCGTGGCTGTTGGTGTCGCCGATGGGGTGCCAGTCGGCGTTGGCGTTGGGGTACCACCGCCTACGAAGTTGAACTTGCCGATGCGCGTATGCCAGTTAAAACTGCCAGTTGTCGCTTCGTATTCGTTCACGTGCCAAAACGTCATGCCATCAGTATCGACGGTAGTCATGCTATAATCGCCCCAGCGTCCATTGGTGTCAGACTCGCTACCAGTGCCACTGAACATTGTAGCTTCCCCTTGGACGAGGTCACTTGGCGGGTCGTTGGCAAGACGTCCCGCATAACGGATCCCGGGGAACGCGGTTGAGCTTGACGTTGAATAGCCAATGACCGTGTCACCTGCATTATCCACAGCAATGCTGGACATAAAACGATACAAGCCGTCGTCGTTATTAGTCCAGGTTTGCTGTTGAACAGGCGTGGCGGGAAACGTGCCGCCCGTCACATCGAATTGATACCAGCGAATACCCGTTGGCTGGGTGCAAGGTGCGTCGGTACAAACCGTATTCGACGTCCACAACGACTCCGTAGCGCCGTCAAACCGATACACCATCGGCGTCATGATTTTATCGCCAAGGGTATCGATTCGCTGCCCAGTTCCGGACTGCGGCACAATGGTAAAGCCATTGGCACTTGTGAAGGCGTCGATGAACCCGTTGACGCTGATCTCGGCATTCGGTGTATGGTCTGTGCCGATACCGAAAGTCGAATTCCCTGGCGTGACAAAATCGACATGGAACAACCGGGCGTGGACCTGGGTCAGGGTCACGCCACCAGTGGCCGGGCTATCGATGGCCAGCAGCATCTCATCCCTGCCCGCAGGCGGCGGATTGCCTGTGCGAAAGTTCGCTGCGACAAAGCTGTAGGAATCGCCCACGCCAGCCAGTGGCACGGTAAAGGCGATGGCGGTGGCGGGGTCGCCGTTGAGCATCGCCTGGCGATCGAACGCGAAAACGCGCACGCCTTTGAAGGCAAGGGTCGGACCATCAAACAAATTGACCGTTAGGTGATAGGCGCCGCCCGGCGCCGGCTCAGTCCACAACGCCATTTTGGGGTAATCACCCACCCAGGTGGTCTGGGTAGGCTCATGTTGGACCGCGTAGAGGTTGTAGGTGCCCGTGGGATCGGGGCTCGTGGAAACGGCGATGCATTGAAAGAATGGGCCCGGCCCAGGAAGCCCAGAGAACGCGAAATCGCTGATCACCCAGCGGTCAGCTATCTGATCATACATTACGAATGGGTCACCATCATTTTGGTTCTGACAAGGCGTGCCTACCAAGGGGGCAAAGAGTGTGTTGTACGTGATCGGGCCCGCCAACATGTTCCCAGACTTATCAAAAATCGCGTACGCGGAGTTGATCGCTTCCACGTAATGATTTGGGCCGACATCGCCGTCGCTGTCTGGTGGCGCGCAAGCGCAGAATTGAGCTGCGCCCCCGCCCTCAAAGGTCAGAAGCGGTCCTGGCATCTTTGGCGTCGGCCGGGAAAGTCCCTTCATCAACCTCTGTAAAAAAGGTGAAGGCGGGGCCGCCGGTGGCATCGCGTCCGTCCCGTGCGGATAGCGGGTCAGGATTTTTTCGTCGAACTCCTCTTTTGGTGCGACGTAAGGAAGATGTCGCACATCTGTGGCCGTCCTCACGGGCCCGATCAAGTGCACGACATCAGGCGTCTGCGTACCAGGGGCATCCTGTCGGGTCGTGGATCGATTGCTTTGTTGGGTCTGCTTGGTGCGGTTTCCCTGAGCGAACAGCGCCACAGCGATGCCGAGGAGGCAAAACACAGAAGCAGTCAAAATGCGGAGATTAAAGAAGGCAGATTGCGAAGTGGATTTCTTTTTCATAGATGAAGTGGATTTTCCCTGCGAAGTAGAGTGCGGATGCTATCGGTTATGCTGGAAGCCTGTCAACACTTTTTTAAATTTTTCGCGAAATTTTATTCCTGACCCCTTTGTCGGGCAGCGACCTACACGTCAGCCAAAGTAAATGTAACAGAAATGTTACTATTTTGTGACAGGCGTCCCGGGAGGTCTAGGAACCGCAAGCTTCTCAGATCACCGGCCGCGGATCACCCGCCTTCGCGCGAGGCTACGTCGGGCAAGCTGAAAACTAGGGAGTAGGCCTCGGTAGCGGAGTAGGGCGAGCTCTCGGTGTCGGCTTCGTTCGGGGCGTCGGGGTTGGTCGCGGCGTAGATGTAGCAGTAGCAGTAGCCGTGGCGGTCGCCGTTGCTGTCGGAGTCGGAGTAACTGTTGGCGTTACACTTGGTGTGGTCGTCGGAGTAGCCGTCGGTGTCGGCGTAGGTCCACCGGATGGAAAAACGCGCACGTAGTAGACATCTTGTTCGTGTCCTCCGACGGCGTTAGGGTTTTCGTTAAAAGTAGCGGCATACGCCACGTTGCCTCCAGTGTTGTCCGATACAATCGTGATGTAATCGCCTATCTTTTGATTCTGTGGAAAGCCTGCCTGGGGATTGAACGTATCGCTCACCTGGACATTAGGAGCCCACGTCACGCCACCATCGGTGCTAAATGAATAGAACAGCTGTGAGTCGATGTTATTGGCAGCGCTTCGGGTGTCATACCAAACGACATCAATACGTCCATTCGGTGCAACTGAGAGCGTGCCAAAAAAATGCCACTTGTTATGGTTGATCGGATCGTCATTGATCCGAACCGGAGCGCTAAAGGTTTGGCCGCTGTCGGTACTCCGAGCAAACATCACGTCGGTGCCGTTGCCAGCACCGAACGGTATCACACTGGCAAGCATGTAAACGTTGTTATTTGTCCCCGAACGATTCACAGCAACGAACGTCTGCCCACAAAGTCCTATACCATTTATGCCGCCTTGAATGAGGTCACCGCCCAGATTAACCTGAGTGATTACGTCAAAAGTGGGTGTCTGGTTCCCGTCCTGTGCGTTGCTCGAACGTAGGCACCAAAACGGGCTCCCCCCTCCGCCGATAAAGAGATTGCCATTGGTGTCCACGTCGAGGGTTCCGGTATCGGCCCCGTTCGGGAGACTAATGGGAGTCTGCCAGGTGATTCCGCCGTTCGTAGACCGGCTGAATCCGCCGGAGTCACAAGCAAAAAACTCGGTCCAGAATTGGTATTGGAACCCATGCCCCATTCCACCAACATTCTTATCAATGGTGAACCATTCCTTATCGCCTCCATGCGCGCCCTGGTCGGGTGACAGTTCGGTCCATGATTGACCGCCGTTCAATGAACCCCACACATCGTCGCAGAAAAAGGAGAATCCGTCCGATCGGAGGCTGAGATAGAAAAAGTCACCTACCTCATTGAAATGCAACACCGGATCACTACGGAAAAGACCGGGCTGCAAAACTCCGGGGAACGTCCAGTGCACGCCGCCATCCGTTGTATACCCCCACCCCGCCTGTCGGAAGTCGGAGCTAATGCTGTCGAATTGACGCCAACCGATAGCCATCTTGCTGCCGTCCGTCGGGTCAACAGCAATAGACGGCTCGTTTGCGGCGTCACCGAGAATGTTGTTGCCACTCGCATCGACGTTTGCCTGGTGGCTGATGAATACGCCGAATTGCGACACCTTGCCAGGCGAGGTTTCTATTTTCCGAAAAGGCACAGGCGGCATCTTCTTGGAGGTTTCCAGCGGCTCTTTCAGAGGTAGCCTGTGCACGGGCGCCAGAGTTTGTCCAGAGGCACTAACAACTAATAGTTGATAGCCGATAGTTGATAGCAAAAAAACGGCTGATAGCCGACAGCTGATAGTTGATGGCTTTTTGTTCATGGCTGAGTCTGAGTGGCTGATACTGATTACCTGATATCGATTTCCCTGTGGAGCGGCAGAGGAACTTTAAAAAGTTCGCGCTCTCTTTATCCAGGACAAGACATTTGTCGAGAACTATCTGCAAACTCTTTGGTAACAGGATTGAAACTAGGGATATCATTTCTGGGGAGCACAGGCTGCCAGCCTGTAGGTCTCGGCAGCTTGCCGAGACCGGGGAAATTGATCGTCATCTCCGATTGTGGATGCAAAGCTGCCGCCGGCAACTACAGGCTGGCAGCCTGTGCTCCCCAGATTCGCCGTTTCGCGATCACCGGGAAATCAGGGTCTGGGCCTTGGAGTCGGTCGCCCTCTCGGCGTGGGAACAGGCCTCGGAGTAGGAGTAGGTCTTATCGTCGCGGTTGGCGTCGCCGTTGGAGTGGCTGTAGCTGTCGCAGTCGGTGTTGGCGTAACTGTAGGTGTAGGAGTAACGGTAGGTGTCACCGTTGGCGTTGGCGTAGTGCTACCGCAAGGCGCCGCTGTCGGGCCAGGTGTTGGCTGCGAGCAGGGCGGATTAGGACAAACCCGAACATAATAGACATCTTGCTCGTGCTGGCCTCTGTTCGGGTTGATATTGAACGTAGCGGCATACGCGACGTTCCCACCGGTTTCGTCGGAAACGATTGTGATGTAGTCGCCAATCTTATTCTGATTCGGCCACCCTTCCTGAGGGTTAAAGGAGTTGCTCACCGGCACGTTGGGTGACCAGGTAACTCCCGCATCGGTACTATAGGAGTAGAAAAGCTGCGAATCGAAGTTCGCGGCGTTCCGATTATCGTACCAGACCGCATCGAGCCGTCCGTTGGGCGCAACAGCGAACGTGCCGAACCAATGCCATTTGCTTGGGTTGTTATCGTCGTTCACCGGAATGGGCGCGCTGAAGGTTGCGCCGCCATCCGTGCTGCGAACGAACATCACATCGGTGGTGCTCCTGCCGGGCGGCTGAACGCTTGCCAGCATGTAAACGTTATCGTTGGTGGCGGTCCCGGAATGGTCCACCGCGAGAAAACACTGCCCATCGAGTCCGCCTGGATTGATGCCGCCGCCAACCAGGTCACCGCCCATGTTAACGGGAGTTACCTGGTCAAACACCGGTGTCTGGTTCCCCAATTGCGCATTGCTCGAACGCGCGCATCGAAAATCGAACCCTTCGCCACCCACGTAGAGATTGCCGTTGCTATCCACATCAAGCGTTCCGAATATGGGCTCGTTAGGAATATTGATTGGCGTCTCCCATGTGATTCCGGCGTTGGGCGAACGGTTGAATAATCCGCCGGCACAGTTTGACTGATCAAAAGCCTGGTATTGGAAGCCATGGCCCGGACCGCAGGTCTTATCAATTGTGAACCATTGTTTGTCGCCGCCGATCGCTCCCCGATTACCTGAAATGAGCGTCCAGACCGCGCCCCCGTCCGTTGAACGCCAAATATCGGTACAAAAGAAATCCAGATTTATGGTCGATTGGAGACTGTTATAGAAGAAGACTCCCGTCTCATCAGAGGTGATTACAGGATCGCTGCGGAACACTTCCGGTTCTAACACACCAGGAAAGGTCCAGGTCACTCCGCCGTCGGTCGTATATCCATAACCGGCCTGGCGGAAGTTGGAGTTAACATCATCGAACTGCCGCCAGGCGATTGCCATTCTCATCGGATTAGTCGGGTCAACTGAAATCGGGCACTCGTTCGCAGCGTCGCCAATGATGTTGTTGCCGCTGGCGTCGACATTCACCTGGAAACTAACGAAAGGACCGAACGGCGAGATCATTCGCGGCGATGTCTCGATCTTCCGAGGCGGCGCGGGCGGGTTATCGTATTTTTCGAAAGGCTCGCGTCCTTGCGGCCTCCACGTAGGCGCCAGCTGGGCACTTTTTTGCGCATGAGCTGATGCCACGCCCGCATCGCTACGCGAAGCTGCCGCGGGCACGGGCTCGTCCGCCTTCGCTGAAGCAACGGCAGATAGATAGATCATAGCTGATAGCAACAGAAGGGCTAATAGCTGATATGCCTTTGTGGGTGCCACGGCGGACAGGTAGTTGATAGCTGATAGTCGTTTTGTGTTCATGGCTGAAGTGGAGCGTTGAAGTGTCGAGGCGATCCAAAGCTTTTGATTCTCGGACCGCCCCTGTGGAGTCTTATTAAATCGCGAACGCCAACGTTGTCGAGAATTATTCAGTGCATTGAGATCGCAAACGCAGACCATTCCCTCGCGTTGTACGTCGTTCAGAAAAGGTCGCTTGAAAGGGCGCTCTCGTTGCGGGCTCAAGGATCTCTGACCGCCCGTTTTGAATCGGCGACCAAGCTGGTCTGCCGCGATCGATTCGCCGATTCGCCAACTCCGTGAAGTCAGGGCCTCGGCCGCGGAGTCGGGCGACCTCTCGGGGTCGGCATACTCCTTGGCGTTGGGGTTGGCCGTACCGTAGCTGTCGGTGTAGCCGTAGGTGTAACCGTCGCACTAGGTGTAGGAGTTGGTGTGGGGGTCAGTGTAGGTGTAGCTGTAGGTGTAGGTGTAGGTGTAGGTGTAGGCACGCCTGAGGGAGAAATTCGCACATAATACACGTCTTCTTCATGCTGCCCGGTGTTCGGATTGAAATTGAATGTGGCAGAGTATGCCACGTCGCCTCCAGTGTTGTCGGACACGATCGTAATGTAATCGCCTATCTTCTGTTGTACCGGCCAGCCTTGATGGGGATCGAATGCATCGCTGACGGGGACGTTAGGTGCCCAGGTGACTCCCCCATCCGTGCTCCAGGAATAGAATAATTGGGAATCAATGTTGTTGGCCGCGTTTCGGCTGTCCAGCCATACGGAATCAATACGTCCATTAGGCGCTACGGCGAGCGTGCCGAACCAATGCCATTTGCTCTGATTAACCGGATCGTCAGTGATGCGTTGCGGTGTGCTAAAGGTTAGCCCACCATCCGTGCTTCGTGAAAACATGATGTCGCTCCCGTTACTCGCGCTGAATTGCTGCACGGTGGCAAGCATATAGATATTGTTATTAGTAGTGGTGCCGGAGCGATCTACTGCCAGAAAGATTTGGCCAGCTAATCCGCCGGGGTTAATCGGGGCGCCAAACAACACAAACCCGCCGAGATCAACTGTCGTGACCTGATCAAAAGTAGGCGTGACACCTGGGTTTTGTGCATTGCTCGAGCGAATGCACCAAAATCCGCTCCCCTCGTCGCCGCCCCCGATAAACAGATTGCCATTCGTGTCTACGTCGAGTGTTCCCCAGTTAGGATCGTTTGGGATGTTGATCGGAGTCATCCATGTCGCGCCGCCATCGGTGGACCGGCTGAATTCCCCGCTGGTGCAAGCGAAGAAGCCGGTCCAAAATTGGTACTGGAACCCATGGCCTTGACCGTTGGTCTTATCAATGGTGAACCACTCCTTGTCGCCGCTGTGTGCGCCTCCGTCGGGAGACTGCTCTGTCCATGTTTGCCCATCATTTATGGAGCGCCAAATATCGCCGCAAAATGTGTCCACTAATAGACTGAGATAGAAAAAATTTCCTGTGTCATCGGAGTTGGTTACCGGATCGCTGCGGAAGACTTGGTTTTGCAGAGTTCCCGGGAACATCCAAGTCGTGCCGCCATCAGTCGTGAAACCATAACCAGCCTGGCGGAAGTCAGACTGGACACTGTCGAATTGTCGCCAGCCAATCGCCATCCTGTTGTGGTTTGTTGGGTCAACGCTAATAGATGACTCGTTCGCTGCATCACCGAGGATGTTATTGCCATCGGCATCGACGTTCACCTGGAAGCTGGTGAACAGGCCAAATTGCGAAATCATACGCGGTCCTGTTTCCAACCGATAGATGTAGGCGGGCGGCATGCCGGGTTTTTCCAGCGGCTCGGTCATGCGCGGCTTGTGCGATGGTCTCTGTCCGGAAGCGGTGGCTTGGGCGCGAGCTGATGGCAAGTAGCTAAGGGTCGATAGAACAAGAATAGCTAATAGTTGATAGCTCATAGTTGATAGCTTTTTTTGGCAACCGAAGGCCGGTTTCCGGCTATCAGCTATAGACCTCTTGATAAAAACGAAGCGTTCTTTCGTGATGACAGTTGATAGTCCTCTCCTCATGGTCGGCGATAAGTTAAGGCTGAATTGTAGCCCGCGACGCTCTGTTGCCGTGGGCGATCTTTTTCTCTGTTGTTCTTTTGGAGGCCCGGAGTGGAGTGCCCTTTTAGCGGAGTGCGCTGAAATGTGTCAACATTATTTTTTGATTTCTGAGGGCAATCGGTCCCAGTGATGGCGCGTGTCTCTGCAAATCTAGTTCATTGCATCCTCGGCGATTATTTTGCCATCGGTCCGAGCCGGACTGGCATTTTCCGGAGAAGCCGATCCACCCCAAAAGCAAGGAACTCGCGAGTTGCCTCGCGAGTTCCTGAATAACTTTTTAACTCTTTTAACCTTTAACTCATTCGCCTACGGCGTCGGCCGCGGATGCGGAGTCGGCCGCGGCCTGGGCGTGGGGTGGTGCGGTGTAGCCGTGGCCGTCGCTGTCGCGGTCGGCGTAGCACTGGGCGTGACACTGGGTGTCACAGTCGGCGTAGCAGTCGGCGTAGCGCTTGGCGTCACCGTCGGACTTGGCGACGGCGTTGCACATGGAGGTATCTCGAAAGTGGCCGAGGCGTTCGACGATGGCGCTTGACCACTAGGATTGCAGTAATCCTGAGTGACGAACCCGGCACCGCTATCGCCTTGGACGCCGCTCACCCACATTTGGCTGGCACCGAAGCCCCCATTGTTGATCGCGCCGCGCACCACTTCAAACTTCAGGTTGGGATCGCCCTCAAACAGACGGACCTCAAAATTCACCGTCTGACTGTTGTCGTTGAAGAGCGTCGCGCGCCATTCGATGTGGAAGATCTGGCTTCCCGGACTGCCCTCGACCGAGGTGAAGATACCGCAGGTTCCACCAGGGAAAACCGAGCAGCCGGAGTTGCCCGCAAGGGTCATCAAGTCCTGCCACACACCGAAGATGGTGAAGTCATACGGCCCGACGTTAGGCGGCGCAGGCAGACAAGCGCTGACGTAGCCGCCCGGCTCATTTGGCACCACGAAGTCGAGGCGCCCGTTGGAGCTGACGTTCACCTGGGTATAGGTCTGGTCATACAACGTGAAGGGGAAGGGCAATGTGACTGGCGTATCGCAATCGTCACAATCGCTCCCGATGTTAGTGTCACCCGACACCAGCGTGTCGGCGCCCTGAGTTATGACGTACTGGCTGGGTGGGCAACCCCCTACCGTGTAATTGCCCGAGAAGTCCGCGTTAGGATTGCCGAAGGTGTCGGTGATCGCCCCCGCGGCAATGTGCGCTGTTAAGTTCCCACCGAAGGTAATATTGAGCGTGAAAGTAGTCGTGCTTCCGTTCACGCTGACATTGGTTACGGTGGCGCCAGTATTGCCGCTCAGCTGCAAATCGCTTGTCGAGACCGAGCTTGGATCAACATCCTCGTTCCAGTTCACGTCATACTGATATGAGCCCGGCGCCGGCGGCGTGAAGGTGCCGCCAACCGGTGGGACGGTGTCAGTCACCTCCAGCAGCGTGGCGTCGTAACGGAATGTGCAGTTGAATTCGAACACTCCCTGATTATCCGACTGACGGGTAAATGCGTCCTGGGGAATATGCATCGTCTGCTCGCCCTGATCGACCACCGGCGAACTGTCGAAGGTGAAGGTGATGGTTAGGTCACCATTTTGGAACGTGACCGAATCCGCCGCTGTCCCATTAACCGTGAAATCACCCGGCTCAACAGTGTTCTCGTTGACCGCATCAGACAGATTGACCACAAAGTCTGTCGGCTGAGTGAACACCACGCTGTTACAGGCCGGGTCAGTGCTGGTCACGGCAAAACCAACCAGCTCCCTGTCAGTAAAGGCATCCTGCTGTGAACTACCGCCAATAGGCACCCGCCCGTCCACCCATGAAGTAACGTGCTTAGTCAGCAACGCAGAACCGTAGTCGTAGTCGCCCGCGTAGCCCGTCACGATGTTCGGATCGCTTTGTCCCGGCAAGGGGCTAACCACGTCCGAGAGCATATCGTCAGGCAACCAGCTCACACCGTTGTCATTGGACTTGCGCGACCACATCCTGTAACAGGGAACCCCCGGGTCCCCCTTCGTGCAGCTGGCGCTTTCGCGCGCGTCATACCACGTCGCCAACAGGGTGCCGGCCGCGCTGACCGAAAGGTTAGGCTGCCACTGGGGACGGGTCGTGGCATCGGTGTTTAACTTGAACGGCGCGCCAAAGGTCACACCGCCGTCGGTGGAGCGGATGTAATACACGTCGCCAGGATCACCAGCAGTGCCTTGCTGGGCATAGACCAAGTGAACGATATTGTTGAATGCAGCGGGTTCACCCCAGCCTTCGTGCCGCCAGAAACCGCCCTCGTCGGGGAACATGCAGGTGAAGTACGGGTTGTCGCTACAAGCAACGACGCCGGGGCCCGGGAAGCCGGGGCTGCCGGTGTAGGTGTTGCTCCAGGTAGCACCGCCATCGGTGGATTTGAAGATGAGGTTGGTGTCGGTGTGAGGGAAACCACCGCCGCCTTCGTCCATACCAGCGATGTAGAGGATCCCGTTGCCTGACATGTCACCCGTGATCTGCGTGTTGCGGACAAAGGTACCGGTGATCTGTACCGCGTTGCTCCACGTGTTGCCGTTGTCAGTGGAAAAGCTTTCGACCAGGGCACCTCCACCGACGTTAAAGTCGTTCCAGGAAACATACATCCGCCCAAAGAACGGAGAGGATGGGTTATTGTCGGCCCAGCCAGACTCGCGATCGTCGCCGCCGTTGTTGTGAACGCAGAAATGGGTCCAGCTATTTGGGTCATCTGGAGTCGTGGACTTGTACCCGCCCAGCGTGCAGCTGCCGTTCGCGTCCAGCCAAACCGTAAACCAAGTGCCAGACGGCTTGTTGTACAGAACAACAGGATCACCAAAGGTATTGGCAAATGGGCTACAACCGCTGCCATTAGTGACACGAGTGAAGGTCAGTCCGCCATCGTTGGAAACCGACAGGCCAGAGAAGTTGCTGCTGTTCGCGCATCGGGAGTCGTTGTAGGCGGCCACTACCTGGTCGGGGTTATCCGGGTTAGCCGCCGTGTACGTCTCCGACTGAATAATGTGCGGAGCGGTCTCGGTGCCGGTAACCAGGTCAACGTCCGTGCCGCCAAACGCCAAAGGTGCCATCAGGTTTTGCACAAGCTTGTGGAAGGCGTGGTGGCCAGGAGAAGCTGAACCTCCCGTTGATTGGCCGCAGAAAATCATGATGGCGCCGGCACGGAAGCCTTCCATCTTGTCAATGCCCAGCTGGCGAATCTTGG
>JBKPLX010000044.1:0-2438 GCA_046731855.1 Verrucomicrobiota bacterium | reverse complement strand
CCATTGTCGTTGGCGATGGGGTGAACTTCCCTATTTCGCTGGAATCACGTCGCCCGCTTAGTGGTCTCGTCGCACTGATTCCGTTCGTCATCGCCGTCATCGCGCTGTTCGCGTCGAGAACCATCCGCGCCATTAATGCCGCGACGCCGAGCGCTTGGCTTATTGGCATTCAAACGTATCGCGTCGCTGGTATCATGTTCATTTTCCCCTTTCTCACCCATGGAATCATACCAGCCGGATTCGCCTGGCCGGCGGGGGTTGGCGATGCACTTACGGGAATCTTGGCGCCGGTCATCGCGTCGTTGGTGGCCCGTAACCGGCCACATGCTTTGCGATGGGCGGTAGCGTGGAATCTTTTCGGCATACTCGATCTGATCGTCGCTCCGGCTACGGCACTCTACTTTCAGGCCCAGGTCCTTGGGATTTACCCGCTCTCGCTAGTCCCTCTATTTCTCGGTCCACCACTCGGAATCCTTACGCATATCCTATCGCTTAGGAATCTCGCTGTCGCCAAAACACTCCGCGTCGGCAGCGGCACTGTCTGAACGTCCGGACTCCGGCTATCATAAGCCGCTCTTGGCTCGCCTTAGCCAGATCGTATGGCGCAGGAGGCTATGATGCATGAACGGAGCCATCGGGAACGTCGACGTGGCCGGTGCAGCCGCGAGGGTGTGCGGTCGAGCCAAGCGGGAGTGAGCGAGAGACAAATCAGCGGCTGTAGCGGCAGGCGTGTCGCCGGCGAAGACTCAACCAATTCAAACCTCAAGCGCCATCGTAAGCCGCTTATGTTGGAAGGGCGGTTCACTGCTGGGGATTCTTTTTCTTGAACCCGGCTGTGTAACCCTTTTCGAAAGCCTTCTTAAAAGCCTGCAGGTCTGCTGCTCGCGAGGGATTTTGGAGTTGTTCAGCTGGGCCCTGCTGCTGAAAATACTTCTCAGCCGTAGTGTTCACTTCCGCTTCGGGCGGCAACGTTGCGCCGGGCGCCGCTTGTTCTCCGGCCTTCTCACCAAGTTCATAAGCAGCCCGTTCTTCCGCCGTTGTGCCCTGAGCCGTGCGATGGCTATAGAATACCGCCACGCCACAGACGATGATCGCCGCTGTTCCGATCAACACAGTGAAACGCACCGGCTTGAATTGGCTGACCATAACTCACCTTAACGTTGATGACGTAGGACTAAAGTCGGAAGGCGGACCCAGTTAGCCACTTCTTAATTTTTCCTTCTTACTTCATCCTTCGCGAACGGGAGCACGTGAGTCAAAGAGGATGACCGCGGCGTACGCTGCTGGAAGGCGGCGCCAGATGATCAACTGGATTGGCGAGCGCATTTTGGTTGGCGTTCAAGGCCCTGCTGAATAACCTCGCAAAATGAAAACTCTGTCGATCAGCGGTGTGATCTTCAGTCTGGCAGTGGCGATTGTTTGTCTCTCAGTTTATGCGGGAGATTCGCCCAAGGAAAAAGAGTTCGTCGACAGTTACAAGAAAGCGTTTGAAGCCAAAGATACTGCCGCGCTGCAATCGTTTCTCTACACGCAAGGTGCCGACCCAGGCATCCTCGAGATTTACAAAAGGATGCAATCGTCCGACGCAGGCGAAAAAATTTCCAAGATCGAACTTATCGATTTTACTGCGGAAGAGATGAAAAAGGTGGCAATGCCAAAGGATTCACCCACGGGCGGCGGCAAGGTGTGCTTCCCGCTCAAGCCAACCAAAAGACTAATGATCACCATCGATAAGAAAGACGCCAAAGGCTTGTCGTCGACCACGACCGGAAATTTCATCGCCGAGAAGGACGGCAAGTTTGTGATCCCAGTGCCCGGGCCGTGTAAATGAGTTTACCCAAAGCTTGCTCGCTGCGGCGAGTGGCGGGCGAAGTCCGCGGACGGTCCAAAATTGTTGAGCGAATTCCAGTCTGTCGTCCGTGTCAAAAGTGAGGACCGACCCCATTCTGCATTCCGATCTGATCCACCTTTTTCACCCTAAGTCGTCGCGATCGAGGCCCGCTTTCATTACGCCCTGTTGCCCCGCTCGATCATCGGCTAATGCTTCATTCGGATAATATATGACGCCGTAATCATTCCTAAGCCAATCATTGCGGCCGCCCGCCGCAACCGGTCCTTCTCGAGCAAAATCCGTGCAAGCGTCAGCGGAGCTGTGACCACATGAAATATCAATACAAGAAACAAGCCACCCACGATAAAGGACAGAGTAAATACAACCCAAACCAAGGTTCCGACAAAGGCCACCAGCAATGCTTTTGCACCGGCATTCTGAGTTTGGGATCGCTCGATCCAATTGCTGAGCTTTTCCATCCAAGTCTCGAACCGTTGCTGTGATTCCGGGGAACGAGAAGCGTAGACGCCGGCTGCGACACCAAGACATGCAATCGGTTTAAAGAGCACAAACCAGAATGACTTGAGAAGCCACCAGATGAAGTTCG
>JBKPLX010000043.1:0-12272 GCA_046731855.1 Verrucomicrobiota bacterium | reverse complement strand
AGTGAGATGTGATTAGTGAGAGGTGAGACGTAAAGGTGAATGACACCACCAATCACTTCTCACTAATCACATCTCACTCTTACGATCAAACGTCGGGTTTGGTTTTTGGGAGGCCGATCACTTTCTGATCTTGCTTCCATTGACCGCGCTTTTTCAAAAGCTCGACCCGTTCGAAGCGCTTTAGCACATTACGCCTGGCGGCGATTGTGCTGGCTCCTTTTAAGCTGCGATGTTGCGACATAAAGTAGTTACCTGCGAAAATGAGGCGGCACATTAAGCTGTTACGCGGGTTTTTCAAATGCAGATCGCCGATTCCTCGCGTAGATATTTCGCTCATAATTGATTGCTAAGCACGACGTAGGTCCCCGACGTTGTGATTTGGTGATAGATGTGAAAGTTGGCTGTTAAGATTTGTTTCCAATAAGCGGCCCGGCTTCCATCGATAACTAGATAAATCGCAGCCGGTTCGCTCCATTTTTCCAAGACAGCGGCTTCGTCCAAAAACATGTCAATAGACGGTTCGCCCATTGGGGTCTCTTTCTGAGGATTCTGATTAACCAGGAAAAATTTACGGTTCAGATAAAAAACAAGGCTACTACCCTCGGGGAGAGGTCCTTCAAAGACGGTATCGCCGCCCGCATCGAGGCGTGGATTCAGAAATCGAGCTACTTCGGCGAGTGAGAAATAGGGCGCAACCTCTGCAACCGCTTCCATCATGGTGAGCCCGCCCGGTATCATCGAGGCGGCCATCGCCATGGCCGCCAGTTTTTCTCGACGCTTGAAGATAAAGTAGAGCGCCACTAGCGAGAAAAAACTGAGTGAGACGCTCGTGATTGCCACTAACGGCCGAAATGCGAGCCAGGTTGAAATGGGCATCTCTTGTAATGCTTTCCATGCCGTCCAGCGTGCGTCCATTATTCCCCAATTGCCATTCACAGGGTGCGTAATGGCTCCAAGGTAGAAGACCAGCACTGCAGTCATCACGCCGATAAGTCCGACAGCGATTACACCCGCGGCGCGTAACCCCTGCGGGATCCGGTCCCACGCAACGGCTGCCCAAAGCGCGAACGCGCTCCACATGCTCATCGAATAATAGTCCTGCCGTTGCCCCAGGAAGAGCAATGGGACAAAAACAACCGCCATCCAGTAGAGCGGCAGCGCGTCGGCGAAACTAAGCTCACGGGGGCGAACCACACGGCGCCACGCGAAAATGACCCCAGGCAATAGCGCGATCGACCACGGAAACCACCAAGCCAGATGCATCACCAGAAATTGGTAGGCAGGCATCCCAAGGAAATCATGGGTGTCGTCGGTAAGCCCGCGCAGGTGACCGAGCCACTCCGAGCTGATTTGATAACGAAAATACCCAGGGAAATGCCATTCTGCCCAAACGTGCCATGGGGCAACAATCAGAATGAAGATCGTCAGATACTCCCATCGCAGAAGCGCGCGAAACCGCATTCGGGCTTCGCGGTAAAAAATTGAGAGCAGAAGAAAGACCGCGGCAGGATAAACTATGCCCAGCAAGCCTTTGGTGAGGCAAGCGAAGGCGGAGCAAACCCAGACGCCTCCGAAGTAAATGCCCCGATTACGCCGGCGCTGATAACCGCAGATCGCGAAGAAAATCGTGCCCGCGATGAACGCGCTGACAACCGATTCGGGCATCACGATGCGCGCGAGCAGAAATGTACCGCACGGACTTAGATAAATCAGTCCCGCGATGAAACCGCGCCAGTGATCCGCGAGCTTTTCCCCGATCAGAAAAATCAGGGCAGATGAGACAACAACCGCAAGCGCAACCGGTAGCCGGGCAGCTGCCGCGTTCACACCGAAAAGCTTAAAGGAACCAGCGATCAGCCAGTAGAGCAGCGGCGGTTTTTGCAATCGTGGCGCGCCATTGTTCGTTGGTAGAAGCCAATGATGCGTCTCGACCATTTCGCGGGCGGCTCCTGCGTATTGTCCTTCCGTCTGGCTGTACAAATCGCCGGAACCGATCGTCGCCACATGCAGCAGCGCCGCCAGCGCAATCAGAATCACCAGTAAGGCGTGGCGTGTGGGTGGAGGAGGCAGAGCCTGCGGCTCGAGCAGAGTTTCCTCAATGGTTAAGCTGCGCGCGCCAGCAGTCATTGAGTGTATTTCTTGCCGGAAATAGGAGCTTGCGATTCGCCCTGGAATTCGGCGGAATCGTCGTTTCGGTACGTTTCCCAGTGCTCCGGCAAACGAAGCACTTTTCCTTCTGGCATCTCGATCAGTGCAAGCATCTGGCGGCATTGGGCAATAAGGGCATTATCTTTGGGCCGTGTAATCTGGAATGCACACCAGAACCGCACGCGCTCCACCCGGTCGAGCCGGCCTTCAATCACGAGTTGATCTCCGAGCTTAGCCGCCCGGCGATAATCAATCTCCGTTCGTACGACTACCGGATACGTCTGGTTCTCGGCCATTTCCGTGAGGGCGAGGCCGAGCTCCGCAGCAAGAAGCGTACGCGCGATCTCGATGAAACGCAGATAAGCGATGTTCGAGACAACACCTCCGCAATCGGTATCGAAAAACATCACCTGCACTTGTGTGCGAATGCGCGGAGAAACGGCCATGCTAGGACTTAAAGCTTGAGGCTTTAGATTCGCTCGATTTTGATTCGTAACACGTTAAAACGATAATTCGCCGGTTTCGTGGCTCATGCCGGGCCAGTGTCAGATTTGAGAGTTCAAAATTCAAATTTGAAATTCTCCTGGTTATTGCGGAGGATCGACAGCACAGCATCGGCAACTTCCTCGACGCTGACTGCCTTCATACAGCGGAAATCAATCGGACATTTGCGAAGAAAACAGGGGCTGCATTCCACATGATGCCGCAGAATGATGTGACTGTTGCCAAGTGGGCCAGTGAGTCGGGGCTCCGTTGAACCGAAAATGGCAACCACAGGTATTCCCAGCAATGCGGCGAGATGCATTGTGCCGGTATCGTTCGTAAGCAGTAAACGGCATGCGTGCAGTTCGTCGATTAATTGGTCGAGCGTAGTCTGACCAATCCTATTCACACAGCGATCACCAAGGGCGTCCGCAATCTGCTCGCCAACCGCGGCGTCGCGCGCCGTTCCAAACAACCTCCATTGGATGGGCGATTGGGCGCTAATTCTTTCGGCTACCTCGGCGAAACGGTCGGGTAACCATCGTTTGGCGGGGCCGTATTCGGCACCGGGACAAATACCGATTTTGATCGGTTGCTGGTCGATGACGGTTTGGAGGCTGTCTCGTGACTGTAGAACGCCTGCTCGCGACGCGTCGGAATTAGACGTATCTGCTCCGCATTCGCGCGCGATACGAAGAAAACGGAGCGAATGGTGTTCCGGTGGGCCCGGCTTTCGTGGTACCGGCACGATTTGGTTAAGCAGCCAGCGTCGCCAATGGCCACGATAACCGACTCTTCGCGGAATTCCTGTCAGCCACGCCTCCATAGCAGCACGTAGAGAATTTGGGAAAAGGATCGCCGCATCAAAAGAGGATTCGCGCCGAAGCAGCCGCACAACTGAAAGGAGCCGATTGCTTGGCAGAGGAACAATCGCGTCCACTTCGGGAACGATCTTCCATATCGGCGCAATCTTTTCCGGTGCAGCGATCGTGACTTGAGCGTCGGGGCGGCCATTCTTAATCGCTCGAACTGCGGGCACGCTCATGACCGCGTCGCCCAGCCAGTTATTTGAACGAATTAGAATTCGAAACGGCTTTAGATCTTGGGGCAAAATTCCCGGCGGCACATGGACACCTCGCTTATACTGCGCGAGAAGGAAATTTGGCTTCGGCGTTTTCCAGCGATTATGTACCCAAAACCAGTCTTCCGGTGCGCGCCGGATTTGTTGTTCGATCACTTGATTTGCCTTTGCGGTAAGCGATTCGACCGATTTCCGGTCGTCTTCTAATGCTGACGAAACAACGATCCGCCAGCGTGCCCGCCCGGCCGTGTAGATCGCAACGCCAACCACTGCTGCGCCGGTGCGCTTCGCAAGCAATGCGGGCAGCGGCGTGGTCGAGGCGACGCGGCCAAAGAATGGTACCCACACTCCGTGATCTCCGGCATGTTGATCGCTCAAAATTCCAATTGCGCCGCCTTCGCGAAGCAGCTTAATCGCCTTGTCGAAACCTTCCTTGCGATCGAACATCTCGACCCCGGCGCGTGCGCGCACACGACGCACCTGTTCATCGATGAAACGATTGCCCAGCCTTTGATAGATGGTGCTGTTCCTAACGTAGCCAATGTATTTTGGCAGAATGTGCGCAAATAACTCCCAACTCGAGAGATGGCTCAGGAGAAGCACAACCGGACGGCCTGCGCGCAAGTGTCGATGGATAAAGTCCAGGTTTTCGGCGTCGAAATGAACCGCCATCTTTTCCAGTGGCATGGCGGTGAGCTTGATGCTGCATAAGAGGTTCGCGCCCAAGCGCTGAAAATGGCGGCGTACAAAGCGACGCAGTTCCGCTGGTGATTTTTCATTTCCAGACGCAATGGCAACGTTGCGTTTCGCCAGACGCCGATACTTTCCGGAAATGAGCCAGGCACAAAAGCCGAGGAATTCTCCGAAAACGAAGAGAACCGGCAATGGCAGCGTAGTGGCAATTGCTGATCCGCAGCGATAAAGAAGATAAACAACGAAATCGAGCATTGGACAGGCAGTATCGCAGCGCGGCGCGGCAGGGTAGATTTGCCTGCGGTCTGCTTCAACCAATATAATGTGAGCGGTGTTGCCATCCTCTTCCCATTCCTCTGACGCCGATTTCGCGCGCATCCTGTCGCGAAAGTTCGCACATGGCCGATTTCTTATCGTCGGCGCGAACTCTCAGCAATTTGAGCGCCAGTTTGCTGAAGTGAAAAGAGACGCTGTCGTCATGTGGCTTGGCGATGACCTGCTGATGACGCTTGGGCAGGGTGCGACCACAGCACGCTTTGAGACCGCGGTTTGGTTTTATCCTTCGGGAGAAACCGATGATGATCGCACGGTGGAAGCGCTGTCGAATTGCGCAGCGAGCATTGTGCTCGTCCCTGGTCCTGGCGCGGACGCTGCCGCGCGTCGCCCGCGCCTCGTTCAGTGTTTCGAACGCTTCGGATTACTACCTGACTATGAATGCGACCTGATCGAGTTCGATTCGGCAGCCGTATGTCTTCGGCGCCAACCAAGCGTTGGTGCCGGCGAACTAACGCCGATAGTGGAGACGGCGCTTACCAGGCTCAACCGAGCGTTGAGCGACTTGAAGGAATCAATTCAAATTCGCGGCTCTGAATTGGAAGGCGCGCACCGACATATCGCCGAACTTGAGGAAAAATTGCTCAAACTCAAAGAATACCGGCGCGAGTTGAAATTGCTGAAAGAACGCAGGCAAACTCTGCGGAAATCCCTCGAGCGCCGCGTGGGCCAGATATTGCTCGCTCCATATCGTCTTCCGGAAAAACTGGCGAAGACGGTTTGGAAAAAGCTCCGTCGACCAAATCTTTCTCGCGAACGGGCCGATTTCCCGGTAGGCAAATAAAACCATAGGCTGAAGTGAAATGAGCAAGCACAAAGAAAATATTTGGGAAGGTATCAACCGTGGAGCGTGTGGGAGCCTGGGCACCCGAGATTACCGCGCTGCATCCTTTACGCAGGAGCTTTCACAACGTGGCATAGACGCCGGCGATCTCGCAGCTGCGGATCGGAACCAGCGCGAGATTAAGGACGCGTGGATCCCGGGCGTTGAAATTTTTGCGCGAAAAGTTCACCCACAGCGGCACCGTGGAGTTTTTGGCGAGTTTGTGCGGCGCGACGAAGGCATTGTCGCGCGGATTGGACTTTGGCCCAGGCAATGGGCGGCTGCGCGAATGTTTTCGGGAACTGCCAAGGGGTTTCACGTGCATCCACCGAGCATTCCGGACGATACTGATGCAGCGGATTGGTTGCGCCGGCTGTATATCGATGAGCCGGATAATTATTCAGTGCGGAGCTATGAGACAGAGCAATGGGACGTGATGTTTTTTGTTCAAGGCCGCGTTGAGATAATTCTGTACGACATTCGCGCTGGGTTACCTCGGCGGGTGATGCGTTTCTTTGTGGATGGCGACAATCATCGCGGCAACAACAATATAGGCCTGATAATTCCGCCGGGCGTCGCACACGCTATTCGCGTTGAAGGCACAGAAGACGTGGTCATGGTTTATGGGACGAGCACAGTATTTCGCCCCGAATTCGAAGGACGTGTTGCGAGTGAAGTGGAAACTGCCGCACTTCCAGAATCGTGGCAAAAATTCCTATCGCTGTAGCGGCGTTCTATGAGCCCTGCTTCAAGCGTCCGGCCGTCATAGAGGGCTTCTACAGTAAATGAAGCGAAGTTTCGATCCGGCAGTGCTGGAAATGATGGATCGGCCGCAGCCGGTCTTGGCCGAATTGGAGCGCGATCTGGTACGTATCCGGCAATTGAATCGCTGGTTCGGAAGTTATCGCCTTGTATTGGGTTTTATTCGCCGCTGGATCAGACCGGACGAAAAATTGCGGGTCGTCGATCTGGCGACAGGATCGGGCGATATCCCGCGATTGATCGTCGATTATGCGCGACAAATCAGCGCGAAGGTAGAGATCGATGCGTTAGATTGGCAGCCTGCCACATTGGAAATCGCCAGAAAACTGAGCGTTAACTATCCTGAGATTTCCTACCACGAAGCCAACGTTCTCGAAGGGAATTCTATCGCAGCATACGACATCGCGCTTTGCACCCTCGCGCTTCATCATTTCAGCAACGAGGATGCGGTACGACTCCTGCGCAGATGTCGCGAGGTATCCAAAAGACTTGTCCTGGTGTCGGATCTGCGACGGAGTTTTTCCCTTATCGCAGGCGTCTACCTTTTGACTACGCTGATTTTCCGCGAGCCGATGACGCGTTACGACGCGCGGCTCTCTGCCATTCGCGCGTTCTCGTTTTCTGAAATGCGCGATCTCGCAACGCGCGCTGGATGGAAAGATTTTGGCCATAAAAGATTTCGTTTTGCCAGGCAAGCTATTTGGCTCGAACCGAGGTGACCGCATTTGTCATTCCGAGCGAAGTCGAGGAATCTCTGAATATTGCTTCCATCAACTTTGTCCTTAGATGCAAATCATTACGACTATCGCCGAGGCGCGGGAGCAGCCGCGCGCGACTAAGCGCGTTCTCGTTCCCACTATGGGTGCTTTGCACAGGGCGCATGGTGAACTGGTCCGGGTTGCTCGCCAATATGCTGGCCGCGATGGCGAGGTGGCGCTGAGCATATTCGTTAATCCGCTGCAGTTCGAACCTGGAAGCGATTATGAACGCTATCCACGCCCGGAAAACACAGACGAAGAATTTTGTCGGAATGCTGGGGTCGATTTTTTGTTCCGCCCCAGCGTCGCGGAGATGTACGCTAACGATCGCTCCGTGTTCGTGGAGGAATCCTCTCTTTCAAGTACGCTGGAGGGCAAATCGCGCCCCGGGCATTTCCGCGGTGTTTGCACGGTCGTCGCGAAGTTATTCAACATTCTTTCGCCCGACGCCGCTTTATTTGGTGAAAAGGATTTTCAACAACTGGTCATCGTTCGCCGCATGGTGCGCGACCTCAGTTTCAAGACCCACATCATTGCAGTGCCTACGGTGCGCGAAGAAGACGGCCTGGCATGCAGTTCGCGCAATCAGTATTTGAATATCGAAGAACGAAAACAGGCACCGGTTTTGCATAAGGCCTTATTGGCTGCGGCAAATGCCGGCAACAAATCTGCGAAAGAAATTGTGGATCTTGTCAGCAAAGTGATCGACGAAGCGCCGCTGGGGAGGATTGATTATGTGGAGATTGTCGATGTGGAAACTTTGCAATCCATTGAAACAGTAAGACCGAATTCATTGCTCGTGCTTGCTGTTTCCTTCGGCAAAACTCGCTTGATCGACAACATCCGGTTGAGATGAAGGAATACGATTTCGTGGTGATTGGGAGCGGTATCGCCGGCCTGAGTTTTGCACTGAAAGCGGCAAGGTACGGATCGGTAGCTGTTATAACGAAACGCAAAGGCTCCGACACAAATACCGCCTGGGCGCAAGGTGGGATCGCCTGCGTGACGAGCGATGAAGATTCGTTCGAGTTGCACGTGCGCGATACGCTTGAAGCTGGCGCGGGGCTGTGTGACGAGGCGGTTGTGCGCACAATTGTGACCGAAGGTCCGGAACGCATCCGAGAGCTCGTAGAACTCGGTCTGCAGTTCGATGAACGTGAGATTTCCGGACATCGCGAGCTTGATCTCGGTAAAGAAGGCGGTCATTCCAAGCGCCGCGTCCTCCACGTACGAGACGTAACCGGGAAAGAGATCGAAAATACTTTGCTGCGTGAGTTGGGTCGACAATCACACGTCCAACTAATGGAAAATCACATGGCGGTTGATGTGATCACCGCTGCCAAGCTCGGCTTCGCCGCAGAAGATCGCTGTCTTGGTGTGTATGTCCTGGATGAAAAAACTGGAGAGGTTGAAACCATTCGATCGGATCGGATCGTGCTCGCGACCGGCGGTTGCGGGAAGGTTTATTTGTACACGACAAATCCGGACATCGCCACCGGAGACGGCGTGGCGATGGCATGGCGGGCAGGGGTCGAGATCGCGAACATGGAGTTCATCCAATTTCATCCCACCTGTCTTTTTCATCCGCTGGCAAAATCGTTTCTCATTTCAGAAGCGGTGCGTGGCGAGGGAGCCATCTTGCGTAACAACCGCGGCGAAGATTTCATGAAGCGCTACGACTCGCGCGGTTCACTGGCCTCGCGCGATATCGTAGCACGCGCGATTGACGCGGAGATCAAGCGCTCGGGCGCCAAGTGTGTGTTTTTGGATGTCACGCACAGATCGCCGGAATTCATTCAGGAACGTTTCCCGCACATTTATCAGACCTGCCTGCGCTTTGGGATCGATATGTCGAAGCAGGCAATTCCGGTAGTACCGGCTGCGCATTACCAGTGCGGTGGAATCAAAACGGACCTAAATGGCGCGACGAGTTTGCAGGGGCTTTACGCGATTGGGGAGGTCGCGTGCACTGGATTGCACGGAGCAAATCGGCTTGCAAGCAACTCGTTGTTGGAAGGCTTGGTGGTGGCGCATCGCGCCGCGACGGCCGCCGTTCGGACGCGATCGACTCAGAAACAAGAAATCCCTTTGCCGGAATGGAAATCCGGAAATGTGCAGGACGTAGATGAATTGGTTGTGATCTACCATAATTGGGATGAGATCAGACGCTTGATGTGGGACTACGTGGGAATCGTGCGCACGGATAAGCGGCTGCAGCGCGCAAGCGCGCGGCTACGAAACTTGCTGCGCGAAATCCGCGAGTTCTATTGGAACTTCAAAGTGTCCGTGGATCTGCTGGAGTTGCGCAATCTCGCAGCGGTAGCAGCATTGATCGTCGATTCGGCGCTGTACCGCAAAGAAAGTCGTGGCCTCCATTACACGCTGGATTATCCAACGACGGACGATTCTCGCTTCAGACGCGACACCGTGCTGAGCCGGGGCTAATACTGTGGCCGGCATCGTCATCCCGGCTTGTCTGAATTGCGCGAACGGCTGAGGCCAGGGTTTCCAACAGCCATTCAAGGTATCGGATCCTGGAAATTCGGCTTGCCTAAGAGGGCGGAATCGGGTAGAAGGTGGCGGCGTTTGAGGATGAGGAGACTTCTTGCGGCTTGTTTGACTCTGGGGATTGCAATCGCGGCGAAAGCCGACGAGCAATCCACGTCGCCTTACGCCACGGCCGCCGATTTTGCGAAGTACGCAATGAAACTGCGAGAGCAGGCCCTGCTCAAAGTAGAGCCGCAGGTTTTTATCCCGACCAGCTCACGTCCTGCGGTACAGCGTTATCCGTGGAAGAGCAGTATCGTGACTACGGTGTTTTGGATTGGAGAACAAGCCGGAGGCAATAACCCGGTTCCAAACTACAAAAGTTCCTGGGACTTTAATTGGTCGGAGAATTATGGCGGAACCGATACCCCTGATACCAGCGCGCGGCGCAATTACATCCCAATAGCTTTTATTCCCAAGCAGAACCCGTTTTACTGTGCTTTACCGTACAACGATGTGACGCATGGTCAGTTCAAACCGGAAGCGCCGCTGGTAATTCCGTGGTTTAAACATGAGTATAGAGGGCCGGGGCAATCGGTATGCCGAGATCGCTGGATTGCGATTCGTAAAGGCAATCGCACTTGTTATGCGCAATGGGAGGATTGCGGTCCGTTTCGCACGGACCATTTTCAGTACGTTTTTGGCAACGAGCGTCCCAAGCCGAATCTCAATCACGGCGCTGGCCTGGATGTTTCGCCGGCGGTGCGCGATTACCTGGGACTGGCGCCGACCGACGTGACCGATTGGCAATTCGTCGAAGTTCGTGACGTGCCGCCTGGTCCATGGAGGAGCTACGGCGAAAATAACCACTTTGTCATCGCACGCCGTCAGAACGAGCAGCGAATGGCGGATCGCAGCTTGGGCGCCGCGAAGAAGTAGACCCTACGACTCCACTCTAACCGGTTGGCGAAGACGCTGGCGGTGGAGTTGGGGAAGGGGACCCAACTGCGCTTGGTGGGACTTTTCCTTCGGGTTGCGGACTCGGATGGGAGGGGCGAGCCGCGGCCATTCGAATTAATTCTGAGACCGTGACGAATTTGAATCCCTTTGCCTCGAGTTCATCAAAGGTTGAAGGCATCGCTTCGATCGTTCCCGGGTGAATGTCGTGAGATAACACTATCGAGCCGGGCCGCGTCTCTTTAAAAATGCGATTGCGGACGACAGCCGGACCGGGTCGTTTCCAGTCATACGGATCGACGTCCCAAAGAATGATGTCGTAACCGAATTCATCGTGAATCCAGCGTTTCTGGCGGGCTGTGATCGACCCGTACGGCGGCCGCAGAAAAGTGGGACGCTTGCCGGTGGCGTTCTTGATTGCGTCGTCGGTTTGCTGAATTTGGCGACGAACGGCTTCGTCCGACATTTTCGCAAGATTGGGGTGTGACCAGCTGTGGTTCGCGATCTCGTGCCCTTCGCGCGCGGCCCGTGCTACGATCTCGGGATGTTCGGCGACATTCTCGCCGATCACGAAGAACGTTGCCTTAATGTGACGGGCAGCAAGCAAATCAAGCAATTTTGGGGTCAACGTCGCGCTTGGCCCGTCGTCAAAGGTCATCGCGATGTAAGGTCCATCGACATGGACCGCATTAAACGTAATGGTGGACGGTTCCTCCGGCTCCGCGCGACTCTCGCGGACCGGACTTCGCTTTGCTGGCGTGGGTTCCGCTCCAAGCCTGAGCGTGATGCTCAATGCGGCGAGGCAAAAAAACAGCAGACGATAACCAGACATAGGCGCGGAACTCGGCGAAGGTGAATGCGTATCTAGCAGAGGTTGCTGGTTACGCAAGACGCGGCCGCCAAAGCGACAAATAGGCAGCCGCTTTTATTCGCAGCAGAAATCAAGGCCGATTCAGCCTTTCCGCAATTTCTGCAGTTGCGCGATGAATGCACTCGGTCCGTCGGGAAAGAAACCGTCGTACCGCCAAAGCTTTTGTCCGTCCGCGCTAAGGACAACAATAGTGGGAAACCCTACAATCTCGTACTGCTGTGCGAGTTCGCGGTTCTGCTTTCTCAGCTCGGGGGTTTGCGGTTTGGCACGCGGAAAATCGAGTTCTACGATCACCAAATTGTCCCGCGCGAAGTCCTTAAATTCCTGCTGTAACAGAACCTCCTTGTCGAACTTTTTGCACCAGCCGCACCAATCTGAGCCAGTAAAATCAAGCAGCAGGAATTTGTGACTCGCTTTGGCCTCTTCCTGCGCTTTCTTGTAATCGGTGAGCCAGCCTGAGTCCGCGCTGGCGAACGACGCGGAGATAAGAACCGAGGCCGCGACGGCGAAAAGAAGGAAACGGTAGGTCTTCACGACACCATCTTCGATGGAAATATTGCGTCGCGCAAGGGCGGTACATTACCGCCAGCGCAGCATTTATTCACCAAGTCCGCAAATAGCCCGGCGCACGAACGCCGGGCTATAAACGGGTTTGCGATCTAGCGCAGATGCTTCGAGACGAGCTTCGTCATCTCGAACATACTCACTTGGCTCTTGCCATTGAATACCGGCCTGAGTGAGTCGTCGGCGTTGATCATGGTTCGTTTCTTTTTATCCTGGCAACCGTGCTTCTTGATGTAGTTCCAGAGCTTTTTGGTGAGCTCCGAGCGTGGTAGCGGCTGCGACCCGACAATGGCAGCAAGCTTATCGTCAGGC
>JBKPLX010000042.1:0-20963 GCA_046731855.1 Verrucomicrobiota bacterium | reverse complement strand
GCCGGGATATTTGCGATGATGACCACCGGAATGATCCAGCCGAAGATCAAGCGGAATAGCCATGGAAAGATAGCATCTGGATAACGCGCGATGTTCAGGAAATTAAAGTAGCCATAAACCAATCCCTGGGCGCGCACGATCCAGAAACTGACCGCTGCCAGGGCAAGCATGATTGAATAGTGCACAGCAACGCCAAACCCCAGCGCGACCAAGTAAAGCAAGATTGATGTCAAATCTGGAACAACATTGAGACGCGATAGCGCTATGCAAACTACCACGCCCCCTAACGCAGCGTTGACGATACTATCCAGACCGAATTGTTTCGTCGAAACAGCAAACTGACTGTCGATTGGCAGAACCAACAGGGAATCCAGTTTTCCAGTGCGCACGAGTTCTGGAATGTTTGCGACGTTAACAAAGAAGAATGCCTGAAAAAGCTGGGCAATCATCTGGTGCGTGCCGATGAGCAGCACGACCTCCCACTTAGTCCAATCACCAATCCGATCGACATTGGCGAAAATGATGCTGAAGAAGACAATTTGCCCGCAGAACCAAAGGATCTCCACCACCATCCATAACAGAAAGTTCGCCTTGAAACTCAGCTCGCGAATGAGCGAGTTGCGCAGCATGATGGAGTAGATTTCGATGTAACGCCGCATCATTTTTCCTGTCCTAACATATAGCCGCGTGTAATTGCTCAAACACGATGAATCACTTTCATTGTCATCCCGAACGAAGTGAGGGACCCCCCAGGCGCCTCGAAATCACACAATCTATCCCGCGTGATCAGCGGCATGTTGCGAGGTCTCTCGCCGTCTTCGCGGCTCGGGATGACCTGCGTGGGCGAAATTAAGCCCTATTCGCATGAAACGTTTTGTCCCTTGGCTTCTCATCATTATTGGCCTGCTGATTGTCGCAGCGGTTGTCCGCCAATGTCGCAACGGCGGCGCTGCAAGCTATCAGACCGCAGCGATCACGCGCGGTCCCATTACCCAGGCGGTTACGGCAACCGGCACGCTCAATCCGGTCGTTAACGTACAAGTAGGCAGCCAGGTTTCAGGAAATATCGCGAAATTGTTTGTGGATTTTAATTCCCAGGTGAAAGCCGGCCAGGTAGTCGCCCAAATCGATCCTGCGCTTTTTCAGGCAACTGTCACTCAGGCGGAGGGAGATTTGGCGAACGCCCAGGCCACGCTGGAGCTCGCAAAAGTAAATGCCAAACGGACACAGGAATTGTTTGCGAAGAAGACTTCGTCGCAGGCTGACGTCGACCAAGCGATGGCGACCCTTCATCAATCCGAGGCGAACGTGAAGATTAAACAGGGCGCGCTGGACAAAGCCAAAGCCGATCTCGAGCATTGCACTATCACCTCACCGATCGACGGGGTGGTGATTTCGCGCAGCGTCGACGTTGGCCAGACAGTCGCGGCCAGTTTGCAGGCGCCGGTCATCTTTGCGATTGCGAACGATCTCGCCAAAATGCAGATCGACGCGAATGTGGCCGAGGCGGATGTCGGTGTTGTTAAGATCGATCAAAATGTCGATTTCACTGTGGACGCTTTTCCCATGGAGACGTTTCATGGAAAGGTTGTCCAGGTGCGGAACGCGCCGATTACAGTTCAAAACGTGGTCACTTACGACACCGTGATCGGAGTGAGTAACCCGGATCTGAAATTGAAACCGGGAATGACCGCGAACGTTTCAATTGTCATTGCGCACAAAGACGACGTCCTGCAGATCAAGAATGCGGCACTGCGCTATCGTCCGCCGGACGCGACACCGGTTGAGACGAGAAGAACGGGCGCAAGTCGCGCAGGACGTCCTGTTGGCGGACGCAGCGGTGGTCCGCACCAGAGTGCTCAGCGCACAGTCTATGTCTTGCCATCTGGCGCCAGTCGCCCGGAGCCCAGGCAGATTAGGACTGGCATTAGCGACGGCATCATCACCGAAGTCGTTGACGGCTTGAAGGAAGGCGACCGCGTCGTGACGGCCGAGCTTGGCTCGACGGCGGCCGCGTCATCGCCCGCGACGAATCCGTTTGGCGGCGCGAGGCGCTTTCCGTGAGTTTCGTGGAAATAGAATTCGTTTTATCGCTCCCGGGCTGCTGTAGCCGCGTCTCTG
The DNA here is from genome assembly GCA_046731855.1 of Verrucomicrobiota bacterium. Lineage (GTDB taxonomy): Bacteria > Verrucomicrobiota > Verrucomicrobiia > Chthoniobacterales > UBA10450 > Udaeobacter. The sequence goes on along the minus strand of JBKPLX010000042.1, from coordinate 18,842 downwards.
TGAGACGCGTGTCAAGCGCATTGCAAACACTTCAGCGCCGCGCTTCGCCGAGCGAATCGCCTACAGCATTCGCAGAAAAAGATCGATATGAATAACGGAGCCATCGTCAGCTTGATCGACGTTCACAAGACGTATCACACAGGCGAAATGGAAGTGCCCGCTGTGCGCGGCGTGTCGATCGAAATCAAGCGCGGCGAATTTGTTGCGCTCATGGGTGCGAGCGGCTCTGGAAAATCCACGCTCATGAATATTTTGGGTTGTCTCGATCGGCCCACGACAGGCCATTACATTTTGGACGGCGCAGACGTCTCCGGTCTCGATCGAGATCGACTGGCCGATATTCGCAATCGCAAGATCGGATTCGTGTTCCAGAATTTTAATCTGCTGCCGCGCACTTCTGCGCGGGAAAATGTTGAGTTGCCCCTGGTTTACAGCGCGCAGCGTTTGACACACTCAGAACTTCGCGAAAGAGCGGATCGCGTCCTTGGCTCCGTTGGCCTCGCAGGCCGTGAAGATCATTATCCGAGCCAACTTTCAGGGGGGCAGCAACAGCGCGTGGCCATCGCGCGCGCATTGATCAATGAACCGGAAGTCCTTCTTGCGGACGAGCCGACCGGCAATCTGGACAGCCGGACCAGTGTCGAGATCATGGCGATTTTTCAGCAACTTAATGAGCGCGGGATCACTGTTGTCATGGTGACGCACGAATCTGATATCGCCGCTTTCGCAAAGCGCAACGTGATGATGCGTGACGGCGTAATCCTGGATGATCATCTGGTTTCGCAACGCTCGAATGCTGCGTCACAGTTCAAAGAAGAGCACCGTTCAACGATTTAACGCTTCAACGAACAGAATGAGAGTTGCACCAACATTTAACGTCGCGCTCCGGGCCTTGCGGCGAAACAAACTGCGTTCGGTGCTGACTGCCCTCGGAATCATCATCGGCGTGGGCGCGGTTATTGCCATGGTCGGGATCGGCAACGGAGCGAAGGCGCAAGTAGAAGCGCAGATCGCCAGCCTCGGACAAAATGTGATTCTCATCTTTTCCGGCAGCACTACTTCCAGCGGCATTCGCACGGGGTGGGGCGGCGCCGGCACGTTGAAAGTCGAAGACGCGGAGGCGATCCGGCGCGAAGTGCCGGGCGTCATCGGAGTAAGCGAAGAAGTTGTTTCGACCACGCAAGTAGCCGCCGGAAATCAAAATTGGTTTACTCGGATTTACGGGGAATCAGCGGATTACTTTGACATCCGGCAATGGCCGCTGGCTGACGGCGCGCCGTTTACATCGCAAGACGTTCGCAGCGCGAACAAGGTTTGTGTCATCGGCCGCACCACCGCCACGCAGATTTACGGAAACGAAAATCCGATCGGTCAGATTTTACGAATCAAAGAGGTCCCATTCACCATCACTGGTCTCCTCACGCCCAAGGGATTGAGCACGCAGGGAGTGGACCAGGATGACATCGTCATCATGCCGTACACCAGCGCGATGAAGCGCGTGATCGGCGGGACCAATCTTCGCAATATCAACGTGCAAATCGCCGATCCGCAGCAACTCGAAGCGACTCAGCAGCAGATTGTGGCGCTGTTGCGGCAGCGACATAACATTCGTCCCGGGCGTGACGACGATTTTACCGTGCGCAACCAACAGGAAATCGCCCAGGCGGCCACAGCTACCTCACGCGTCATGACTCTTTTGCTCGGCGCGATCGCCGGCGTTTCGCTTCTGGTCGGTGGAATCGGCATCATGAACATCATGCTCGTGAGTGTCACTGAGCGAACGCGTGAAATCGGCGTGCGCATGGCCGTGGGTGCGCGAGGCAACGATATTCTCACCCAATTCTTGATCGAAGCCGTCACATTGAGCTCGGTCGGCGGCGTGATTGGAATTGCCTGCGGTATTGGTGCGTCGAAAATCTTGTCGGCCTACGCGAATTGGCCGACGCTGATATCAATCAGTTCAGTCGCGATTGCATTTCTGTTCAGCGCAGCGGTTGGAATTTTCTTTGGCTTTTACCCAGCGCGCAAAGCCGCCGCACTCGATCCTATCGAAGCGCTGCGCTACGAATAAACTGTAGCGACGAGCTGTGACCGCCGACATATTGGTCCATGGCGGAGCACGCTGGTTTCGAAAAATTGGTCGCAGACGCGAAGAAGAAGATCACTGAGATTTCGCCGACGGAAGCAGCGGCAAAATCAAAGAGCGGCGAAGCGGTGATTGTCGATGTTCGCGAAAAAGACGAATGGGACGAGGGACATATCCCTGATGCGATTCACATGAGTCGCGGGACGATCGAACTCGACATCGAGCAAAAAGTCCCCGACAGCAACACAATGATCATTTGTCACTGCGGCGGAGGTGGACGCTCCGCGCTCGCCGCGGAGAGTCTCCAAAAAATGGGGTACAAAAACGTTCACTCAATGGCTGGCGGCCTCAAAGCCTGGAGAGCCGCAGGGTTGCCAACGACGAAATAATTGTAGAGGCGCTTGTGCCAAGCGCTTTTTGGTCCGCACCGCGGGTTTGAAATCGCTGAGGCAGACAGGAGTGCGGCAGAATTGTTTTCGCAGCGCCCCCGGCTAAACTGACGCGCAGTACCGCGACTCATATCGACATGACAGTGCCCTCGCTGGATTACTACAACATCGAAGAGCTTCTCACGGAGGAAGAACGCGCGGCGCGCGATCGGGCGAGGCATTTTGTGCAGGAGGAAGTTTTATCCGAGATTGTTCCCTGTCACCGCGCAGCGAAATTCCCGGATAATCTCATTCCACGCATGGGTGCACTGGGATTTTACGCGCCATACCTGAAAGGGCACGGTTGTGCTGGCCTTAGTCACACCGCGTACGGCCTCATCATGCAAGAGCTTGAGCGGGCCGATTCCGGTTTGCGCTCGCTGGTGTCTGTCCAAGGCGCGCTCACAATTCAAGCGATCCATTCCTTTGGCTCGCCGGAGCAACAGGCGCGCTGGCTGCCGGGATTGGTCTCGGGCACACTTATCGGGTGTTTTGCGCTTACAGAACACGGACACGGTTCAGATCCCGGCGGGATGGAAACTCGTGCCAAACGCGACTGTGATCACTACATTTTGGACGGCAGCAAGTGCTGGATCGGTAACGCATCGATCGCGGACGTAAAGGTGGTTTGGGCAAAAGACGATGATGGGCGCGTAGGAGGATTCGTCGTCGAGAAGGACGCACCCGGCTTTCGCGCACAGGACATCGAAGGAAAGTTTAGTCTGCGCATGTCGCGCACATCGGAGTGCTGGTTCGAGAACTGCCGCATACCTTCAGAGAATCGTTTGCCAAAGGCGTCCGGGCTCGGCGCGCCGCTGTCTTGTCTTTCGCACGCGCGCGCCGGCATTGCCTGGGGCGTGATCGGCGCCGCGATTGACTGCTACGAAACGGCGCTCGCTTACGCCAAATCGCGCGAACAATTTGGCCGCCCGATTGCCGGCTTTCAACTGGTGCAACAAAAGCTTGTTTGGATGACGCAGGAGATTACCAAGGCGCAGTTATTGGCTTTGCGTCTGACACGCATGATGGAGATGGGCTCGGCGCGTCCCGAGCAGATCTCGCTGGCGAAGCGGAACAACGTTTGGATGGCGCTGGAATGCGCCCGGAACGCGCGCGACATACTCGGCGCTGCTGGCATCACAGATCGCTACCCAGTGATCCGTCATGTCATGAACCTAGAGACGGTCTCTACGTACGAAGGCACGCACGACATTCATACGTTAGTCGTCGGCCGCGACATTACGGGGATCAACGCCTTTGGCGGGTAGTCCGATCCTGAGCGAAACGAAGGGTCTCACATAAGCTGATAAAACCTTCTGGGTACCTTGTGCGCCGTCGGCTGCGGTGGCGTGGTCCTTCCATGCGCTCGGGATGACAGTCTGTAAAGATCGTCTAGATTAAACCAACGTATGAGCGAGTCAGTTTATATTCTCGGCGGTGGGCGCACCGATTTTAAGCGTAACCTGAAGAAGGAGGGGAAAACCATCCGGCACATCATCATCGAGGCCGGCAAAAAGGCGATCGACGACGCGAAAATTGGTCCCGCGGAAATCCAGGCAGGTGCAGTCGGCAATTTCAACGCAGGCCAGTTCACCAGGCAATTGCAGCTGGGAGCATTCATTCCGGAGATCGATCCGAAATTACGTGGAATTCCAACGATGCATACCGAAGCGGCATGCGCTTCCGGCGCGTTGTCGGTGTTACTTGGCGCGGAATGGATCATTGGCGGATTTTATGACGTCGTCCTCGTCGTCGGCGCGGAACAGCAGAAGACAATGTCGTCGCTCGATGGGTCGGATGTGCTCGGCGCGGCTGCCGATTACCACAATGAAAAGCCGGAGTACGGCGATTTCATGTTTCCCAAATTGTTCGGGCGGATTGCGCAGATTTATATCGAGAAATACGGCGCGACCGAAGCAGACCTGGCCCTGGTTGCATGGAAAAATTACGCGCACGCCAAGCTGAATCCGCTCGCGCAAATGCGCGATGCCGATCTGACGCTCGATTGTGCATCGCAAGTTTCCGATAAAAACCCAAGCGTGGCGCCACCGCTTAAGGTTTCAGATTGTTCCCAAATCACTGATGGCGCGGCGTCGGTTGTTCTCGTTTCCGGAAGGTATCTGGACAAAATCGGTCGCGATAGAAGCAAGACTGCCAGATTGCTTGGTTACGGTCACACCACCGATTATCTGCCACTCGACAAAAAAGATGCGCCAACGTTTTCAACCGCGCGCAAAGCGGCCGAGAAAGCATTTCGCATGGCTAATCTGACCCCACGCGATCTGCAAGGCGCAGAAGTGCACGATTGCTTTTCCATTACTGAAATTGTCGCCTACGAAATTCTCGGACTCGCCGAGTCCGGCAAAGGCGTCGAGCTGGTGAAAAGCGGGGCGACAGCGTTGCCGCAGGTGCGCACGGAAAAATTCAAAGGGCCTTTTCAAATTCCAGTGAACGCGGGCGGCGGTTTAATTGCCGACGGGCATCCTGTCGGGGCGACCGGGGTTCGGCAGGTTTTTGAGGCGTATCAACAGCTTACAGACCAGGCTGGCGCGCGGCAGATCGACAACGCGAAAAAATTCCTCACTTTCAACATGGGCGGCAGCCTCACCACTTCCGTCGCTATGGTTTGGGCGCGCGAGTAATCCTGCGCGGATTTTCGCGGGGAATAGCAGAGCGTCCATTCCTGTCGATTTCGCACGCAGTGCTTTCGGAGTGCGATGCGTCCTCGCATCGCTTTGAGTGTGGGACGACTGATCCCTTTTTGAGGCTTTAAGTCCAAAATGCAGTCCATACACGTTTCTTGGATATGGTCTCGCTTGCAATTGAAGAGCTCCCTTCGGTGATAAAAGCCGACGTCGAAGATTACCTTGAAACTCATCCGCGCAGCCCGGCCGCGCGCCTGCGTCCGAGGATGGGAATGGTCGGCGACATCTGGTTGGCCTTTATCGGGCCGGAGGTGCGACGTGGTGCGAGTGGACTGGGCGACACGCCGCGCAACGCACTTAGGGATTTTAACCAGCATTTCATGGAGCCCCTCATTTCTCGAAACGGCTCCGAACCAGCCGAGACCGATTGATTTAGAAAATTCAACGCCTCGTTATGAAAGTTCCATTCACGCTCGGGGAGGTCGGTCACTTCGGTCTGGCTGTGCGTGATCCGAAGAAAAGCGCGCAATGGTTCCAGCGCGCGTTGGGGTTGCGGAAAGAATTCGATTTCGACAATGGAGTCGCTGTTGGCAACGACAACGTGACAATTGCCCTGTTCAAGGGCGAACCAGCGCCGGAAACGATCGATCACATGTCATTTCACCTGCCGAATATGGCGACATTACGAAAGGCGCTGGCGCATTTGAAAAGCGTCGAAGCCGATATTGAGGACCCGGGCGATGAAATCGGCCCGGAAGGTCCCGGATCGAAAAACATGGGCCTTTGGTTCCATGACCCCGACGGTTACCGTTGGGAGTTAAGCGTTCTCGGCGGTAAATAGGTGCGTTCATCGCCAGCGATTGGGTGCCGCGCAATTGAATCGCAAGTCCGCACGATGATTCGTCCTGTGGCGAATTTGGTGGCAGGATCACGATCGCCGATGAACGGCCGCGCCGAATCGGCTCAGAATGAAGACTTCGACGATCACGGTCCCTCAGAGCAATGCTTTCATGGCTGCGTTTGAAGTGGCGCCCACTGGGAGCGGCGCGCTGGACGGATTGTGCTTTGCTGCGAAGGATGTAATCGACATAGCGGGCTGGAAGACCGGTTGCGGCAACCCCACTTGGCGCGATTCGCATCCTTCTGCGGTGGCGAACGCGGTATGCGTCGAACAACTCCGGAGGCAGTGGCTATTATCCTCGCACGTTAGGCTTGACGAGTGTGGCGGGCATTGGCCAGCTGCCGCAGGTTTCGGTGCCAGTGGCCCAGGTCGGAGTGGTACCGGTGGGCTTGTCGCTGTTGGGAAGGCATGGACAGGATGTGCTGTTACTGGAAATGGCAAAGAGTCTCGCTGCGGAAACAATGTTCGGACCGGACCATCCTTAACTACGAACGCGAGTTCATTTATTTTTAGCGTGAACCAGCTGATCAATATCGGGGTTCCTCTCGGCGAGCACATTGCGCAAATGCCCCAGGGCTTCATCCTCAGTCATGACGCGCAGAGTTCGTACTCGAAAACGCTCGCACCGGGCAAGCGAAATAGTCGCCGACGCCCGCTTATACAAGCTGGGCACAACAAACAGCCGTAGTATCTCCCAATCGGATGATGACTAACGAGTGCGTAGCGCACAACTAAGTGCCTGCATTGACACGATATTTAAGAATCTTAACTTTTTCGTCCACAATTGAAAATGATCACCCAAGAAAAAGGGGACGGAAAAGAGTTCATCTCACACGCGCCAGGGCATTGGCCAGATACGCCTCCGGAACTCTGGAACGATTGGAAATGGCAGCTCAAGAACAGGGTCACTTCCCTTGCTCAACTGGAGAAATATCTGAAGCTGAGTGACGAGGAGCGTAGCGGCGTTTTACTGTCAGGCGACAAACTCGCGCTCGCGGTGACGCCACACTTTTTTAACCTTCTGCCGCATGACAATCCCGAAGATCCGATCCGGCGTCAGATGGTTCCACGGATCGAGGAGACTTGGGCCTCCCCGTACGACATGGCCGACCCGTGCGGCGAAGATTCGCACATGCCTGTGCCCGGGTTGGTCCATCGTTATCCGGACCGCGTCCTGTTTTTAGTAACCGACCGTTGCGCCAGTTACTGTCGCTATTGCACCCGCAGCCGCGTTGTCAGTGGCGTAGGCGAACAGGAGCTGCACACAAATTTCGAGGAAGCATTTCGTTACCTCGAAGCACATACCGAGGTGCGCGATGTCCTCTTAAGCGGCGGCGACGCGTTGATTTTTTCTGACGAAAGGCTCGACAAGCTGCTTTCGCGGTTGCGGTCGATTCCGCACATTGAATTCCTGCGGATCGGCACGCGTGTTCCGATTTTCCTGCCGCAACGTATCACACCTGAGCTGTGCGCGATGTTGGCGAAATATCATCCGCTTTGGATGAGTGTGCATGTGAACCACCCGCGAGAGTTGACGATTGAGGTGAAGCAGGCGCTGGAGCGTCTTGCCAACGCAGGCATCCCACTCGGAAACCAAAGCGTATTGCTCGCCGGTGTGAACGACAATCTGGAAACCATGAAGACGCTTGTGCACAAACTTCTCATGTGCCGGGTGCGTCCGTACTACGTTTATCAGTGCGACCTGATCAACGGTTCATCGCATCTGCGTACTTCTGTCGCGAAAGGCATTGAGATCATTGAAGGCCTGCGTGGTCACACCACCGGTTATGCCGTGCCGCAATTCGTCATCGATGCGCCTGGAGGCGGAGGGAAGGTGCCTATCAATCCCGGCTACGTTCTTTATCACGATAACGAGAAGATCGTCATCCGGAATTACGAAGGCAAAATCTTCGAGTACCCGGAAACCGGAAACGAACAGGTCCAGTTCGCGCCACAACGCGAATACCACGACGAGTATCTTTACTCGTAGTGCGCGATAGCCATCTTGTCATTCCGAGCGAAGTCGAGGAATCTCTGGACTGTTTCGGAAAATATCCAGAGATGTCTCCACTTCGGTCGACATGACAAAGAGTGGAGACGGCTAGTGCTTAAGTGCCGACGACCCGATAATGCTGCTAATCTGTTGAATCCAGAGGTGCTTCGTGTTGCATCTCAACCTTGTTCCAGGAAAGGAAGCTTGATCGATGAAATATCTCACCCTCGCTTTTTTCGCAGTCTGGTCGTTGAGCGCTTTTGCGGAACCACCAAAATCAGTTGAGATCCGTTTTTGTCCTGCATCGGCAGTTCGGACCTATCCATTGGAAAGCCGGCGCGAGCTTCAAAGTCTCCTGTTACAGAACGCGGCCGTCATCAATCACGGGCAGTCCGCTTTTGATGTGAAAGAGATTGAATTGGAGTTGTTGGAGGCAGGGCAGGTTCGAGACACAAAAAAACTGGATGCCAACGCCATCCAGCGAATTGCTGATCGCGGCGCGAAGTTGCAGGCAGCAGGCGTCCTTCAACAGGTAGGATTTCAATTCTGCGGTAACGATTTGATTGCGCCGAACATTAAGCTGGCCGGACCAAAGTTGGATCGAGATCAAGCACTGCTCATCGCATCGCAGGTTTTCGCATTCAGCGGCGCGCGAGATACGCTCCGGGTTCGCGTGCACGGCAACATCGACGACCGTACCACGGAATTCACAGGTTCAATCCCAATCAAATCTGAATTTGCACAAAATAAGTACATCTTTCCGTTACGCGGTGTGTGGTATGCGGGCTACGGAGCTTCGTTTCACACAGGTCATCGCTGGGCCGTTCCGGAAGAGTTCGCGCTCGACATTGCGAAGATCGGCGAAAGTGGACTCAGCCACAAAGGCGACGGAACACGCTTCGACGATTATTACGCTTACGGCGCAGATGTGCTCGCCGCGGCCAACGGCCGCGTGACTAGCATTGCAAACGATCAGCCAGAAGATCCTTCGGCAATGCAGCGCCCTAACGAAACCCAGGAGGCGTACTTTGCGCGACTACAGAAAGAGCAAGCGGAGCGACTAGCCAAAGGCCTAACGGCAATTGCAGGAAACTACGTGATGATTGATCACGGAAAAAATGAGTACTCATTGTACGCGCATTTGCAGCCGGGCAGTGTGCGCGTTCGCGTCGGTGATCAGTTGAAAGCCGGGGACGTAATTGGGAAACTTGGTTCATCTGGCAATTCGACTGAACCGCATCTGCACTTCCAAGTCTGCGACAAACCCAACCCGTTGATGTGCGCCGGCATTCCCGTGAACTTTAGCAATGTCACGATTCAATGGGCCGATCTGCCGCGCCCCATCCAAAGCGGCGATGTGGTCATAGCGAAGTAGCGCCTGGTCTTCGGCGCCTTGCCACCTCGTAATCTCTTTTCGTTTGGCCCGTTGCGTAAACTTTAAGCTTGCGTATTAAATATCGCGCCGTATAAAGTCCCGCACTTTAGGTTTTTTTCCGTCATTCGATTGTCATTTTGTCATTTTTATGAACCAACGTTTAATCTCGGAAATTGGTCGTACCCAACGACTTGAAATTATTAACTCGCTCAAGCGCACCAGGGGAATGTCCGTCAACGAGCTGGTGGAGAAAATGAAGATGAGCTACATGGGCATCAAGCAGCATTGTCTCACTCTCCAACGCGACGGCTATCTGGATACGTGGCGTCGGCCGCAAAAAATGGGTCGCCCGGAGATGGTCTATCGGCTGACCCGGCGCAGCCATGATCTTTTTCAGGCCGATAGTCATCAGTTGACTCTCGACCTCCTGAAAGCGGCGCAGGAAATCTACGGACCCAACGCTCCCGAGAAACTTCTCTACAATATTTTTGAAAAAAGGACAGCTGCGCTCAAGGGGAAGGCGAAGGGAGACACAGTCGCCGAGCGCGCCAAATGGCTGGCCAATGTGCGCGATAGTGAAGGTTACATGTCCCAGTTTATTAACAATCACCAGGATGGTGGGCCCAGGATTGTCGAGTGCCATTCGCCAATTCTGAATCTGCTTGATCGTTATCCAATCGTAGGCCGGCTTGAGCAGGACATGTTTGAAGCCGTACTTCGCACCAAAGTGCGGCGGCAAATGATGCGCAACTCGGGTCTATACGAGTGCGCATTTCATTTCGGTGCGTAGTACAAAGCCTGTGTCATCGCGAGCGAAGCGGGACCTCTCTTTGGCGTATTTGATCACAAAAGTACGATCGCGTGGTATTAGGAACTAGGTGAGGTCCTTGGCTGTCTTCGCGGCGCAGGATGACAGTCAGAGAGCGTCAGGATTGATTGATTTGTCGCGAATCTCGGTCGATTGAAGGCCCATGGCTCGGGCTTTTCCTTCCGTTGTCATTGAGAATTTGCAGCCGCTGATTGACGGTGGCCGTTACCCCATAAAGCGCATCGTTGGCGAAGACCTGGTTGTGGAAGCGGACATATTCAAGGATGGACACGACGTCGTAGCTGCAATTCTGAAGTGGCGTGTTCTTGGGAAGCGCGCATGGCGGGAAACGCCGATGAATTTCGTTGATAACGATCGCTGGCGCGGTGTCTGCACTTTGTACGATGAGGACATTCACGAATACACGGTCGAAGCATGGACAGACGCTTTTCGTAGTTGGCAGGCGGAGTTCGCAAAGAAATTTGAAGCGGGCATTTCCGATCTTCGAAGCGAAGCGCTCGAAGGCGCGGCTTTAGTAAAAGCTGCCTCCAGGCGTGCGCGCGATCGAGCGGATCGCAAGCGATTGCTGGAGTTTTCCCAGCAAATTTCGACCGGTGCCAATTCAGAAATTCGCGCCATTGCACAATCAGGCGAGCTGGCGGTGCTGATGGCAACATATCCCGATCGCGCCGCAGCGACGCAATGCGATCCTCCTCTTCGCGTTGTTGTGGATCGGCCCGCAGCGTTAATCGCAGCGTGGTACGAATTTTTTCCGCGCTCAGCCGAAGGGCGAGGCGATCGCGGATCGACGTTTCGCGATTGTCTGTCGCGGGTTGACGACGCCCGGGCAATGGGTTTCGATGTCATCTATTTTCCGCCGATTCATCCAATTGGGCACACCAATCGGAAAGGCCGAAATAACTCGACCACCTGCGAACCGGGCGAGCCAGGAGTGCCATGGGCGATCGGCAGCGAAGCTGGCGGACACAAAGCGGTCGAGCCTTCGCTCGGCACGCTGGAAGATTTCGACTGGCTTGAAAAGGAGGTGCGCAAACGCGGAATGGAAATCGCCCTCGATTTCGCGATCAATTGCTCACCCGATCATCCTTACGTCAAAGAGCATCCCGATTGGTTCTACAAACGCCCGGACGGTACGATCAAGTACGCGGAGAACCCGCCGAAAAAGTACGAAGATATTTATCCGTTGAATTTTCATTGCGAAAACTGGCGCGAACTCTGGGCGGAGCTGAAAAGCGTTGTGCTCTTTTGGGCCGATCGCGGAGTGCGCATCTTTCGAGTGGACAATCCGCACACCAAGCCAGTCGCTTTCTGGGAATATTTGATAAAAGGCGTCCGCGAGAAGTATCCCGACACGATTTTTCTCTCCGAAGCGTTCACCAGACCTAAGATGATGAAGGCGCTGACGAAAGCCGGTTTCGACCAAAGTTACACGTATTTCACATGGCGAAATTCGAAGCACGAGCTCATCGAATATTTTACGGAGCTGACTCAAACCGAAATGAGCGAATATTTTCGCCCCAACCTTTGGCCCAACACCCCTGACATTCTTCCGTTTGTGCTTCAAGAGGGTGGGCGACCCGCGTTCATGATCCGCGTAGCTCTGGCCGCAACGCTTTCACCGCTTTACGGAATCTACAGCGGATACGAACTATGTGAGAACGAGCCATTGTCGGGCCGCGAGGAGTATCTGGATTCCGAAAAATACCAGTACAAAGAGCGCGATTGGAATGCGCCTGGAAACATCAAAGACTGGATCGCCCGACTAAACAAGATCCGAAAGGAAAACCGGGCTCTTCAGCTCTATACAAATTTGCGGTTCCATGACGCCGAGAACGACGCCATTCTGTTTTACAGCAAGATGACCGCGGCGCGCGATAACATCATTCTAGTCGTTGTGAATCTTGATCCGCATCGCAAACAAAATTCATTTGTCTATGTTCCGATTGAGAGTTTCGGGCAGATGGAGAGCGACGTCTATCAAGTGCAGGACTTGTTGAGCGGTGCGACGTACACCTGGCGCGGCCGCCGTAATTATGTGGAGCTCGATCCGAACATTCAACCGGCGCATGTTTTTGTGGTGCGCCGCTGAGCTTCGGTTTTGCCATGCCTTGCAACTTGGCGAGTCGGCGTGTGTTTGATCTGCTAACGGGGGCATTTGCATCCGGTATTCGCCCTGCATATCGTTACGAAATTTCTGGCATGAAGATTTGGGTCCTGTTTTTTGCCGCGCTGGCGAGCGCGTCTCCCGTTATAGCACAAGAAGCCTCAGCTACACCGCCTCTGGTGCCTGAGCGCTCGCAGACCATTCTGGAGACACTCTTCAAAGCCGGCCCCGTAATGGTTCCGCTGGTTTTGTTATCGATCTTTTTTGTCATGTTGGTCGTCGTCTACTTGATGACCATCCGGCGTGGCGCCGTGGTTTCGAGCGGTTACATGGCAACGGCGGACGCGCTTTTGCGGAAGCGCGATTATCTGGGATTGCTAGCTGTTTCCAATCGGCATGGGGAAGCGATCGCGCGGGTCGTGCAAAAAGTGCTCGATTTCATGACCAAGAATCCGCAAGCGGATCTTCAGCAGGCCCGTGAAATCGCCGAGACCGAGGGAACGCGAGTCGCTGCAAATCTGAATAATCGGGTGATTTATCTGGCTGATATTGGAATGATTGCGCCGCTGCTCGGCTTGCTTGGCACTGTCTTTGGAATTATCCATTCCTTCGGTGCGCTGGGAGCGGATATCGGCTCGGCGCGTTACGTAGCGCTGTCGCGCGGGATCAGCGAGGCGCTGGTTAACACGGCTGCCGGGCTGGCCATCGGCATTCCGGCTATGATCTTCTACGCATTCTTTCGCGGCCGAGCACAAAAGCTGATCTCCGAATTGGAAGCTGCTTCGACGCACGTATTGGCTCTGCTTTCGTTGCAGTATGGCAGGCCCCAGCGAACTCCTGTGCTGATCGAAGAAGAACTGTAAAGCTGTCTCACTCCAATGAATCTGCGTGGTCACGCACCTCTGCATCATCCCGGTATTCAACTGGCGCCCCTCGTGGACGTGCTATTGCTTTTGCTGATTTTCTTTCTGCTGACATGGAACGCCGCTCGGACTGAGAACGAGCTCGACGTTAAAGTGCCAAAAGCATCGGCTGCAAAAGAGAAATCTGCACCAATTGGCGACGTTATCGTTAACGTAAAGGCGGACGGTAACGTTGTGGTCAACCGTCGCACTTTGAGCGGTGCTGAATTGAGCGAATTACTGAAAAGCCTGGTCCAATTAAACTCCGAGCAAGCCGTGGTGATCCGCGGCGATGAAACCGGTGCCTACAAGAACATCGTCGGCGTGTTGAACATTTGCACGGAGGCAGGAGTAACCAACGTAGCTTTCGCGACAGCAAAATGAAAACGAAGTGCAGCGCGGCCAGTCTCCTGGGACTGGCGATGCTGCTTTGGACGGCAAGCAGCGCTATTGCTCAAACAGAGCCGGAAGTTCGCCGGGCGCGTCCTGTGGATGAACCGCCCATCCTGCGTGCTCTCCCAGCGGATGAATCAGTCGAGAGAGTTCTCCGCTCTCTAAAGGAGGAATCGTCAGCGTCATCACAGCCATCGCAGCATGAGGGCGAGGGAGCAGCTCAGCGTCAGATCGATTACGCGAACGGCCTGTTCACTCGCAAACTTTACGACCTGGCGGCCCCTGAATATCAAAAGTACCTCGACGATTATCCCGGACGCGCCGGTCGGGCGAACGCTTACTTCTCGCTGGGTGAATGCTATCGTAACCTCGGTCGCACTTCGGGCGCTCGCACAAACCTCCAGAAGGTGCTCAACGATTACACCGACAGCGAATTTGCCGGACCGGCGGCATATGCGCTCGCCGAGATGGCATTCGCGGGTAAAGACTATGCTGCTGCGCTTCCGCTGTTTCATCGTTCTGTCGGAAAATCAAAAGAACCAGCAGTAGCGCTTTCCGCGCATTACTTCGAGGCGCGCTGTCTCGAAGCTCTCGGACGCAAGGAAGAGGCTGCGAACATTTATGCTGAAGTTGCCGAGGCCGGAAATCCGAATCCCTTCCGCGAGGACGCACGAATTACAGCAGCATCCATTTTCGCAGGGCGAGGGAGAAAAATCGATGCGCTGAAGCAATACGAAGCGCTGGCTAACGAAGCCCAGAAACCGGCTTTAAAAGCTGAATCGGCGGTGCGCGGTGGCGTGATCGCGCTCGATCTTGTGCAGGCCGACAAGAGCAAAATCGACAAGGCGATGGCGGACAGAGCCGATGCCCTATTGCGGAAGGGGCGAGCCAGCTCTGAAGCCGGAAAGTTTCGTGCGATCGCCCAGGTTGGCCTGCGTCGATTGCAGTTTCAAACCGGCCAGTACGCGCAGCTGCTCGCCGAGTATAAAAAAGAGCAGACGAACCTTCCGGAGGCGGCCCAGGCGGAAGTCTTGCTACTCGCGGCAAACAGCCAACGGCAACTTGGTAACACGAAGGAGGCCGAGGCGCTATACCGCCAGATTATCACGAAGTATCCGGATCGAGAAGAAGCAAAGGATGCTGCCTATCAGCGTCTGATCAACGTGTACAATTCCGATCCTTCTGCGCTGATTTCCGCAGTAGACGAGTTTCTCGCAACGAATCCGACCACCGAACGCGCCGATCAGGCGAAACTGTTAAAGGCCGAAGCCCTCTATAAACAGCAGAATTGCGCGGAGGCAGTCGCGATCTTCGAGGAACTGCGCGCTTCTCAGCTTTCCGCCAAGTTACGCGCCGATGCTGCGTACAAATTAGGCTTGT
The DNA here is from genome assembly GCA_046731855.1 of Verrucomicrobiota bacterium. GTDB lineage: Bacteria > Verrucomicrobiota > Verrucomicrobiia > Chthoniobacterales > UBA10450 > Udaeobacter. Next base: position 3,806 of record JBKPLX010000042.1, on the reverse strand, counting down.
GTCACGCGCAGATGAAAAATATCCCCGGCGTGATCGAAGCTTTCACGTACTACGTGCAGGCGTTTCCCGATGATCCGCAAGCGCCTGCTGCGCTGGCTCAACGAGCTTTGGCTTACGAACAAGACAAGAATTACGCCGCCGCGGTGGCGGATTTAAACACGATCCTCACCAAGTATCCCAAGGCGCATGAGCGGGAGGCAGCTTTGCAGCTAAAAGCTTTGATCCTCGGACAGCAGGAAAACAACAAGGGCATGGTAGACACATTTCATCAGCTCCTGAGAGAATACCCCAAGAGTTCTGTTGCGGCGCAGGCACAATACTACATCGGCAAAGCCTCGTTTGAAGCAAAGGATTACAAAACGGCGTTGACGGCGCTCAACGCAGCCCGCCAATTGAATAAGGAGCAATATTACAACCTCGCGTCGCTCCGGATCATGCTATGTCAGTTTTATTTGAAAGATCGGGCTGCGCTCACGAAAGAAGTGAACGGTTTCATGGCAAATAGCCCGAACACAAATGTGCCACCGGAAGTTCTGGAGTGGCTCGGAATTGGATATTACAACGAGAAAAATTTCCAGGCCGCGGAAAAATACCTGAGCGCGCTCCGCAAAATCGATAATCCGGGTAACGTTAAACCCGATTTCTTGTTTTACCTCGGGGACACGGCCACCAAGCTAAAGAATTTGCAGGAAGCGGAGGATGCATTTGGCAAGTACTTGCAGACAGCGAAGGACCCGGCTGGAAAGGCGAAGGTGTTACTCGCGCTCGGCGCGGTGAAGATTAGCGCCCATAAACCCGACGAGGCGCAAAAAATCGCGGAAGAGATCATGGCACTGCAACCGGAGGGACGCGTAAATGCGGAAGCGCGCTTGCTCGCGGGCGAAGTACAATTGGAGCGTGGGAATTTCGATGACGCGGGTAAGGCCTTCAAGGGAGTGGCTTTGCTTTACGACGATCCGGCCATCACTCCGCGTGCACTGGATAAAGCGGCACTCGCGTATCGGCAAGCGGGCAAAAGCGACGAAGCGGATCGGTTGTCGCGAGAACTGCACGAACGATATCCGAATTACGCCGCCGGCGGGTAGAGCAAGGAAGGCCGGCTTGGGCCGGCCATAACGAAAACCGATGGCTGGGAAGCCGTCAGTTCTTGGAAACAGTCGTGATGCCCCACGGACCGTCACCGACTTTGATACGGCGCAATTCTTTGCGCGATTTTACATCGACAACTGAAACATCGTTGGATGCACCGTTCGCGGTGTAGAGTTTCGATCCGCTTGGATCTAGCGCGATTCCCCATGCGCGATTTCCGACCGGAATGGTTGCCGCTATTTCGTTTTTCCCAGTATCGATAACCACAACGGTGTTTCCGCGGCCTGTTGACACATAAAGCTCTTTTCCATCCCTGGCCATTGCGGTGCCCATCGGCAGCGAGCCTGTTGCCAGTTGGATTTTTGATAACAATTTGTGCGACGCTGCATCGATGACGGCAACGTAGCCGCCGTTCTCGCAAGTGGCGTACGCGCGCGAGCCGTCCGGCAAAAATGCAATCGACCGCGGTCGTCCGCCTGTCTCGATCGTTGCGACGACGCGCTGTTGGTTGGGATCGATCGCGAACACCTCGCCTTTCTCTTCACAGGTGACATAGACTTCGCCGTTCTGTGGATTGACGCCGACGCCTTCGGGTTCTTCCGAAACCTTCACTTTCCCGCGAGACTGCCCGGAGTCGAGGTCGACAATCAAGGCGCTCGCGTCGTCTTCATTCGCGATAAAAGCAAACTTCCCATCTTTGCTTATCGCGAATTGCTCCGGATCGGACCCGATATGCCAGTGATCGATTAATTTGTGCTCGACTGGATCGATTACACCAAGCCCGTCGGCAGTTTTGTCCGCTGGTGGACGGTTTTCATCGAGACCGGGCGCCATTCGCGGCGAACCGCTCAACGTCACAAAGAGCCGCTTGCCGTTAGGCGCTGCGTGAATCCCGCGGGGCCTTTTGCCTGCTTTAAAAGTCGCGACAACCGCATCCGTCGCACCGTCAATCACGCTGATATCGCCAGATCGTTCATTGCTGACATAAACAAAATAGTTTGGCGATTCAGCGCGCACCAGCATTGCTCCCGCAAGGATCAGGCAAAAGATAAATCGGCCATTCACGCGTCACGCGTACATCGCACGTGATCTGCATGCAAGTCATCCCCTAAAGTTTACTATTGGACGTTGAGCGCCTGCCGCGCCGTAGCGCTTGCGAAGGCGGGTTGAACGTTGGACGTTTTCTACCGTGATTCCGCACGACAAACTTTTCATTCCAGGTCCCGTTGAAGTATCCGAAAAAACATGGGCCGCATTTTCGCGTCCGATGATTGGGCATCGCGGCGAAGATTTTAAGAATCTTTACCGCACAATCCATCCAGGGCTTCAGACATTATTTGGAACAAAGCAGCCAGTGTTCCTTTCAACCTCTTCGGCATGGGGCGTGATGGAAGCATCCATCCGGAACCTGGTCGATCGCGGAGTGCTTTGCTGTATGTGCGGCGCATTCTCGGACAAATGGGTTGAGGTGGCAAAGCGCTGTGGCAAGGAGGCCACTTCACTCCAGGTCGATTGGGGAAAACACATCGATCAGAAGGCGATCGATAGGCAATTGGCCACGGGAAAATTTGACACTGTCACCCTTGTCCACAACGAGACGTCAACAGGCGTGATGAATCCGCTCCCGGAAATCTGCTGCACGCTCGCCAAGTATCCGGATGTGGCGCTCGTCCTCGATACTGTCTCCTCATTCTCGGGGGTCAAAATCGACATGGATGCGCTCGGTATAGACGTGATGCTCACCGGCGCGCAGAAAGCGCTGGCGTTGCCACCAGGTTTTTCTTTGTTCTCCGTTTCGGAGAAAGTATTTGCTCGCGCAGAGAAAATCCCGAACCGCGGTTTTTACTTTGATTTCCTCGAATTCAAGAAGCAACAGGCAGAATGGATGACGCCGAGCACGCCAAGCATTGGGCACATGCACGCGCTGGAATCGAAACTGGATGAAATTTTCGAGGAAGGCCTGGATGCGCGTTTTGCTCGACACGAGCGGACGAACGCCCTCGTGGATGAGTGGGTTCGTCGCACTGGTTTCGACTTCTTCGCGGAGGAAGGATTTCGCTCAAAGACGCTCACCTGCGTAAAAAACAACAAGGAGATCAACGTTCTGGAGTTGGCGAAAAAGCTTCGCGAAAAACATCATCTGGTGATCGACCCAGGTTACGGCAAAATCCGAGGCAAAACCTTTCGCCTTTCGAATATGGGGGACGAGACCGAAGAAACCGTGGCGCATCTGCTCAGCTGCCTGAATGATGTTCTGTAACCGATTGGCTATCTCATCAGCGGATCGCTCAAACCCACGCGACTCACAAACATTTCTGTTGGTTGCCGGTGAGCAAGAGAACAAATTATCGCATGAACATTCGCTCACTGATCCTGGTTTTTCTTCTCAGTTTCTTTAAACCACCGCAGTCAATTTGCGGAGATCCGGCAGCGATAACGCAGGAAGAACTTGTTCGCCGCACCCAGGAACTTTTCGACGCGGTAGTACCAGGCAACAAGGAACCATGGCAAAAATATTTCGCCGACGATTGCATCTTCGCCGATGAAAAGGGCCGCAACCTAAACAAGACGCAACTGGTTGCCGATATTTCGCCGTTGCCGAGAGGTTATTCGGGCACAATCAAGATCGCGAAGCCCCGAAGTGTCATTCACGGTGACACTGCCATCTTAAGTTATGATCTCGACGAGACGGAAACCATCTTTGGCCAGAAGCTCAC
>JBKPLX010000041.1:0-7436 GCA_046731855.1 Verrucomicrobiota bacterium | reverse complement strand
GAAACTCCGGTTCGTCGTTGACCGGATTGGGGACTTTCTCAAACAACTGCACGCAGACGTGGCCGACCAACTCTTTGCCATTGTCGAGCACCCAACAACGCCACGGAGAACGTCCTGGGCGAAAACGTTTCCTCATCCACGACCTACATCTACGCAGAAACCGCGATCTGGTTTCTGTGGCTGATTCAGTTTCACTACGGAATCGATAGCGCAGGTCGGCCAGGGCACGGGAATCGCCTGGCCTTGCCAACCGAATCCGAACCTGAGCCATCGATTGATGTTACGCGATTGAATGCTTGTCGCTATTCGTAAACAAGTGATCGGCAATACGCCTGTCACTTTGGACGTGGATCGACCAAGTCCTGATCAGGCGGATGAACTCCAGAGCGCAAATTCGTCACAGCTTGCACCAGGACGCGCGCAGCATTGCGCGTTTCTTCGAAAATTGCCTCGTCGAGATCGAGCTCGTCATGACTAATTGCATAAGGTTTGTAATAACCAATGTAGCGATCGAACACGGCAGCTTCACCAGATGGAAACAAATTCATATCTGCCAGCCAATCGTGCAGGGCGCGGCGAACGGAATCGGCGCCCTCGGCATCGCCATGCACGACAACTGCGAATGTTCGTCCACCCAAGTGTCGCGGATAATTCCAACCCTTGAGCTCCAACGCCTTTGCCTCTTCTGGATCTTTACCGTGTGTAGAGGTTGGATCCGGATTCCCGCCATCGGCGCAGACCAAACGATCCATCATCAGTTTAAGCGTGCTCGGGACCTGGTACCAATGCACCGGCGTAACGATCATGATGCCGTGCGCCGCCACCCATCGCGGATAAATCTCGTTCATCCAATCCTGCGACTGGCCAAGATAATGGTTCGGATAGCAGCTGCACGGCCAATGGCAGAGCGGCATCGCCGTAGAAACGCAGGCTTTGCAGGGATAAATCACGCGTCCGTATTCAGCCGCCATGACACTGAGGTCGAGAAAGTCGATCTCGAATCGCGGAACAGCATCGATGATCTCGCGCGCGCTCTGCGCCAGACGAAACGTTTTCGACATTTCACTTGGACATGTTTGGTCGGTGCGCGGCGACGCACAGATTAGCAAAACACGCGATGGAGCATCCGGCGATTGTTGGCGTTTCTGCGCGTCGATAATTGACTGCCGTGTTGCCAGCCATTCGACTGATAGTTCGTACTCGGCATCAGCGAAGCCCGCTCCTGCTGTGCGCGTGCGAGGCGATTTGCGCGCATCGTCATACGCTTCCCATGCGATCTCCGCGATCGCGTCCAGCTCAACGTTCTTTGATGCAAACGCGGGATCGTAAAATCGCTCGCGCCAACGTCTCAAATATTCTTCCTTCGTCAGCTTCGTTGGCGTCTGACCAGTGCGCACTTTGGGCAATGGTAGTAAAGGATCTTGGCTCATGTCCTCAAGTTTGAACCCGCGCATCCAAACAGGCGATGATAATTCACGGCTCGGAATTCGTGTTTCCTTGCTGCTCGGTGAGGCCTTTGTCAGGATCACAGGATGAAGCATCTTCTTCTGGCTTGTCTTTTTCCAATGACCTTAACCGCTCAGACCATGCAGCAGCTGACCGAACAGTTGGGTAAAACTGTCCTGTACGGCGACGTTGCTCTTTCTCCCGACGGCATACATATCGCGTGGGTGCAGTCCACCGCCGCCTCAAGATCAAAGCAAACCTATGTCCGTGAAACGTCAGGTAACGCGTCAGCGACATTGGTTAAGATTCCGATCGGCGACGAAAGAACCGATTTCGATCCCGCATGGGCTCCTGATTCCAAGACACTGGCAGTTTTTTCCAGCGCCGATGAGGGGAAGCAGCGCCAACTCTGGATTGTGAATGCCGACGGTTCCGATCCCAAAAAGTTTACGAGCCTTAACGGTTACGCTGCGCGACCCCGCTGGTCGCACAATGGGAAGCAGATTGCCTTCCTCTACATTGAGGGCGGGGGAGGCGGCGGTCCTTTAATGGCCGCGCCAACGACGACTGGCGTGATCGACACTGCCATTCATAATCAGCGAATCGCTGTTCTCGACGTTGCCAGCGGCCAGTTGCGCCAGGTTTCTCCGGAAAATCTTCACATCTACGATTACGATTGGTCGCCGAATGACAAGACGTTCGTCGCAACGGCGGCACCAGGGCCGGGCGACAACAATTGGTGGATCGCGCAGATCTACACGATCGACATTGCAGAGGATAACGCCACGTCGATCTACAAACCTTCTCTTCAGGTCGCAGTGCCGCGTTGGTCGCCGGATGGCAAGTCGATCGCCTTCATTGAAGGCTTGATGAGCGACGAAGGGTTTCACGGCGGTGACCTCTTTACCGTCTCCGCCGATGGCCGTGACCTAACGAATCGCACCCGAGGTCGCAAAACTTCCGTGAGCTCACTCTTCTGGTTAGCGCCGGATCGAATCCTTTTTACCGAAATAGTCAGCGGAGGAGGTGCGATCTCTGAACTGATGCTCGTCAACAATTCGGTGCGCACAATCTGGCAAGGCGCGGAGGCTTTTCACGCTTTCGGGAATTTCCCTGACTTTGCCGTTTCTAAGGATGGCAAAGTAGGAGCAGCAGAACGCAGCACATTTGAAACACCACCCGAGATCTGGGTCGGACCGATTGGTGAATGGCGCCAGCTAACGAATAATAACTCCGCTTTATCAGCGACGTGGGGTAAAGCCGAAAATCTTGAGTGGTCGAACGAAGGCTTCAATATCCAAGGCTGGCTTCTGTCGCCGGCAAAAATTGAGTCTGGCAAGAAGTATCCCATGGTTGTTCTCATCCATGGCGGACCTTCAAGCGCAGTAACCCCTGACTGGCCCGCCGGCTTTGGAATGTCGCGAGCAATCATCGCTGCTCTCTCCTCGCGTGGTTATTACGTCCTGATGCCGAACCCTCGCGGAAGTTACGGTCAAGGAGAAGAGTTCACCCGCGCCAACGTGAAAGATTTCGGCCACGGCGATCTTCGCGACATCCTCGCCGGAGTCGATGCAGCGATAAAAAAATATCCGATCGATCCCGCGCGCCTCGGTGTGACCGGCTGGAGTTATGGCGGTTACATGACAATGTGGACAGTCACGCAGACCAATCGTTTCCATGCTGCTGTTGCTGGCGCCGGCATTGCAAATTGGCAAAGTTACTACGGCCAAAACTTGATAGACCAATGGATGATCCCGTTCTTCGGCGCATCGGTTTACGATGATGCCGCCGTGTACGAGAAAAGTTCGCCCATTCGCTTCATCAAGAATGTAAAGACCCCGACGCTGGTCATTGTCGGTGAGCGCGACGCGGAATGCCCCGCTTCGCAGTCCTACGAATTCTGGCACGCCTTAAAAACGCTTGGTATGCCGACACAACTCATCATTTATCCCGGCGAGGGTCACATGTTCATCAAACCGGCGCACCAGTCCGATCGATTGGAACAAACAGTCGGATGGTTCGACAAGTATTTGCAATAACGCATGCTGGCTCCCTTGTTTTGGGGTCATGGCCCTTCGACGCCGCTTATAATTCCTCCGAGATGGCCCGTGAGAGTGATCATCACTAACCCCAGCGCCACGACTAGAAAATAAGAGGCACGCGGCGATTGGCCCTTTGCTCGCAGGTGCAACCGTTTCAAGCAAAGACCAACTATGAGCACCGCAGAAGTGAGTGCACAAATCAGGTGCAACTGCAGATTACCTTTCAAAGTCGCACCCTCGAGCTGCCATCGCCACGCGGCGAGACCGGTAGCGATTGCCAGAGGAACGGTTATCGCAGCTCCAACGAGGTTGAAATAGCCGACTGTTGCCAGGCCGGATTGCTTGCGCCAGATCGCGAGGATGTCGAAAACAGCGCTTGCGATAAACAGGGCGATCGGAAAGTGAACGATTACTGGGTGCTGAGCATGCCCTGCGAGGAGCGCCGCCTTCAAATCGAAAGGATTTGCTGATGCCACTATGACTGGCCTCATAATTACTTTGAGCATTATCGCGTCGACTGACCTCGTCACACTTACTTTGTAACCACGATCGTCCCGGTCATCTTTGGGTGAACTGAGCAGAAGTAGGTATAGGTACCGGGAGCGCCGGTGGTGATCGTGAATTCTTGATCGGTATCCAGCGCAGACGATTTCTTAAACTGCTTCTCCACGCTGACTACTGTGTGCGGTTCCTCGTCTCGATTGATCCAGGTGATCTTCTCACCAGCCTTAACCGTGATGGTTTGAGGATTGAAGGCGAAGTCCTTGATCTCGATTTTGTTTTGGCCGGCGCCGACGCTGTCAGCATCCTTGGTGTCGCCGCCGAGCGCCGAGAGAGACAGAAAGCTGACACTGCACAGGAGTGCAGCGATTCGGATTTTAGAAATGAGAATAGTCATGGTATGAGTCGTGATGGTTTCCGCGCGTCTAACTAAGATTGGAGTCGATAACGGCCAGCGCGGTTTTGCCTTGTTGATACTCGACATTCGTTAGGCCGAGCAGGCTTTGTAACTTTTCAGCCGGCACTTTCATTGGGCCAGGCGATGGCGCAGTTCCAGGTGCAGGCTGCGGGAAAGCCGTAGACATCGCCGTGTGAAACGTCACGTTGCCTTCGATCTTTTGAAGAACTTGATGGATGTGACCGTTCAGGACCGTCACCGAACCAAAGCGCTTCAGGTAACCAAGGGCGCGTTCGCTATCGCTGGTCCCCCAGCCCCATTGCGGATAAACCGCCCAGAGAGGAATATGCGCAAAAACTACGATTGGAGTGTCGGCACCGAGTCCTTTTGCATCCGCTTCGAGCCACTCGAGTTGTTCCTCGCCCAACTGGCCCAGGCCGCCGGCCTGAAGATCGAGGACATTGACGAGGCCAATGAAATGAACGCCGTTCTTATTGAAGCTGTACCAACCGGAACCTTTTGCTTCGACGCTCTTCAGGTATCGTTCGCGGTAGAGTTTGCCTGCATCATTAAGCACATCATGTTCCCCGGGAACGTAGAAAACGTCTTTGGTTCGGCAGCTCTTAAGTAATTCGTCGAAGGTGTCGAACTCCTCCGGCTTCGACAATTGCGTGATGTCCCCTGTGTGGATCAGGAAGGACGGCGGAGTGCGCATCGCGTTAATGCGATCGAGAGCAATCTTAAATGTCTCGGTAACATTCTTGTTCGCCTCCTTGTTAAACCCGATATGGCTGTCGCTAATCTGCAGGAAACTGAGATCGGTAGTCTTGGGCAATGACGACCCAGCCTTTGCAATTTGAGCGAGGGTCTTTGACGCGAGGACACCGCCGCTTACCGTCCAAAGCACTCCCGTGCCGGCCCACGCCATGCATTTTAGAAAGCCACGGCGGTCGATCCCATCGTGCTCGTGATCGTGAGAAATGTAGTCGGACATAATATTTGTTTTCTAAGGTTTAGGTTCGCTTGATAAATTGTCTTTCAACTGTGCTTACTGATTTCACGCGGGTTTATTCCCGAAATCTTTAGAGAACAGAATTCACCTTGAGGGGGCGCTTTCCTTTCGTGCATGTCCCTTTGTTCGCTGTCGAGATCGAGGAGGGTCAATACGCCTGTTTTGATGACAACGCGGACGCAGAGGTACCCGTCCTTACATATTGTCGATGTGTTGGTATTTCCTTAGCGATGACTCTTTCCTGTCATCCGAGGGTGAATTGACGAAGAATAAATTTCGGCTGTTCCGAGGATATTGGAGAAACTTTAAGCCCCTGTCGAAAACAGGTGATGTCTTGAGTGACCGGTAGCGTCAACGTCCGGTAAACAGCCGAAGTCATGGATAGTGACCCCGGTCTTTGCTGCGTTCTTTGGAACGGCACCCGTTCGCTCTGGATCTTCCGCCCGGGTAGGTGTGAGAAGTGCCAAAGCAACAAACAAAACCAGCGCCAGGTTGCGAGCGTTCAGGTGCTTCAGGAACACAAAGAACATTGATCCGCTGCTAACGGCGTTTCTATCATAACAAACTGGAGATGCTAACATACTGGAAACCTTTCTTTGTTTTAGATTTCGATAACTTGTTTTCAGTTATCCATACTGCTTTGCTGCGATGAATATTCCCGGAACGTCAAACATTGTGCTGTTGGGCAAAGCAAATGCCCGGCAAAGCACACCGGGTGACTGGTGGTGAGGCAAGTTTCAACCGCCGCTCTTTAAAGGGCAGAAACTCCAGCTTATAGGCGCACCGTGTGAATTCGTGGCCCCTTTTGAACCTATCGGATATCTCGAAACTAAACTCCGACCGCCATCAGCGGTGCCGGACTTGACCTTCAACGAGTTGCTTGAATGTCTGCAGATCGCTTGCGTTAACGTCAGAAACAGCCCAGTAATTGAAGTCGGCATCAGTCCAATGGAGCAAGTTGTAACCCTGACGCGTAATCGCCTTTTGCGCCTTGTTCGCATCGGCGGTCGCCGGCCAGACAAAAAGGTTAATGAAATGCTTGCGCCTTTGGTAAACTAGAGCTGCTACAGGGTGGTTATCGAGATAATCAAGCCGTCCGCCAATCAACGGGAACCCCTCGCTGGAAAGATCCACGACGGGCGCTGCAAAATCGAGCTTCGTATCAAGCCATGGCTTTACGGTGTGCTGATCTGAGGAGGCAACGTCGGTGAGATGGTTTGCCATAAGCGAGCGGACGTGGCTAGCTATAAGTTGCGTCGCGAGGAACTGGTCGGTTGTGGGTTGTCGCAATCGAGGCAGTAAATTGGAACCAACAATAGCAGCCAGGATGATGGCTGCAGCGAGGCCTAACCAAGTCCATGGTATCTCAGGCACAACAGGACGCCGTCGCGCGCTGGGTCGGGTGCCTAACATATGGGTTTCTCGCACGGTATCACGCGCGGTCGTCGCGCCCATTGCATCTCGCAAAGAAGATTGAACCCGCTGCTGCAGTTCGGTCGAAGCTTTATAGTACGGCGCGCCCCGGTTGATCGCGTGAGCCAACGCAGTATGCGTCTCGTATGCTTCCTTACATTTGCGGCAGTCCCGCAAATGCTGTTCGATTTTCTGGCTGGTGATTGGATCCAGCTCGCGATCCAAATAACCGTCCATCAACTCTGTAATTTCCTGGCAGTTCACTCTATTCCTCCTGACTCATCGAAGTGGTTAAATATTCCTTCAGCCTGGCGCGCGCCCGGGCTAGTCGCGACATAACCGTGCCGGTCGGAATTTTCAGAATATCGCCTATTTCCTTGTAAGATAAGTCTTCCTGATGGCGCAGGGTCAGGATCTCCCGAAATTCGGCAGGTAATCGGTCTATCGCATTCCTCATTAGTTCGGCGTCTTCAGTGTGCTCGAGAATCATTGCCGGGCTGACCGACTCGTGGCCAACTACATGGACCTCTTCATCGAAAGTCGTTGTAAGATCGACCGTATGGTTTTTCCTCAGCAGGGTGTAGGCTGTCTCTTATACACATCTCCGAGCCCACGAGACATTGAG
>JBKPLX010000040.1:0-14624 GCA_046731855.1 Verrucomicrobiota bacterium | reverse complement strand
CTCTGGCGCGCTCGGTCCCGTTCATTTATTTTTCCTGCGGCACGATGCCGCACTGGGAAGCAGATATTTACGCGCATGATCTTCCGCCCGACCAATGGAACGCGCGCTGGTGGAAATACGTTTCCGATTTCCAAGGCATGGAGTCGCCGTCGCCGCGTGGCGAAGAATTTTGCGATGCTGCGACCAAGACGCACATCAATGATACTCCAGCCTATTACTACAACTACGCGTTTGCGACCGTGTTCAAGTTTCAATTACACGATTACATCGCACGCAAGATCCTTCATCAGCCGCCGCAATCGTGTAATTACGCCGACAACAAAGAGGTCGGCGTGTGGCTGAATAACATCCTTAAAAAAGGTGCGACCGAGGACTGGCGCAGAGTGTTGAAGGAAGCCACTGGCGAAGACATTTCTACCCGTGCCATGATGGATTACTTCAAACCGCTCATGAGCTGGCTGGAAGAACAAAACAAGGATCGGCAGATTGGCTGGGAATAGCGGATCGCGTTGTTCTCAACGCAATGTTATTTCGTAATTCTTTCGACAACGCGTTCGGCGAGCGCGTTCCACCTCCAACACACAATTTACGTATGTTATTTGGGCGATGAATTGGGAAGCGACTGGTTCAGCTTTGCCTGAGCTTTCATGATCTCGGCCTCCATAGCCGGCATAATGTCCGCCATATAGGCGCCGAACTTTTGCATCGCGGATTTCCCGACGGGCGAACCGTAAAAATCTGCCAAAGCCTTCAATTCCTCCGTGGTAAAATGCTTCACCATTGAATCGATCATCGCCTTGGTTAGTGCCGCGATGTCGAGCTGCGACGTCATCAATTTCTTGAATTGGTCGCGTTGGTCCGGCGGAAGGTTCGCAGCCATTTTGTCGGCCATGTCCTCGAACAATGCTTTGGGCGGGGTAGCTTGGAGATAACGCTCGGCTTCGTGACGCCGCGTGTCTGGAGTGTCGGGCGCGCTTAGAGCAAAAGCAGATGAGATGAACAGGATAAGAACAGCCAGGGTGAAGGTTTGTTTTTGCATGGCAATGGAGTGATAGAGGTTCGTTCGCAGTAGGGCGATCTTTTTTTAGCACGTGTGTTTGTCGATCTGTCTAGATCAACAAGGCAGCGAGTCCAAGAAAGACGAGCAGACAGCCAACGTCGGTAAACGTGGTGACGACGATGCTGGATGCCGTTGCCGGATCGGCCCCAAATTTCTTGAGAGCCAAGGGCACCATCGCGCCAGCTACGCCGCTAAAGCAGCAACTGATCGTGATAGCCAGGAACACCACAAAACTCAGCATCAACGCCAGTGGGCTTTTCACCATCGTCGCAAAGATAAACATTGCGATTCCACCGGTGACGCCGGTCAAGGCTCCATTTAATGTTCCAAGCAACATCTCCTTGATCAGGAGCGTCCGTTGTCTGCCCGACCTTAAATCGCCCAGGGTCATCCCGCGCAAACATACTGCCAGCGCCTGCACTCCGGTGTTCGCTGCCTGACCAATGAGGACCGGCAGAAATACTGCCAGCGCAATGATGCGGTCGATCGTTTCCTGAAAGGAACCGACCACGACCGCAGCAAGTAGTCCGCAGAATAAGTTTACTTGAAGCCAGGGATGCCGAAATTTCAGGCTCCGCAGCCATGGCGTGGTAAGGCGCTCCTCGCTTTCCACGCCGACCATCTCACCCGGTTGCGCGCTTAATTCAATCGCCTCAGCCTCAAAGAGCATCTGGCCGCGCAAAAGCCCGAGGAGCTGTCCCGTTTTGTCGCAGACTGGATACACCGGATAATGCCGAACAAGTACCGCTCTCATCGCATCGGGGAGCGACATCTCTGGCGTGAGATAAAACGGATCCTTGAGCATGATATCCTCAAGACGCTGATTGCTGTGCGCCAGAAGCATGTCGCGCATCACAACGACGCCGAGGAGTTTCTCCTGTTCGTCTGTGACGAAGCCGTAGGTGATAATTGCTTTTTTGGCGAGCCGCCGAATTTGTTCGGTTGCTTCGGCGATTGTCGTTTGCGGCCGGAAGACTGCCAGTGGCGGCTGCATTAATCGTCCGATGCTGCGCTCCGGGTACGTTTGATTTCGCATCCATTGCTTGTTGGTTTCAGGAGAAGCGGTGGCCAGAATGGTCTGCCTCCGTGAGGGATTGAAGCGTTGCAGAATCTTCAATGCCGATGCCGGATTTAACAGCTCCAGCATTTGAACAACAAACTCATCCGGATACGGCTCCAGCATCTTGGCCGCCTCCCGCGGATCGTGTTCGACCAGTTTTGTAAACAGCGTCCTTACTTCTGGTTCAATTTCCCGGATGGCGCCGGATTCAATTTCATGGTCATTCATGGCGCGAGTCTGGCAAGCCAACATGGCAGTGGCAACATTAACTGTCCGATCGACGGGAATATTCGGTGCAGCCGATTTGGAAATCGCCGTCGCTCGTCGATCTTAACTTGTGCGTGTTCTCATTATTACGGGGGCGGGTGTTTCGGCTGAAAGCGGGATTCCAACGTTTCGTGGAAAAGATGGCTACTGGCGCAATCTGGATCCGATAAAGTTGGCGACACCCGAGGCGTTCGCGCGCGATCCGGAACTGGTTTGGCAATGGTATCGCGAGCGGCGCCGGCGTATTCGCAATGCCCAACCAAATGCCGCGCATGAGGCGATTGCCAATCTGGCGCAATCTGCAGATGAATTTTTGCTCGTCACGCAGAACGTGGACGATCTGCACAAACGCGCTGGCCTGGCAAAGGCGGAGATGGTGCAAATCCACGGAGATATTTTTGTTAACAGATGTTCGCGCTGCGATTTCTGGCCAGAGCAACGGCAACAGCAAGAGCAAAATGGCGTCCCGAGATGTGCGAAGTGTGACGCGCCTATGCGCCCCGGGGTGGTTTGGTTCGGAGAGCCTTTGCCTTTGCGTGAAACCCAACGCGTTGAGAAATACTTGCAGCGCGATCCTTGCGGCGTTGTGATCGTCGCTGGAACAACGGCAACGTTTGGATACATCATTGATTGGGCGCTGCGTGCAAGCCGCCGCGGCGGCCAGCTAATCGAAGTAAATCCCGAAGAAACGTCGCTCTCCCGATTTGCGACTCGATTGGTCCGGGAGCCAGCCGCAGTGGCGCTGCCCCTGATTGTTGATCAGATGATCAACTGAGAATTTGTGCCGCAGCGCGCAGGCGTGTCACCTGCATCCCCGTCAAAGCAGCCGACACGGCTGCCTCCACAGTTTTCGACTGACGTGCACAGTTGCAATGATTATGTCCTGATCCAGCGCAGATAACGCTCCGCCGAGCTTCGCACCGAGTCTTTCGCGGCCGAGAGAACGTTCGCTTTCCACCATGCACCGTAAATCTGTTCAAAAGGGAAAGGTTCGATTGCTTTGACAATACGACGAATCGCGGTCGCCCCGAGCGGAATTAGGTTCGGGTAACTGCGCATGAAACTGACATAGCTCCGGTCTTGTACTACTTGAATGATGTCGCCTGTAAGCAAAGCGCCTTTGCCATTTGCACCCGCCGGGAAATGCAACACGGTGCCGCCTTCGAAATGTCCGCCACAATTGATTAGTGTGAGGTCATCCCAAAGTGGCAAAGTTGTTCCTTCCCAAAACTGAATCTGGGAACTTTTGCGCGTCACCCATTGGCGATCGCCCGTGTGCAGAAAAATTTGCGCATCGAAACGTTCTGCCCAATCGACCATCGTTGTGTAGTAATGCGGATGCGATATCGCGATTGCACGGATCCCACCGCGCGCGCTGAGGTCTGCGATTGTTCTATTGTCCAGCAACGCAATGCAATCCCAGAGCAAATTTCCAGCCGCTGATTGCACAAGCAGAGCGCGCTGGCCGATAGCAAATTCGGGCTCGGTGCCAATGCCTAGAAGTCGCGGCCCTTCTTCTTCGAAACGGTTTCGATGATCCGCTGTGAGACGTTGGAGCGTGGTCCATTCCTGGCCGCCATGGCGCACAAATTGCCGTTCGTCTTCACAAATCGGACAGTGTAAGGGCGGCTTGACCATCTCAGAAAATTGCGTTCCGCATTGCACGCAGATGAAATTCTCCATTTCCGGATTCTGTGAGCCTGTCATCACGAGCGAAGCCGAGAGATCTCTAACTTAATGGAACGGGAATGTGGATAGCCAGAGATTGACTCGTTCGTCTCCCGACTCTCCCGCCGCTACCGTCGCGGCGCAACCGTCTATGTCGCTCTCCCCTTTCGCTCCATTCCCTCAAGTCCGCTCGGAATGACAACAGCGCCACGTACGGCATCAATTCTTGCGGCGAACCGAGCCCGCGCCGGTAATGTGTTTTTCAATTGTCGGATTGCCGGAATAGGAGACTTTTCCCGCTCCGGTAATTGAAACTTTCAATGTTTCGGCAACTGCGACTTCCGCGTCGCCTGCACCTGTCGTTGAGATTTCGGCTATCTTGGTTTGAAGTCCGCTTGCGTCCAGTTCGCTAGCCCCGGTCATATCGGCAAGGAGTTCATCGATGTTTCCATCGAACGAAACACGTGATGCGCCGCTAGCTTCAAGCGCAAACTTGGATCCGGTGAGTTGTTTTGCGGTAAGCTTTACAGCGCCGCGGATCCTTGCGGCCGCTCTGGTTGGGCTGGAGATAACGACCTTGATTCCATGCGTCGGCCAGATTTGGTCGTGCGTGCGCAAACGAAGCGTGTCACCCGAGACGTCACTCTCGACATAAGAAAGAAGGTTTTCGTCGGTTGTGATGCGGAGAGCAGGGGACCCGCTTTGCCATTCGATTTCGAATGCCCCGCCGGCGTCGATCTCGGTGAAGGCACTAATTGGTCGGTCCTCTGTTTTGATATGCCCATTCCCCCGAATTCCCACCCATCGGCATCCAACGGCCAGCACGACGCACGCAGCCAAAAATACAAAAATGATCTTCTTCATGGGAAAAATGATTCTCTCTATTTCTACGATGCAATGGTGGCTCACTTTGGATTCAAGAAAAACCGGCGTTCTTGAAGTCGTTTAGGCATGGAGTGGTTGTAGCCACGGCGTTGCGTCGCCATGCAATCCGGTAACGCACTCAGCGCCTCGACACAGCGAGGCGGCTACAAGGATTCGCGTCGCTTGCGCCACGTTCATTGCACAATCTTTAGCTTCGCCGCGTCCACGAAAACGTTATCGAAATAGAACTCAACGCGGTAATCACCGACCGCCCAGCCGTCTTCCGGCCGCGACAGCGTGAATGCTCCATGAGCATTTTGGCTTTCGACTGTGGCCGAAGCTTCGTCCACTTTGTAGTCTTGTGGAAAATCTTCGCCGATATTCTCCGCGATCCACACCGCCTTAACCTTTCCACCCTTTCGCAAGCGCCGTCCCTGCCAACGTACGCAAATCTGGGGTGTATCTGATGAAAAGGTCGTGCTCGGTTTCCCAAATTGATCGTTTGCAAAGGTCACTGACAGCCGTTTTGACGCCGCCTCCGATTTCACCTCCGGTCGATTCTCGATTTTGGGTCGCTCGGACAGTTCCAGGGAAATTCGCTCGAGCAAATTGCCGTCCGCGGCGCGCATTGTTGTAACATCTTTGACAACGCCAGTGCCCGGCGCGAACCAGCGATCGATTGTCATCCGGCTGGGTGAGCTTTGCTCTCCCCGAATATGGAATGCATGAAATTCGCCGGCCGGAACTTCGATATCTTCTTCTCCGGTCACATTGTACTGCTGATGCACTTTTAAATCGCCGGCTTGACCGTCGAAATTCCAGGTCGCTCCGGGCTTGAGCGGTGCGGCAACCATTGTCTGCGGCGGACTAAACTTTATGAGTTCGCCATCCAGATTAATTCGCGCCCAACAGGTTATTCCGTGTTGATCGACGGTAACAAGATCTGTATTCGTGATGGATCCAGCCCGGTGCATTTCGAACTTAAGAAGCGCTTTTCCGTCAACGTCCTCCATTCCATCAAGGCGGTAGAGTACCGATAGTCGAACCTTCCGATCAGCATCTGTTTTCAAATTCGAAATAGTAAGGCCTTTTCCAAGCTCTTCCGTCATGCTGTATCGCCATGTCGTCCCGGGATTAGTGGGAACGAGCGGAGCGGCCAAAGCCGAGGCAGACAAAAAGAGCAGGGCAATGAGCAGACTCCATGGCGGCGCGCTCAGCGCTCGCGCCCTACCAATCCCACCCAATCTGTGTAGTCTGCGAGCGATCATGTTTGCGAAATATGGCACATCGATTTCGATCCTCGTCCTCGTTTTTTCTCTGGGCGCGATGGGCCTCGCTGGGGATACGCCCAGATCCGATCGCGATGTCGTCGTCGTGGTGTGGGATGGAATGCGCCCGGACTTTGTCAGCGAGAAAACAACTCCCACGCTTTGGAAGCTTTCTCGCGAGGGAGTCACTTTTCGGAATCACCATGCGGTTTATCCCAGCGCGACACAGGTAAACGGTACGGCACTCGTTACGGGTGTTTATCCTGGTCGGAGCAGCCTGATCGCGAATTATGCGTACCGCCCGGAGATTGACCGCACGCGATCAATCAGTGTCGAGAATCCGACAGTGGTGAGCAAGGGAGATGAACTTTCCGGCGGCAAATACATTTCCGTTCCGACAATCGCCGAGCTTATTCAAAGCGCAGGTGGGCGAACGGTGATTGCCGCCGCAAAGACTGTCGGTCTTTTGCTGGATCGACATGCGAATAGTGGGCCTGCGAAGAACCGGGTCACGCTGTTTGCGGGTCAGATGCTTCCGCGTGACGTCCTTAAGCCCATCGTTGCTGCGCTTGGCCCGTTGCCATCTGCGCATTCTCAGCGCGACCCCTGGACGACCAAAGCAGTGACCGATTTCTTTTGGAAAGATGGCGTGCCTGCTCTGTCAGTGATTTGGCTGGGTGAGCCGGATCTGACGGAGCACGAGTCTGCACCCGGCGCGCCAGCGGCGCTCGCTGCAATCAAATCGTCGGATGAAAATCTCGCCGCTATTCTTTCGGCGTTAGACCAGCAGGCCGCACGTGAAACGACAGATCTGTTTGTCGTTTCCGATCACGGATTCTCGACGATCAAGCGCTCGATTGATTTACGAAGAATCCTGAGCGATGCCGGATTCGTTGCGAAGACTGAATTTGATGATCAACCGAAACCCGGAGACATCATGCTGGTTGGGAATGGTGGCAGTGTTCTGTTTTATGTGGTCGAACACGAGACGGCGATCGTGCGCCGCCTCGTCGAATTTTTGCAACAATCAGACTTTGCTGGAGTGATTTTTACCAAACAAGGTCTGCCGGGAACCTTCCGTTTGGATGACGCCAAAATCGACAATCCCAACTCGCCGGACGTTGTCATGGCTTTCCGTTGGAACGATTCGAAAAATCACTTCGGCGCTCCTGGAATGATTGACGCTGATTGGCAACGCAAAGCAGGAGAGGGAACGCACGCCACCCTCAGTCGATTCGACATGCACAATACTCTGATTGCGGCAGGCCCGGATTTTCGTCGCGGTCTGACGGATGACTTGCCGACAGGGAATGTCGATGTTGCCCCGACAATTTTGCATATTCTTGGAATTAAAGCGGCGCAAGAAATGGACGGCAGAGTTTTGTCCGAAGCAATGGTCAACACCGATCAAGTTGCGGCCGTGGAAAAAGTGGAAACGAAGACAATCGAAGCTAACAAAGATTTCGCGGCAGGAACCTGGCGACAATCGATGAAGATCAGTCGTGTGGGTTCGACCATTTATCTTGATGAAGGCAACGGCGCTTTTGCTCCAAACGCCGGAACGAAAGAGTGATTGACACCAAAATTTGCGAGACCTAGCCTCGCAGCCGTGCTTCGACAGGTCGGTCGCATTGCTACCATTGGTGCGCTTTGCTGCGCAATTGGGTTGCATTGGGTTGCACTCCAGTCGTTTGCCTGGACGAACATGCTTATCGAGTATTCGAAGCGCGGGCCGTTGTGCCAGGCAATCGCTCAGACATTTGATGGTGCCCATCCCTGTTCGCTTTGTCACATCGTCGCTACAGGAAAGGCTTCAGAGAAAAAGACAGAGAAACAATCGCCGATGCCAAAGATAGACATTATCTGCGTCGCACGCGTGATCCGATTGATAGCGCCCGTCGCTTCGTTCGATTACACGCTTCGCGGTTTTTCCGTCTCTGAAATCGAGCATTCTCCGCCCGTTCCACCGCCGCGGGTAATGGCAGGCTAGTTCGCCGGGTTCGCTGCTCCGTGCGTGTGCACGGGTCGCAGCGTCGCGCCATTACAAACTCGAGGCTGCGCGCGTACAGATCGAATGCGCGCATGTTCTCATTTTTGGAGAAACAAAATAAAAATTTTATCTGGAATTCTAGCTTTGATTGTCGCCGCCGGCCTGACAAGTGTTCGGGCTTGCGACCTTTGCGGCTGTTACACGCCGCAGTTGAACGCAATGCCGCAGATGAATTACACACTTTTACCATGGGCGAGGGGATGGTACGGAGCGGTTGGCGAACAATTCACTCGCTTTGGGACGTTGCAGCTGGATGGAGAGGAAGTGGCAAATCCAACGGGTCAGTACTTGAACAGCTCCATCACCCAGATCGTTGCCGGTTATGAGATCAACAGCCGGTTTGCATTGCAGATCAATATGCCACTGATCTATCGCGAATTTAAGAGGCCAGAAGGGTTCGAGATTCAGCAAGGTACGGTTTCTGGTCTTGGTGATATGTTGCTTCTACTCAAAACGGTTGTTTTTCATTACGCTTCGCCGGCTCAAAGAAGCTTCGAGTTTTACGGCGGCAAGAACCCGGTCGCAGTCGAACACGAACCGGACTTTACTGTTTCTGCGGTTTTACTGACCGGGATCAAGTTTCCGACCGGCGACAGCAGCCGGCTCAAAGAAGAATTTCACGAGATCGAAGTCGAGGGCGCTCCCGAGAGTGGCATTCATGGCCATGATCTAACCCTTGGCACGGGATCGTATGACGGCCTGTTTGGCGAGCAAAACGCGCTGCGTTACAAGAACTTCTTCTTCGAAACGAACGTCCAATTCACGTTGCGCGGCGACGGCACGCATCAATATCACTTTGCCAACGATTTTATTTGGAGCGGTGGCCCGGGATATTACATCGTTCGTAATCGCGATACGATTTTTGGGATCCAATGCGTGGCTTCGGGTGAGTACAAGGATGTCGATCGATTTCGCGGCAAACCAGCGGAAGACACTGGCATCACTTCGGTTTTTCTCGGTCCGCGTCTCGTAGGATCGCGCGGCCGGTGGAGCGCGGAACTCGCCGCAGACCTCCCGGTTTTCATCCATAACACATCGTTACAGGCTGTTCCTGACTATCGTTTGCACGCCGGGATCTCGGTTCAGTTTTAGGCAGCACAGCACTCTGGAAATGTCATTCTAAGCGAAGGTGAAGAATCTCAGATCTTTTCTGAGTGAATACGCCTCAGAGGAATAAACAGAGATGTTTCACTTCGCTCAACATGACATTGACGCATGCGATCGCTTCTACGACCAGGTGATCAGGCGCAGCTCGTGCATCTGCATCAGGCACGGATGTGTGGGCACCACACGCACGCTAAAGCCATAGGTGCCGCTTTCGGACGCCGGAACCGCTCCCTGGTAAACATAATTTCCGTCTCCATCTGCGCGGCCGGTTTGATTGAGGACGGTCGCCGAAGGATTCCGAATGTCGCCGTTATCCACTTCGCCGTGGTAAGCTTCCACTCGCACATGTTGCGGATCAACGGCACCGAGATGGACTCGGGCCGCGATTTGCAGCGACTCACCGACCAAAATGCTTTGTCGATCTTTGTTCCCGACCTGAACATCCGAAATTTTTACCGCTGGCCAATCCTTGCGTATTTGCGTTTTCCATTGGCTAAGGTGTGTGGCCGCGCCACAGCCGTCGCGGGAAAAATTCTCGTACGATTGCGCGGCCGGAATATAAAGTTGCTCGGTGTATTCCTTCACCATCCGCTGGGTGTTAAAGGCCGGCGTGACGCTTCGGATTGATTCGCGCATCAATTGCAGCCAGGCGAGTGGAAGTTTGCCGTCCGGTTTCGCGTAATAGAGAGGAACGATTTGGTTTTCCAATAATTGGTAAAGACTGCTTGCGTCCACTTCATTCTGAAATTCCGCGGTGCCATTATCGATCTCCGCGCCAATGGCCCAGCCGTTGCTGCCGTTGTACCCCTCGCGCCACCAGCCGTCGAGGACACTTAGATTAATTCCTCCATTTGGTGCGGCCTTCATTCCGCTGGTTCCGCTCGCCTCCAGAGGACGCAACGGATGGTTCAGCCAAAGATCGACACCCTGCACCAGGCGGCGCGCAATGTAGCTGTCGTAGTCTTCCAGAAAGACAATGCGATTTTCCAGGCCCGCTTCATGGCTAAGTTTGTATACTTCCTGAATGAGCGCCTTGCCGGCTTCATCGCGTGGGTGCGCTTTGCCGGCGAAAATGAATTGCACCGGGCGTGTCGCGTCATTCAGCAATCGCTTCAAGCGTTCCTTGTCGCTGAAAAGGAGCGTGCCGCGTTTGTAAGTCGCGAAACGGCGCGCAAAACCGACCGTTAAAATCTCCGGATCAAGAATACGATTGACCCTGCGAATGGACTCGGGCGATTCCCCCATTCGTTCGCGACGGCCTCGTTCCCGGTCGCGCACAAACTCAATCAGTCGGAGTTTGAGTCTTTGATGTGTATCCCAAAGTTGCGCATCGGGAATATCGATGACACCGCGCCAGAACTCAGGCTCGGTAAGGTGTTCCTCCCATGCACCGAGATGCTTGCGATAAAGTGCAGCGAACTCCGGCGCCATCCAGGTTTTGGTATGGACTCCGTTTGTAATGTTGGTTATCGGCACTTCATCGACGGGCACGCCGGTCCACACATCTTTCCAAAGCGATCGGGTAACTTGGCCGTGTAATTGGCTTACTCCATTCGCGTGCCGACTAAGCCGCAGCGCCAGGATGGTCATACTAAACGGATCGTTTGGATTGAGACGTGTGTGGCCGAATGAGAATAGCTCGTCGAACGGAATATTTAGCTCTTTGGCGAAATCTCCGAAATATTTCCGCATCATCTCGCGCGGGAACGAATCATTTCCGGCCGGAACTGGAGTATGCGTGGTAAAAACGTTGGCTGCCGCTACCAGTTGAAGCGCTGAATAAAAATCGAGCTTCTTCTCCACGACATTGAGACGAATGCGCTCGAGCGCCAGAAACGCCGAGTGTCCCTCGTTCATATGAAACACAGCCGGCTGAATTCCGAGCGCCGCGAGCACTTTCACGCCGCCGATCCCCAGCATGATCTCCTGGCGCATGCGCATCTCAAGATCGCCGCCGTACAGCTCGGCAGTAATCAATCGGTCCTCGGCGCTGTTTTCCGGAATATCGGTGTCCAGGAGATAAAGGCTTACCCGTCCGACGCGCAATTCCCAGACCCTGGCAAAGACTCGCCGATCCAGAATCGGTACGGAAATCAGCGGTTTCCCATTGCTACGAAGGGCTTCCCGGATCGGAAGGTGATAAAAATTTTGATTCAGATTGATCGCTGCCTGAACGCCGTCCTTGTCGATCTGTTGCCGGAAATAGCCGTGCCGATAAAGCAGACCAATCGCAACGAAATTCAGATCCAGATCGCTGGCCGACTTGCAATGATCACCGGCGAGTATTCCAAGACCTCCGGAATAATTCGGAATCGATTCGTGAAAACCGAATTCAGCCGAGAAATAGGCGATCGGATTCTTGATCGCGCTTCCGGCTCCCGTCTTCCCGTAGGTGTCGTGCCGGCCGATATATTTTTCGAATTCCTCAAAGACCTGCTTTAGCTCGCGCAGGAAAGTTTTGTCCTGTGCGAGTTCTTCCAGCCGGGATTGTCGCGAAAGCTGGAGCATCCGGACGGGATTGTGATTTGTGCGGTTCCAAAGCTCGGGATCCAGATGACGAAACAGCCGGCGCGCGGCCGGTTCCCATGTCCACCAAAGGTTGAAGCTCATCTCGCGCAACGGCTCAAGCGCCGCCGGCAGAATTGGAGTCACGTTATACGTTTGAAAAGTCGGCATGCGAGTTCCTGTCTGCGGATCGGTGACCTGGTCACTGATAATTTTCACAGAAGGTAGCGAAGAAAATCGAAGATTCTATTGCGAACGCGTTGCCCGTCGATGAGTGACGCTTTCCCTGTCGCCTCTTTGAGTTTGCATGACGGCTTGAGGTCTTCACAGTTCACTTAACAATCCGTTGAATGTTTCGGACCTTAGTGTCCGTCGAAGTCACCAGTCCCGGGTACAGCTCGCGGCGCAAGAATCAGTCCCAAAAAGAAGCCGGCTATCAGTCCGCACAAGTGCGCGGCCATGCTAACCTGCGGCGTCGAGAGATCGAAGGCGATTTGAATCGCTACGATCATCCCAACGTTTGCCAGACGTTGTCTCGCTTGCGGCGTATGACGATGACGCACTAAAAAGCCCGCCCATGCTCCGACGATTCCCATGATACACCCCGAAGCGCCGACGAGCTGGTCGACTTGCACGAGACCCACAATCGTCAAACCCACAACGCCTGCACTGGAGGCAAGCCCTGAAATCAGGTAGCACGCCACGAAGCGTATTGTGCCGATTGAGCGTTCCAGCGGTGGGCCAAGAATATAAAGCGCGAAAATGTTGAAAAGAAGATGGGTAAGACCCCCGTGTAGGAAGAGTGCAGTGAAAAGCCGCCAATATTCTCCCTGTGCGACCACAGCATAAGGCTCGAGCGCGCCGACTCGGTGCAGCACGTCCGGGTCGGTCAGGTCGCCGACGGAAATTTCGAAGAGAAATGCAATCGAATTGAGCAGAATCAACACGAGAACGCCAGGAGCGCTTCGTAACTGACTTTGGCGTATACGGCGGCCGGCTGGAACAGAGCCGACAACGACTCGGGGGTTTTGGCGGGATTCCAACTGTCGAAATAATCGGACCTGATCGCGCAATTCGGCGCTGGGATGCAGGATTTGAAGAATTGCGCCGAGTTTTCCGGCCGATTGATAATCTCCCTTTGCCGCAAGCTCCGTCATTTTGCGCAATCCAATCGCAGGAAGGAAGAGGAGGGCCACCCAGGCCAAACCGCCGATGTACCCAGCCATGCGGGGCGCAAGGATCCACGCGAGAGCGGTGATTCCAAGCACCACAATCGCAGCGACACGCGAGCCATGATACTGCACGCCGGGACGCCATGTCCGGGCCAGCACCAACAACGGTGAGATTAGAGCGAGAAAAAGAAAAATGTGATTCAGGTCCACGGATAAAGTTGGCGTTAGCGGAGGTAATTGGTTAAAGCATTGAAAGCTTTAAAGGGTCGAGCACATTATCGTTCTGAGCGAAGCGAAGAATCTCTGATTAGTTCTTGCCGCATCGTCAAGGCAACATCAGAGATGTTTCGCTTCGCTCAACATGACAGCATAGGTTTTCGACGTTGTAACTTTTTTAACCTTTTTAACGTTCGAGCATGCAAATTACTGTCACCGATTATCTCGACGTTATTTCATCCTGGTGTTTCTGGTCCGAACCAACCTGGGCGGAATTGAAGAAGCGTTATGGCGGCCGCGTCGAGTTTCAGTGGAAGATCGCGTTGATGGATCCGAGCGGTTTGCCAACTTCGCGCGAGCAGGAGCAATGGTTCTACCGGCGCAGCGGAATGATGATGCGTTCGCCGTTCATCCTTAGCACCGATTGGTACGATGCCAGTCTCCCGGAATGGCTCGCGCCGAATTGCGTGGCCGATGCCGCCAAAGACTTTGGTCTTGTCGATGATAGCGTTCGCCTCGCCCTCTCTCACGGCGCGCTGCGCGAGGGGAGAAAGTTAAGCGATTGGGAAGTCGCCGCCGAGATTGGAGCGGGCGCTGCCAAGATTGACAAGAAAGAGCTCCTCGAGCGCGCGCGTTCGCCCGAGATCGAAAAGCGCGTTCGCGCATCGACGGCAGAATTTCATGCGCTCCAGGTCACCCAACGACCGACATTCGTCATCGATACCGAAATTGGCGATCGCGCGGTGTTTTCCGGTGTTGTAAAGCTCGAGCCCTTGGCGGCCACGCTTGATTCGATGCTCGACGACGCTACTGCGTACGCAGCGCACAAGGCGCATTTTGGCGACCCGCCGGCAAAATAAGCGTTTGAAGGATCGAAACGTAATTGTCACGAGATTCGCCTTGCCAGCGCAAGATTGTTGCCTACAACTTCCCTTCGGCTCGCGATATAATGCGAGCTCTTCGTCGCGGTGAATCGCAGCCGTGGCGAGGTTAGAGTGTCCGGGCGTTTGCCGAGGGTGACGCTGGGAATTGCGATAAATGGAAATACGGCGGCGCGGTGCACTCCCGCTTCGTCGGCCAGGAGCTAGTTCGAATCTGCAACCACAAATTCGTGTAAACGGTCGGATCCGCGCCCGGGAAGTCCGAGTCATTATGGGGTCCACCGGCGAACAGCTTGGCGTCATGAAGCTAAATGACGCCTTGCGCAAAGCTCAAGGTCTTGGCCTCGATCTGGTGGAGATCGCCCCGACGGCCACCCCGCCGGTCTGCAAGATCATCGACTTTGGAAAGTTCCGGTACGATATCTCCAAGCATACCAAGGATAAAAGGCCCTCCGGCTCGAAGCTGAAGGAAATCAAGTTTCGCGTTAACATCGACGATCACGATT
>JBKPLX010000039.1:0-31105 GCA_046731855.1 Verrucomicrobiota bacterium | reverse complement strand
GCTCGTCTGCGTCAGCACCTCATGCTCTCGCCCACCCAGCGATGATGTCGTTCGCGCTGACTTCCTCCGGGAGCATCCCGATGCCACCGTCGAATTTGTCGGCGTTGGTGAGGGCGATGGCAGTGCTGCATATTTTCACATTCGCTACAAGAAACCCGGCAATGATACGGTTTATGAGGACGTGTGGCAGTATTTGGATGCCGGTGAAAAACAGTGGAAGCTCAATCATAAAGAGGCGCTTGGACAAGCGCGTCGGTGGTGAATCATCTAACCAATCAATGAAGCCAACGGCCCCATATCGAAATGCGTTCAGTATGATTGCCACGACGCCCTGCCGTGGCTTATGATGTTTTCTTCCCGCGAAAACACCCCTCGGGCTTCTCGTCCATGTCGCACCGCTGCCCGCGGGCTCCATTCCCTTTCTCGTTAGACGGAAACCACCTCTACACTTCCATCCATGCCCTCTGCACCGGTAGCTATCATCACAGCCGCGAGCAAGGGAATGGGCGCAGCGTGCGCCCGCCTCCTCGCACAGCGGGGGTACCACCTTGCTCTGTTCGCACGCGGCCCGGAGCTGGGTAACCTCGCCACCGAACTGGACGCGCTGGCCGTCACCGGCGATCTCGCTGATTCAGCCACCATTGAGCAGCTCGTCCACCAGACTCACCGGCGGTATGGCCGGGTCGACGCGGTTGTCAATAACACCGGGCACGCGGCTAAAGGCGACCTCCTAACCCTGACGGATGAAGACTGGCACCGTGGACTCGACCTTCTCTTACTTAACGTCATCCGTCTGGCTCGACTGGTCACTCCAATCATGCTTGCTCAGGAGACGTCAGGCGCTTTTGTGAATATCTCTAGCTTCGCTGCTGTCGAGCCGGACCTACATTTTCCGGTGTCAGCCACTATTCGCGCTGGTCTCAGCGCGTTCACAAAGCTCTATGTCCAGCAGTACGGGTCCTGCGGGCTCCGGATGAACAACGTGCTGCCGGGGAAGATTGACACGTACCCCGTCTCCGCGGAGGCCGTCCGCCAGATCCCGCTCGCGCGCCCGGGCACCGCGGATGACGTGGCCAGAGTGGTAGGCTTTCTCTTATCCGAGGACGCGGCCTACATTGCTGGCCAAGACCTCTTGGTCGATGGCGGCCTAGTGCGCGCTATGTAGCAAGCGTCAATTGTTTCATCTAAGCAATCGATGAAGCCAACTCCGAAAGCATTGACCCATTCGCTCCCACTCATTCGGCCTTCGGCTCGCCCATCTATGTCGCTCCACTTCCCGCGGGCTCCATTCTCTGTCTCGTTAGGTCTAAAGACACATGCCACATGAAAAGTGCTCTACCTCTCCTCATCAGTGAATAATACGGTCTCAAATCTTCACGTGCTGGTCATCGGTCTCGACCCCTATCGGGTGCCCGGCCCATGGAACCCGAAGCCGGTCGCGGACGCGATCGAGATCGGCATGAGGGCTCTTGTCGACCGCGGCTTCCGTGCAGAAGCCTGCTTGGTAGGTCTCGACGGCAGCGACGACATCGAGGCTCGGGTCACCATCGCACTCCAGGCCCGGTCGTGGGACTGCGTCGTTGTCGGCGGCGGAATCCGGGAGCCCAAGGAACAACTGGAGCTTTTCGAATCCATCATCAACCTGATCCGTCGACACGCTCCGAAGGCGGCGATTGCCTTTAACCAGACACCGGACGACTTAGCCCACGCCGCGGCCCGAGTTCTGGGATGCAAGGTCTAACTAGACGCTGCATCCAACCCAGCTACTTGTGTTACGCCGAAATCGACAGTTTTGCTTCAAGTGGCTGGGTGGCTTATCTCTTTGACTCATGATCTTCCCAGCTCATTGGTTCTCTCGCTCCCGCTCGAGAAGCGCTACCCTCGCGGCTTTTCCGCCTACCCCGCAGCTTCCCAGCTCGCGGTGTTCGCCTTCTCGGGCTATCCCGTCCATCTCGCAGTTTCCCGATCTGCTCGATTCTCGTTAGCCGGCTTTAGGAGCACGTAATGCGACCTCTTCGATATTCCATCAACGTCACGTTAGACGGGTGCTGCGATCATCGTGCAATACCTGCGGACGAAGAGTTGCATCGTCACGCGGTCGAGAACCTCGACCAGGTCGATGCCCTCCTCTTTGGCCGGGTGACTTACGAAATGATGGAGGCAGCGTTTCGGCCGCCGGCGGGGACGGGAGCGAGGCCCGATTGGAGGGACCCTTCGCCCGGACGATCGACGCGGCAAAAAAGTACGTCGTGTCGAGCACCCTGGACCGGGTCGATTGGAACGCGGAGCTCGTGCGCGGGGATCTGGGGGAGGCCGTTCAGCAGCTCAAGCGGGAGTCGGGTAAGGGACTGTTCACGGGAGGCGTGAAGCTCCCGCTGGCGTTGGCGGAGCTGGGATTGATCGATGAGTACGAGTTCGTGGTGCATCCCAGGCTAGCGGGCCACGGGCCGACGTTGTTCGCGGGGCTATCGAAGGTTATCGACTTGAAGCTCGTGAGCCGGCTGGAGTTCGGCTCGGGGGCGGTGGCGATGCGGTATGAGCCGAGAAGGTAGCGGAAAGGCCTCGAGGCGACGAAGCTGGGGGCAGCCTAACATGCTCGTGCAGCGGACTCGCTCATCGCCTTCGGCTCTTCGCTCGCCGCTGACGCGCTATCCGTTAGACTCTTCGCTACGCGGTCCATTTTGGTTTCCGTTTTTCGTTGAACGCGGCTATGCCTTCGCGCGCTTCCTCCGATTCGCGCGCTTGCATGTGATACTTTAGCGCAAGATCGACATCTTCTTTCACCGAACTGGACCAAAGTTCTTCGATCAATCTCTTCGTTTGCGCCAGCGCATCAGGAGCACCTTGCAAAACCGATTGCGCAAACTTTTGCGCTTCATTCATTAAATCCGTTTGTGTGACAACATGATTTACAAGACCGATTTCCTTTGCGCGGTCCGCGTCGATTAACTCGGAGCCTAACAACAGTTCGCGCATGTTTCGTTCGCCTACCTGACGGCGCAGGAAAGTCATCACCAGGCCAGCGAGGAGTCCACGACGCACCTCGGGGTAACCGATTTTCGTGCCCTGTGCGGCCACAACGAAATCGCACGCAGACATGATACCAGCGCCGCCTGCGACCGCTGCACCATGCACCGCGGCAATTGTGATAAGACGCGTTTGGCTAATGGCGATCAAAGTATTTGCGACCATCTCGGCGGTCGCGTGCGCCTTTGTCTGATCGGCCGCTTCCTTTAAATCCAACCCCGTGCAAAATGCCGCGCCTGCTCCGCGCAAAATGATCACGCGCTCCTGCGGCTGGTCGGAAGCGATCTTGATGGCGGCGTTTAGTTCACTGAGTAACTCAATCGTTAGCGCGTTACGGCGCTCGGGTCGATTGAGAGTAAGAACAGTGATTTGCGGCGTTTGCTTTTCGATAAGAACGATAGGCATCGGTTCGTTGAAGAGTTGAGGCGTTAAAACGTTAAAGCGGGCTTGAATCGACAATTCGCCAGATCACTAAATCATGAATGGCTACACTTGGATAACACCAGTGTGGAAATGCGCTTGCGGCATCGGCCGGGTGACGTATTGCAACAAACGAGTCAGGACATCGCGGGTCTCGTGCGGCTGGATAATCGCATCCACCCAACCACGCGCCGCGCCGTACCGGATGTCGGTTTGCTCTTCGTAACTCTGCTTCACTTTTATGCGGAGCTCTTCCAGTTCTTCGTGTGTCGTCTTTTTGTCGCCTCGCTCCCGGGCGCGAGCGAGAATCGCAAACACAGTGTCCGATGCCTGCGCCGCGCCCATCACGGCGTAGCGTGCAGTTGGCCAGGCGACAATAAACCGCGGGTCATATGCCTTGCCGCACATCGCGTAATTCCCCGCACCAAATGACCCGCCCACAACGACCGTGATCTTGGGCACGATGGAATTGCTCACCGCGTTTACCAACTTCGCACCGCTGCGAATGATTCCGCTCTGTTCCGCGTCGCGACCTACCATGAATCCGGTTACATCCTGGAAAAAGATGATGGGCAAGCGTGTTTGATTGCAGTCCATGATAAACCGCGCTGCTTTATCTGCGCTATCGGAATAAATGACGCCACCCATTTGAATTCCCTCCTTTTTAGTTCTGACCTGCAAACGTTGGTTAGCAACAATTCCTACCGCGCGTCCGTTAATGCGCGCGTAGGCAGTTACAATTGTCTTGCCGTAATCGGTCTTGTATTCATCCATTGAACGTTCGTCGATGACTGTAGCCAGTAGATCGCGAGTATCGTACTGCTTTTGTCCGTCGAAACTAATTAGGTCATAAACAGTATCAGGATCTTTCGCCGGTTTGAATGTTGCCTCCGACTTCCTCGACGTTTTGGATTCTTTCGCTTCGGGCAGCAGTCCAACAAGTGAACGAAGGCGCTTCAGACAAGATGGATCGTCCTTTTCAAAGAAATCCACGGTACCGCTAATTTCGGCGTGCATTTGTGCGCCGCCTAGTTCTTCTTGGTCGACCACCTGGCCTATGGCCGCTTTCACCAGAGAAGGACCTGCCAGGTACAAGCCGCTACCTTTGGTCATTAAAATCTTGTCGCAAAGGACGGGAAGGTAAGCTCCGCCGGCCACACAGTTACCCATGATTGCAGCGAACTGAGGAATCCCAGCCGCTGAAATAACGGAGTTATTGCGAAAAATGCGGCCGAAGTCGTCTTCGTCGGGAAAAATTTCATCCTGCATTGGAAGAAACACACCTGCGGAATCGACGAGGTAAATAATGGGAAGCGCGCACTCAAAAGCTATGCGCTGCGCGCGAATCACTTTCTTAGTCGTTTGCGGAAAGAACGCACCAGCCTTTACAGTGGCGTCATTAGCAATAATCATGCACGGAATGCCCTCGACGTTACCAATGCCAGCGACTACTCCGGCCGCCGGAATCTTTCCCCATTGTTCGTACATTTTGTAAGCGGCCCAGAGGCCGATCTCGAAGAATGGCGATTCTTTATCGAGCAAGCGACTGAGCCGTTCGCGCACAGGGAGCCTGCCCATCTTTCGCTGACGTTCGTGGCCAGCCTTGCCCCCACCCTCACGCAGAACGGCTTCCTCCTTTGCGATTGCAGCGCAGTGAGCGCGCAACAATTCACTGGTCGAGGAAACTGACGAACGAGACATGACGCGAAACGCTTAATCTGCAAAGGCGATTGAATCAAGTTTGCCGCGGCGAATCCGTCCTGTCGCGGACCGTAGTCGCGAGCATACAACAAAGAGACGGCTTCCAACCGCCGCTGAGGGAAGAACTGAAAAACCGCGAATACGCGAATGGCACAGAATTAAGAGATACAGAAAGGATTATCAGTAACTATCCGCGGTAGGTTCGATCTCGACAAGGCGGGGAAATTCTTGTGAAACTCCGCACCATGTAAACGCTAACTTCAACACTCCTCATCATATTTTCACTCACGTGCTTTGGCCTTTTGCCAAAATCGCACGCGGTCAGTCCACCTATACGGTGCGCTACGATGCTGTGAATGCGATGCTGCTCAACGAGTTTCTCAAAGAGCATCGCAAGGTACAGGAACAACAGAGAAAACTCGACTTTCTTAAAGCGGAACTAAAAAAACAAGGGAGCTGATTCAAAAGGTGCGCGAAAGGGTAGAAATGACGGAATTGCTCACAAAAAATCCGTAAGCAGGGCAATGTTAGTGCCACGGCATAGCTTATCCGCCGCGGTGCGTGTTGCCGTGGTATTGGAGGTAAAAGTTGTAACACCTCGACTCGCCTTGGTAGCTACACGTGCCACGGACAGCGAGGCGGCTACAACAGAAGGTAACGATGCGCCGCAATCTCCAGATTGAGCGCCCAAACTCAATCTTCGTTTTATTCGTTGCCTTCTGCGGAACTTCCTACCGTTTCGCTCTCAAGCATATCTTCGAAAGGCCGATAGAAATTTGCATAGAACGGATAAGGCCGGTCGACATGTTCAGGAAGATAGCGCCAATGTTTGTACATCCACAGCCAGGGCGCCGGGTTCTTTCGTACATATGGCTCAAACGAGTTCCAACACGCTTGTGCAATTTGTTGATAGGTCATCCCATCTGTGTTGGTAATCTTCGGGTGGAAGATAAGTCTGTAACGCCCATTTGGCAGCGGTTCGCAATGCGCAGGAATGATCGGGACGCCCGTGCGTTCGTTCAGCCAGGCATGCGCGGAAGTCACGCTTGTTTTTAATCCGAAACAATCTATCGCGACTGCACCTTGACTGGGTGGCACCGTGAGATCGACCAGCAGCGCAGTGCGCCCTTTTCGCCGGAGCACCTTGTAGAGCCGGACAATCCCCCGCTCACGCGGAATAAGCTCATGCCCGGATTGCTCACGCAGATTTTTGAAAATCGGATCAAGCAATGAGTTCTTAAATTCCTGCGAGATAATTGTGCCTTTGAGTTCCAGGAAACCACAGGCCAGACTAAGCCATTCGAAGTTGCTGTAGTGATAGCAGGCGATGATCATGCTCCGTTCCGGGCCGGTGCCACGCATGGTTTCTTCGAAGTTCTGCAGTTCGATATACCAAAGGAAATTCAGCGGCGTCAGGCGCGGGCTCCAAAACAAATCAACCATGGTCCGCGCGAAATGTTGAAACGATTCACGGACAATCTTGCGCCGCTGACGGGCAGATAATTGGTCGCCAAACGCGACCTCCAGATTGCTCCGCGCAACATGGTATCGCTGTCGGTCGAGAAGGCTAAGCAACGCTCCGGCCAGCTGAGCAAGACGATAGCAGGCCTTTCGCGAGCATAACGGAATCAATTTTGTTGCCAGGAAAAGACCGGCCCACTCCAGGCGATAGCGAATTCGCTTCCAGCGTGAGCGCATTTCTCACTTTGAATGACGAAGCATGAATGTCTAATCGCTTCGGGAGCGTGAATTGTTACATTGAACCCTTAAACCGTAAATTTCGGTGTAACGATATGACAGTCTAACGAATCACAGCGGTATTCTACCTTTACCAACCCTGGCCGGGATTT
Source organism: Verrucomicrobiota bacterium (assembly GCA_046731855.1). Taxonomy (GTDB): domain Bacteria; phylum Verrucomicrobiota; class Verrucomicrobiia; order Chthoniobacterales; family UBA10450; genus Udaeobacter. The sequence continues at coordinate 24,107 of JBKPLX010000039.1, read as the reverse complement.
GTTACTGGAGGGAGACCTTTGCGAAATTCTGCCTGTTGGCGCTGCGCTTCCCTCTGCTCGTCCGCCTCCCGCGCCTGCTGTTCGGGACTCGGACCTGAACTACAGCCAACGAGAAAAAGAAAGAAAACTGACGCAATCAGAACAAAAAATGGGAGCTGTTTCATAGGGAGAACTCAATCATAATCAGGTTAGCTGATACATTAATTGTTCTGCGCCTGAAAATCCAGGGAGTCCTGAAGACTCTTCATTCTGATGGTTTCTCCGACGCCATCTTCAGGTAGTCGCGCTCCAGAGCTTTTAAGCGCTGAAGAATCTCATCCAAGGCGAGTTCGTTTTTCAAGTTGACTTGGTAATCGATTTCGGAACGGAGCCGATCTTTGTGAGCCTGCCGGTTTTGCGACATCAAGATGATCGGCGCTTGCAGCACGGCGATCATGTTGATCGCAGTACTCAGCAACAGATAAGGGTATGGATCAAAGCTGCTGTTGGCCAGCAGCCAGGTGTTTATCAATACCCACACGTTGAAAAAAAGCACCGCAGCAATGATGAATTTCCAACTGCCGCCAAACTCCGCGATAATGTCGGCCGCGCGATCTGCAAACGTAAGCTGCGCCGCTTCTTCCACGTTCACATTGCGGGTAGCGCTCTGACGCAAAAGCTCGTCGGTGTGTCGCAATCGGTTGGCGAGCGCCGTGAGCAGTTCCAGCGCGACGTCCGGGCTGCTGTGCACGAAGGAAAGAAAATGCTCGCGCGAAAGTACGGCAAGCCGCGCGTCCTCTGCGACGATCGCATCCGCCGAGCGCCGTTGCCCGTCGAGCAACGCCATCTCGCCAAAGAAATCGCCGCGACCCAATTCGGTTAGCGTCATGTCGCGTCCATCGGTGGCTTTGACGGAAATTCGGACTTTACCCCGCTCGATCAAATACATTGCGTCTCCCTCGTCGCCGGCGCGGAACAAAGACGTTTTGGCTTTACAGTCGATGCTCTGCAGCAACTGACATAATCTCCGGGCCGCCTCGTCATCGAGCGACTCGAACAACGGTACATGGCGCAGCGTGTCGATTGTCATCCGCCGTCAGATAATAGCGGCAAGACGCGTCTGCGAGAAGCGCCAAGTGACCAGAATGACGATGTGACGAAACAAATCCGATGTGCGCTTTTGCTAATTAGTAATTTGTCGTTCGAGGGTCCCTCGGTATTTGGCATTTGTCATTCGTCATTTCTTTTGCATGGCTTCGGATCGGCAATTTTGCTATTGCTCGATTGATTTCCAAATCGCAAAAAGTAGAAGGGAAAATATGCTTCATCTCATCTGGTATGTCTTTGTCGGCTTCCTCGTGGGTTGTGTGGCCAAGGCGCTCATGCACACACATCTATCGATCATGTGGACAGTCGTGCTCGGTATTGTCGGATCGATTATCGGCGGTGCCGTGACTCACCTGTTTTATCCGCCAGGTGCAGGAGGCAAATTTCATCTCGGAGGATTAATTGTTTCGATCATTGGAGCGATTTTAGTTTTGTACATTTGGCACAGGTTCAGGCTGCAATTGCCTCGCGGATAGGCAAAATTGACTTGGACCGGTTCGACTTTAGGTTGGGATTGCGCTCGCTCGCGCTTTCCGAATTGTGAAAAGCGTCCTCTTTGTCTGCACAGGTAATATTTGCCGCAGCCCGATTGCGGAAGGGCTTTTTCGCCGTCTGCTTGGGAACCGAAAGGACATCGAAGTTGCTTCGGCCGGTGTGCACGCAGTGCGCGGTCAACCTCCAAGCCTCTACGCGGTCGAAGTTTGCGCAGAAGCCGGCGCCGACATCAGCAATCTGCGGAGTCAGCCGCTTACGGCAGCGCTGGTCGATCGAGCGACACATATCTTTGCCATGACCGGCGCGCACCTCGAGACCATCCAAACATTGTTTCCTCAGGGCGCTGAGAAATCGTTTTTGCTTCGCGAATTTGAAGAGCCGGGCACCACCGTGTGGCGCGACCTGCCGGATCCCATCGGGCTCGGCCGGGAAGTGTACGAACATTGCGCTCGCATCATCAACAACGCCCTGCCAAGCGTGCTGGCATTCGTCGAGCAGGGGGAGCTGGTGCGGCCTGGTGCGACGCGCGCACGCGAGCTATCTTCTCATCCGATGGACCATCTTCCTCACCACATCGAGACTGGATTGACTGCTTCAAAGCCTCAGCCCCGTTACGGCGACGCTTTGCGCAGAGTCGATCCTGAGATCTTCGATGCCATCATGGCCGAGGAAAAACGCCAGCGCGAAAACATCGAATTGATTGCGTCCGAAAATTTCACCAGTCGCGCAGTCATGGAAGCCCAGGGCAGTGTGCTGACAAACAAATACGCCGAGGGCTATCCACGAAAGCGCTGGTACGGCGGCTGCGAGAATGTCGACATCGCTGAGCAATTGGCCATTGATCGCGCGAAACGGTTGTTTGGTTGCGAGCACGTGAACGTGCAGCCGCACAGCGGCGCCCAAGCGAACATGGCGGTTTATTTCGCGATGCTTAAACCGGGTGACAAGATTCTGGCGATGAATCTGGCGCACGGCGGGCATCTGACGCATGGGCATCCTGCGAATTTCTCCGGCAAATTTTACGCCGTCTCGCAGTACGGCGTTAGCGAGAAGACCGAGCAAATCGATTACGACGCGTTGCAAAAACAAGCCGAAGAGGTCCGCCCCGTAATGATCACCGCTGGCGCCTCGGCTTATCCGCGTATCATCGATTTTCCGCGACTGCGTCAAATCGCGGACTCGGTTGGCGCGGTTTTGTTCATCGACATGGCGCACATCGCCGGCCTTGTAGCAGGCGGTCAGCATCCCAGTCCGATCGGGCACGCTCAATTTGTCACCACCACGACGCACAAGAGTCTGCGCGGCCCGCGTGGCGGCATCGTCATGTGCGAAGAGAAATTCGCCAAACAGATCGACGCAACCGTTTTTCCCGGCGTGCAGGGCGGCCCGCTCATGCATGTAATCGCAGCGAAAGCCGTTTGTTTTCATGAAGCCCTCCAGCCGCAATTCCGTGATTATCAAAGGCAGGTTGTACTCAACGCCAAAGCACTTGCTGCCGGTTTAGCCAAACACGGTTACCGCATCGTCTCTGGTGGCACCGATAATCATTTGATGCTCGTCGATCTTCGTCCAAAGGAAATTAACGGCAAAGAAGCACAGGAAGTTCTCGACCGGGCCGGCATCACCGTAAACAAAAACGGTATTCCATTTGATACCTATCCAATCTTCAAACCGGGTGGCATTCGGATTGGCACGCCTGCCGTCACAACGCGCGGCATGAAAGAAGAGGAAATGCTGGAGATCGCGGATTTGATCGCTGAAGCGCTCGCGAATCGCATCGATGCCGACGCGCTGGAGAAAGTGCATCGAAGAGTCCTCGACTTAACGAGAAGGTTTCCACTGCCCATCTAATCTCGAATCTTTCGGGCGTTTCGTTCATGAATCGAGCTGCCGACCAACCGGAACCTAATCCGCTGCGCGAAGGTTTGTCTGCGCGCGCCGTGCCGCAGCCATGCGCGATTGTGATATTCGGAGCCACCGGCGATCTTACCCATCGCAAACTTGTTCCTGCCTTGTATAACCTCGCCGCCGATGGCGACCTTCCGCCAGCCGTGACGATTGTCGGTTTCGCCCGCCGGCCAAAAACTGACGAGGAATTCCGGCGCGATCTCGAAGAAGCCACGAGCAAATTTTCGCGACAGAGTGTGCGGGATGAAATCTGGAAAAACTTTGCGGAATCGATCTTTTATCACCAGAGCGAGTTCGAGGACGAAGCTGGTTACGAAGCGTTGGCCAAGCGCCTCGATGAAATCGATAAAAATCATGGAACCCGCGGCAACCGGCTTTTTTATTTCGCCGCGTCTCCCGATCAGTTCGAACCAATTCTCAAGAACCTGAAAGCCGCCGGCTTAAACCAAACCTGTAAAGGGAGCTGGGCTCGCGTAATCGTGGAAAAGCCTTTCGGGATCGATCTCGCCTCAGCGCGAGAGCTCAATCGCATCATCCGCAATTCCTTTAGTGAAGAACAGACATACCGGATCGACCACTTTCTCGGCAAGGAAACCGCGCAGAACATCCTGGTCCTCCGCTTCGCAAACGCGATCTTCGCGCCGCTCTGGAACACGCATTATGTCGATCAAGTCCAGATTACGGCCGCGGAAACGCTCGGGGTCGAGAATCGTGCCGGATATTACGAACATGCAGGTGCGCTGCGTGATATGGTCCAAAATCATCTGCTGCAACTTCTCTGCCTTGTTGCAATGGAACCGCCGACGGACCTCAGCGCAGACAGTATTCGCGATGAAAAGGTCAAGGTAGTGCGATCACTGCGCCACTGGTCCCGCAACGAAATCGCCGCCAATGTGGTGCGTGCTCAATACGCTAAAGGCGCGATTAACGGTGAGCCAGTTGTCGGTTATCGGCAGGAAAAAAACGTTAATCCAGATTCACAAACCGAAACGTTTGTAGCATTACGGCTCTTTATCGATAACTGGCGCTGGGCAGACGTGCCGATTTATCTGCGCGTCGGAAAACGACTCCCCAAGTCGGCCACGGAGATTTCCATTCATTTCAAAAAAGCGCCGGCAGTCTTGTTTAATAAAGATTTGCGTGACCTGAATGTGCTGGTGATTCGAATTCAACCGGACGAGGGAATTTCGCTTCGCATCCATGCCAAGGTGCCGGGAACAAGTTTTCGTATCGAACCGGTCAAGATGGATTTCCATTACGGAACGTCCTTCGGTAAACCGAGTCCCGAAGCTTACGAACGTTTGCTGCTAGATGCCATGAGCGGCGATGCCACGCTCTTTGCGCGCCGGGACGAAGTCGAAGAAGCTTGGGCTTTCATCGATCCCATCGAAGAAGCCTGGCATGCGAAGAAAGATGCGCCCGAGTTGTTCTTTTATCCCGCGGGATCGTGGGGACCGGAAGCCGCGGATGATTTGCTCGCCCGCGACGGCAACGCATGGAGAAGACTGTAACCGATGCCTGCGATCGCTGAAACATATTCGTTAGGCCTTCCGGTCGAAATCAGCAAGATCGACCAGGAGCTCAAAAAACTTTGGCAGGAAAGCAAGGGAACAGCAACCCGTGCATCACTGGTCAACCTCGCTGTTTACTGCGAAGAACCAGGATCGCTCAGCAAAAATACGCAGTTAATGGCAAACATTACTGAGAATCACGCCTGTCGCGCGATCGTCATCGAAGCTGATTGCAAAGCAAAAGAAAGCCGTGTGGAAGCCTGGATCAGCGCGCATTGTCACGTTAGCAGCGTCGGGAGCAAGCAGATTTGTTCGGAACAAATTTCATTTCTGCTTAAAGGAGGTTGTACTGCCTTACTACCAAGCATAGTTTTTTCGCACCTGGATTCCGATTTGCCGTTCTATCTCTGGTGGCAGGAGGAATTTCGTGAACCCATGGATCCGCAACTTTGGGCGTGGGTCGATCGAGTCATCTATGACAGTCAAGGCTGGGGAGATTTTCGCGCGCAAATGCGCTTGTTAGAATCTGCGGAACAGGAAGCCAAGCAACGCATCGTGCTTTGCGACTTGAATTGGACGCGCCTGGATGGTGTCCGCTTAGCGCTCGCGCAATTCTTCGATCATCCTGCCTCGCATCATCATTTTGGCGCGATCAGGAGCGTACGAATCGATTTTGCGCCCGGCTTCCGGTCCACAGCTGTCCTCTTTGCCGGTTGGCTTGCAGCACAATTAAACTGGCAAAGTGAGAAAACAGATGTGGCGAATAAGCTGTTCTTTGTTAGTCCTTCTAGCCGCAAGATCGACGTTGAACTGCGCGAACGGCCTGGAGAACCAGTCGGCGAAGTGGCCATGGCAACGGCCGATGTGGAATTTCTGGTCACTCACGCCAAATGCGGAGATCTCTTCGAAGTTTCACGCGGGAAAGCGGGCGAAAAGCGTATGCCGCAGTTAATGCCCACGGGAAAGAACGATCCAGTGAGCTTGATGAGCGAAGAACTGATGCGCGGCGGCCCGCATCATGTTTACCTGCACGCGGTCGAGCGTGTTCGCGATTTGTTGTAGCGGCGGTCTATGACCGCCGACCTGACGGCGCCTATTTCAATCTGCAAGACTAAGTGCTCGCCTTAGCCTTCGGCGCTCATAGAGCGCCGCTACAGATCAACGCACATAGCTCGCGCACATTTTTCTCAATCGAGAATAACTTTTGCGCGCGCTCGTAGCCGGCCTGACCAAGTCTCGGACCTAACGAGCGGTCGCAAGTTACCTTTTCGATCGCTCCAGCCAGCGCTATCGCATCCTCCGGTTGCACGAGAAACCCTGTTTCGTTATCAACGACCATCTCCGGAATCCCGCCGATCGTGGTTGAAACAACCGCTAACCCGGTTGCCATCGCTTCCATGATCACGGTAGGCAAATTGTCCATGCCCCCTTCCGCCTCGGGTACACTCGGCAATACGAAAACGGTCGCATCGGCGAGACGTTTCCTTAGTTCATGTTGCCGCTTTGCGCCGGGAAACTGAACAAGCTCCTTCAATCCTAACTCCTCGATCTGCGTGCGTAACTCCTTCTCGAGCGGGCCTTCGCCAAAGATCTCGCACCGAAATGATGTTCCATGTTCAACAAGCAGCGCGCAGGCACGAATCAAATTGGCAAAGCCTTTTTTGGGGATCAAACGGCCAATCGCAACAATCAATGGCGGATCGGAAGAGAAATCCGCGTGACCGAATTCGGCCAGATTCAATCCATTGTAAATGCGATGGATTCGATCGGCGCGCTCGGGAAAACGTTCTCGGAGGAATTTCTCCGAGTAATCCGTTTCAGTAATAATTACACGCGCTGCCTGAATCAGTTTGTCCAGACCGATCTCGAAATTCCTTGGCGCAAAAATGTCGTTTGCGTGCGCGGTAAAGCTAAAAGTGATTGGGAAAAATTTGGCGATCCAGAAAGCAGTGCGCGCCGCCATGCCCGCGAAGTGCGCGTGAACATGGCCGATCCCGGCCTCTTGCAGGCGCAGCCCGACATAAACAGCCTGATAAAGTCGTAGAAAATCGGTGCGCCGGCCCCATTCATCGAGAGCAGCAATGATTTGTGGAGTGAGTCTTCTTTTTTTTGAAGCCCGCTGAAGTTCTTCCAGCAGTTCCTTCTCCTCAGGAAGGTACTGCACGCGCCTTACGATGTGCGTGTCCCAATCCTGGGGCGGCTCGTCTTTCGGATTCCGGATTGAAAAAATTGGTGCTGTAATGCCTTGGCGATAAAGCTCCGCAACCTCGCGGTAGCAAAATGTTTGTCCGAACGAGGGAAACCGCTCAAAAAGATAAGCGAAGAGCGCCATTAATTAGAATAAGTGCACAAACAGTAACTAATCACTGTCGCGTTTCACCGGAACCGGTTTACCGGTCTCATCGACAGCTACGAACGTAAAGACACCGTGGGTGACGCGAAGCTCTTCGCCAGTCATGTAGCGCGTTACCCATACCTCTACCGGAATGGTCATCGAAGTTCGACCGATCCTTTCTATCCGCGCATAACATCTAACGGTGTCCCCTACCCTTACTGGCTGGAGAAACGACATCCCTTCCATCGCTACAGTCACGACGCGGTTTTTCGCAGTTTTCGCCGCAAGAATTCCGCTGCCCAGGTCCATTTGTGAAGTCACCCATCCACCGAAAATGTCGCCGTTTGGATTGGTGTCCATAGGCATGGCAATCGTTTGAATAACCAATTCGCCTCTGGGTTGCTCGGGCATTTGGAGCGGACAATAGCACAATCCGCCGCGTCGCAATCTTCCTCTTCCTCTACTTCTGCTTCTTTTGTCTCTCTGTCGAAGAAGATTCAGAGGAAACGGAAGAGGAAGATTACAGGATCAGCATGCAATCGCCATAGCTGTAAAAACGGTAATGTCCGCGAATCGCCTCCCGATACGCACGTAGTAAAAAGTCGCGCCCAGCAAATGCACTTACCAGCATGAGCAAGGTCGAACGGGGCAAATGAAAATTCGTCAGCAAAACATCGACGACTCGAAATCGATATGGCGGATAAATGAAAATATCTGTGGAACCGTCCTGCGCGATAAGCTTTCCATCTTCGCACATGGCGGATTCCAATACGCGTACCACGGTCGTCCCAACAGCCACTATTCTTACGGCGTTGTTGATTCTGTCTGCGGCGGAAGGTGAAATAGAAAAACGTTCGGCGTGCATGCGGTGCTCGGCAATGTTCTCCACGCGGACAGGCAAAAACGTCCCAGTCCCCACATGTAACGTCACAAATGCGTGGGGGATCTCGCTCAAAGTCTCTGCGGTAAAGTGAAGTCCCGCGGTTGGAGCAGCCAGTGCACCGGGCGTTTGCGCGAAAACGGTCTGGTAACGCGCTGCGTCGTCAGCGTCGGTTTCGCGTCGGATGTAAGGGGGCAACGGCATCGATCCGCCGGAATAAAGATCGATATCTTCGCTTAGTGCCACGATGCGCTCACCCTCCGGGGTGATTTCTTCGATTCGCAACGTGACGTTCTCGATTTCCGCTGTCGCGCCGATGCGCATCTTGCGTCCCGGATTTACGAGGCACTTCCATCGCCTGGGCCCAAGCTGTTTAAGAAACAAAAACTCAATCACGCCATCATCGGAGAAGCGTCGCGCTGGTAGCACTTGGGTATCGTTCAAAACAACAAGATCGTCCGGCCGCAAAAATGTTTTTAGATCGTGGAATTGTCGATGCTCGATCGCCTGCGTGTCGCGGTGCAGCACCATCATTCGAGAATCGTCGCGGCGCTCTGCCGGGCGCTGCGCGATCAATCCGGGCGGCAAATCATACTGGTAATCGCTTAGGAACGCGCTCATCCAAGACTTGAAGTTACTGTAGCGCCTGAATCTTTGCACAAGAGGAACGTCTGCTCTGGGTGGCTGTGCACTTTCGCTTTTGTCGAAGGAGGCGCATATTTCCTCGATGGACTCAACAAACCGCGACGCCGTTAACGAACTGCTTCAGACCTATGGTGAAACAGGCGGCATCAACTACCTCGACGCCGCTGCCACACTCCCCTCGCGTCTTGCAATCGAGGCGGCGTGCGCTGAATTGATGAGCCTGATGTTTCCTGGATTTCGTAGCGAAGCGCTGGTGAACTCGGAAGACCTGGCCGACATCACTCGCACCCGCATAAGAAATCTGCACGCACGATTGAAAACAGAAATTTGCAGAAGCCTTGGCAAAATCCCACCGGATGAAGCAACAGAAGCGAAAGCTGAAGAGGTCTTGTCTGCATTTTTAAAGGAACTTCCGCTCGTGCGCCGAGTTCTTTGGACGGATATCGATGCCGCATATGAGGGTGACCCGGCTGCGATGAGTTATGAAGAAATTATTCTTGCCTATCCTTCGCTGGAAGCCATCGCCATTCATCGAATGGCGCACCTGCTTTACAATAAGGTGCCCCTGATTCCACGCATCATGACCGAATGGGCTCACAGCCGTACCGGGATCGACATTCATCCCGGGGCAGAAATCGGCTCGCATTTTTTTATCGACCACGGCACTGGCGTTGTCATCGGCGAATCGACGAAAATCGGCGCGCGCGTTAAGCTTTATCACGCGGTCACGCTCGGCGCGCGAAGCTTTCAGAAAGACGAGCACGGCAAAATCAAAAAAGGCGGAAAACGCCACCCAACCGTCGAAGACGACGTGACGATTTACCCGGGCTCGACGATTCTAGGCGGCGAAACCGTCATTGGCGCAAGATCCACAATCGGTGGCAACGTTTTTCTGGTGCAAAGCGTTCCGCCCGATTCGCTGGTGTACTACGAAGAGAAACAATTGCGCATTGTGCCAAAGCAAAAGCGCAAGCCGGTTACAACACGCGATGAATTTCGGGAATGAAGATTTGGTAGGGCGCGCTCACAGCCTGCTCGCCGTGGCGAGAGCGCGCCGATGAGCAAGATTAAGGTTAAGAGGAAGCGGAAGATTCGGTGATTTACCTCGACTACAACGCAACAACACCGCTTTGTGACGCAGCACGCGATGTGATGCTGCCATATCTCGACCGGCACTTTGGGAATCCATCGAGCGTACATGCGGCAGGGCGCGAGGCGCGCGCAGCCATCGATAATGCGCGCGACAAGCTCGCCGCGCTGCTGCGCGTCAGACCGAACGAAATTATTTTCACCAGCGGTGGAACAGAATCATGCAATCTGGCCGTCTTCGGCCTCGCACGCGCTAACGCGCAGCGCGGTGGTCACGTGATCTCAGCCAAGACCGAACATCACGCTGTGCTAAACGCTATCCAACGTTTGGAGAAACATGAAGGTTTTGAAGTCACGTGGTTGAATGTTTCGCGCGATGGAATCATCGACATTGATCAACTTGCCAGTGCAATCCGGCCTGAGACCAAGCTCGTTTCGATCATGACCGCCAATAATGAGACAGGTGTAATTCAGCCGACGCGGGAAATTTCGCAGATATGCCGCGAGCACGGCGTCTTATTCCACAGCGATATGGTGCAATCCTTCGGCAAGATCGATACAGATCTTTCCTTAATCGATGCCGCCAGTTTCGCAGCGCACAAGTTTTACGGACCCAAAGGCGTTGGGTTTCTTTTTCTGCGCAGTGGTCTTTCGATTCAGCCTATCATGTTTGGTGGCGCGCACGAGAATGAACGGCGGCCTGGAACGGAAAATGTCGCTGCGATTGTCGGAATGGCAGCAGGGGCTGAATGGACGTTGCGTGGTTGTGAGCAGGAACAAGAACGTGAAGCGCAATTGCGCGATGAGCTTTGGACACGAATTGCGCAAAACGTACCGGACGCAAAACAGAACGGCGCGAATGCGCCGCGGCTGGCAAATACGTTGAACGTAAGCCTGCTTGGGATCGATTCGGAAATGCTGCTCATCGCGCTCGATTTGGAAGGCGTTTGCGCCTCCAGTGGTTCGGCCTGCATGGTCGGATCGGTCGTTGCGTCGCACGTTTTGCTCGCGATGGGTCTGCCGATGGAGTACGCGCGTTCCGCAGTTCGATTTTCGCTGGGTAAATGGACAACGAGCGACGAAATCAATGCGGCTGGAGACGCGGTGCGGAAAATTGTTGATCGCCTGAATACGCGAAAGAGCGCCTATGCCGTTGCTTAGGCAACTCGAATTCGCGTTTCGTAGCACAGGCATCCTGCCTGTGGGGCAACATGGCGTCTCGCCTGGTGAATTGATAATCGAACAAGCAGGCTCGCCGCAGCGAGTCTGTCCCGCGGCAGGCAAGATGCCCGCCAGCCCCACAGCCGAGACGGCTGTGCTACTGCAAACAGCGCGGGATCTGCTGCGCGCGAACGGTGCGGATCGAATCGCGAACGACCTTCGCGTCGAATGGAATTCGCGCCTCAAAACTGCCGCCGGACGCGCTGATTACCGCGAGAAACTCATTTCGTTAAATCCGCGGCTAATCGAGCATCCGACCGAGATCGACCGGACTCTGCGGCATGAGCTGGCGCATATACTCGCCCAGTTTCGCGCCGGCCAACGAAAGATTCTACCTCACGGGGTCGGATGGCGGCAGGCCTGTGTGGACGTGGGAATCGCCGACGAGAAGCGTTGTCACAATCTGCCGTTTCCTGCGCGAACTTATGCTGCGCGGTTCGTCTATCGCTGCCCGAATTGTCGTAAGGAATTTCCGCGAGTCCGCCGCGTGCGCCGCTCCGTTGCCTGTCTTGCCTGCTGTCGTAAACACAACGGCGGCCACTTCGATTTGCGCTTTCGGCTGAAGCTGATTTGCTAGGGGCGGTTTACCAAACCACCAGGGGGCGATTGAGGTCAATCGCCCCTACCAATTCATTGCGAGCGAAGTCGAGACATCTCTTGATGCTTGCGACCGCAGAGTGATCAAATATCTAGAGATTCCTCGACTTCGCTCGCAATGACATAACGTGACAGCCAGCGATTGGTTAGGTCTGCTATGCATTTATCCTGTGATTGGAATCCCGCTTCTTTAAAGAACGCGACAAGAATAATACAGCCGCCAAAGCAGACCCATAAGCAGGGAGCCGAAGGTCGCCAGTGTGCCTTCGAGCGGAGGACCGCCTCGCCAGTCCTGTACGATCTTGCCGCCAGCGAGAAAGCCCACACCGAGAAACGCAAGCAAACAGCCGGAAAAAGTCATGGCCGCGTTACCTTTCCGCGCCATAAATGCGACGAATCCTGAGACGAGCAATGCTAGGAGACATGCAACTGGTGGGAATAGTAGCGATCCAAGCATGACCCCTAACGAGAATTAGGCGAAAAATCGCGAACCAAAGCGAACATTTCTTCCTCGTTAAATTTCCTCGCCGCTCTTCTCGCCCTTAGCTGCTTTCTCTCCGCGCAATTTCGCCTGGATAAACATGTCGATGTCGCCATCCATCACGGCTTGCACGTTGCTCGTTTCCGTGCCGGTGCGGTGGTCTTTCACCATCTGATACGGTTGGAAAACGTAGGAACGAATCTGGCTGCCCCAGGCGATATCGCCTTTTTCCCCGTATTGCCGATCTATTTCGGCGCGCTTCTTGTCCTGCTCGATTTCGTAGAGCTTGGCTTTCAACATCTTGATCGCCAGCTCGCGATTGCGCCCCTGGCTGCGCTCGGCCTGGCAGGCAACAACGATCCCACTCGGCTTGTGCAAAATCCGGACGGCAGTTTCCACCTTGTTGACGTTCTGCCCGCCTTTGCCGCCGCTGCGAAATGTGTCGATCTCAAGGTCGGCAGGATTGATTTCTATCGGTGCCGTGTCAGCAATTTCAGGAACAACATCAACACTCGCAAATGAAGTGTGGCGTCGCTTGTTGGCATCGAACGGCGAAATGCGTACCAGCCGGTGAACGCCACGCTCGGTCTGCAGGTGTCCGTAGGCATATTCGCCAGTCACCAAAAGAGTAACGGATTTAATCCCCACTTCTTCGCCTTGTTGAATGTCCACAGTCTGTGATTTGAAGCCGCTTCGCTCGATCCAACGCTGGTACATCCGCAGCAACATATCGGCCCAATCGCACGACTCGGTGCCTCCCGCGCCAGAGTGAATGGTGAGAAATGCATTTGCCCGATCGTTTTCGCTTGAAAGAAACTGGCGCAACTCGAATTCGTCGAGCTTATGAGCCAGACGATCATGTTCGGTCGCGACTTCTCTTTCCGCGTTAGCGCGAGCAGTGGGGTTGCTTTCTTCGGCGGCTAGCTCATGTAATGCCATGAAGTCCTCGATCTCGCGTTCCAGTTCTTGAAACGGGTTAATCAACGAGCGAAGCCGGGAAACTTCCTCGACATCGACCTGGGCGCGCTCGCGATTCGCCCAGAAATCGGGCGCAGCCATGCGCCCTTCGATTGCGGTTAGATCTTTTTGGAGTTTTTCAACGTCAAAGAAACCTCCGCAACTCACGGACACGCGATTTCAAATCCTCGGCTTCGGGAATGGAGACCTCCGTTGGCATCAGCAAGAATACTTCACTTCCCCGCGAATCGCAAAGGACGCGTCCCTACTTGCGCGCGGAATTGTCCTGTTTTGGCTTTGCAGCGCGTGCCGGCTCGAGACGGAAAATTGTTTCGCCTTCTTTCATCAGATCGAGACGATCGCGCGCAACCGTTTCCAGATAAGTAGCATCAGTCTTGAGCAGATTGATTTCGCGTGTCTGATGTGCGAGCAGATTTTGTTGCTCGTTTACCTGTTGCTGCAGATTGTCAATCTCGGCACGGCTCTGCATTAGTTTTTTGTACGGCGGAACGAACAAGCTGACGATGATGAGCCAGATCGCCAGGATCAGCAGGACCCGAAGAGTTCGGTTCAATCGCTGCCAGACGGTGGCTTCGCGGCGCGCGCGGAAATCTACCTGATCCACTTAGCGGATTGTAGCGCCGTATACCGCTTTGTCACCAAGTTCTTCTTCTATTCGCAAGAGCTGGTTGTACTTGGCGATCCGGTCGCTGCGGGAAAGAGACCCGGTCTTGATTTGACCCGCATTCGTGCCAACCGCGATATCGGCGATCGTTGCGTCTTCCGTCTCGCCGGAGCGATGACTGATCACGGTTGTGTAGCGATTTTCCTTTGCCAAATGGATCGTAGCCAGCGTCTCCGTCAGGGTGCCGATCTGATTCACCTTGATCAAAATCGAATTCGCCACGTGCTCGGCAATTCCTTTCCGTAGAAATTCTACGTTCGTGACGAAGAGATCGTCGCCTACCAGCTGAATCTTTTTGCCCAACTTCGCAGTCAGTTTTTTCCAGCCGGCCCAATCATTTTCCGCGCAACCGTCTTCGATCGAAATAATGGGGAAACGGGCACAAAGCTCGGCATAGTACTCGATCAGTTCGTCGGCGGTTTTCTTTGAACCGTCCGATTTTTTGAAAACGTAAACGTTGTTTTTGGTGTCGTAGAATTCCGAGGCAGCGGCATCCAGCGCGAGAAATATCTGTTCACCGAGCCTGTAACCCGCCTTCTCAATGGCAGTTGAAATCGATTCGAACGCGTCTTGGGCCGAACTAAGTTGTGGCGCAAATCCACCTTCATCGCCGACTGCCGTCGAAAGATGGCGATCTTTCAAGACAGACTTGAGCGCATGGAAGACCTCGACGCCATAACGCAGCGCTTCCGAGAAACTTGGTGCACCGCGCGGCATAATCATGAATTCTTGAAAATCGATCGGCGCATCCGAGTGCGCGCCTCCATTCAAAATGTTCATCATCGGCACTGGCAAAACTCGCGCCTCAGGTCCGCCGAGATACCGGAACAGCGGCAAATTTTCCGCGGCCGCGGCAGCGTGCGCTACTGCGAGCGAAACTCCGAGCAGGGCGTTTGCACCCAGGTGGTTCTTGTTAGCCGTGCCATCGAGTTCGATCAGCTTCTTGTCGATCTTCGCCTGGTCCAGCACGTCCCATCCTTTGAGAGCCGGCGCGATCATGTCATTAACGTTGGCTACCGCTTTCTTAACGCCTTTCCCGCCGAACCGACTCTTGTTACCGTCGCGTAATTCCCATGCTTCATGTTCGCCCGTGCTCGCCCCGCTCGGGATCGCTGCTCGTCCGAGTGCGCCGCCTTCAAGGCGCACATCGACTTCAATGGTCGGATTGCCGCGCGAATCCAAAATTTCGCGCGCATGGATTCGGCTGATGCTGGTGCGTTCCATACAACTCTGCGCGGACTAGAACAGCTTTCTCCGGATGAGGCAAATCAGGTTTAACACACTCTGGCGATTCTTCTGCTACACATACATTCTTCCCGACAGTTGAGAGAGACCAAAAGGGGCTTCGACGGCCAAACGAGATTCATATTGGCAATTTTGCTGGGACACGCATAATCTGAGCCGATGA
This sequence comes from Verrucomicrobiota bacterium, assembly GCA_046731855.1. Lineage (GTDB taxonomy): Bacteria > Verrucomicrobiota > Verrucomicrobiia > Chthoniobacterales > UBA10450 > Udaeobacter. Next base: position 8,809 of record JBKPLX010000039.1, on the reverse strand, counting down.
TTCGTTTAGCCACATTAGGCGCGATTGTGTTAACTGGGGGCATTTTCGTTGCCCTCGGCACGGAGACCGGGCGTATTCCCGCCGATCAATTGGCAAAAGCCGCCATGACCGATTCCATTAGTATTCCAACACCAGGTGAACTTTTCACCGCGCTTGGAAAATCCGGTAAGACAAACTGGGGAGGCCAATATCGTGGACCAATTCCAGTGACATACAGCAACCGTGCGCAGATTGCCCTTAACCTGGGGGGTTTGATTGCCGATGGCTTTATCGCCGTGGAAGCAAAGGACGGTCAGCAGGTAAAAAATATTGGGTCAGACATCATCAAGCTTGCAAAGGCGCTCGGCGTCAGCGAAAAGCTGCTTGGTCGCGGGAGTAGCATCAACGAATTCGCCGAAAACAACGAATGGGACACGCTGCAGGAAGAGCTCGAAGCGACGCAGAACGAAGTAAAATCCTCGATGCAATCGCATTCCGACCAGGACCTGGTCATTCTGGTAACGCTCGGCGGTTGGATTCGAGGCACGCAGGTGGTCACGTCGGCCATCGTTCAGAACTATAACGAACAGAGCGCAAAAGTTCTGAGGGAGCCGGCGCTCGTTCATTTCATGCAGTCGAAAGTCAACGAAATCTCTCCTGAATTGCGCAATGAGCCACTGGTCAAAGATGTCAGTAGCGAGCTCACTAAAGTTGAAAAGCTGGTTTCCTTCGCTCCGGACAAGGCACCTGATGTTGAACAAGTGCGCAAGGTCAATGAAGCGGTCGGCAAGATGATGGAGAAAATAGAAAGCAAAGAAGCGCCAAAATGAATCGGAGCTTGCTCATTGCATTGTCGGTTCTTGTGCTGGCTATCACCGGTATTGCGCACGCAGACACAGATGCCGAGGTGCAGGCGCGTAAGGACGCCCTCGACCTTGCCGCGGCATTTTCAAATGACGGTTTCAAAGTCCGAGACGGATATTGGTGCGGGGTTGTCAAACCGCACGAGCACTCCCTGGTCGCGGTGAATCTCTATGCAGGAAACCAGTATTGGTTCTCCGCTGGCGCTACGGACCCGGCAAAGAAAATTGCGGTCAGCGTCTATGATGAGACTGGAAAACAGGTGACTACCGACAGTTACGACAATGAAGAAAAGGCCGCGGCTGGCTTTGCTCCATCAAACAGCGGTCAGTACTTTGTTTCGGTCGACCTGGTCGAAGGCGACCAGAGCAGCTTTTGCCTCGTTTATTCCTACAAATGAACCGATGTCGCGTGTTCGTGCACGCAGCGTCTGGCATCAAATTGTAAACATCACCAGCTTCACAGCAGGCCGATGATTTCGCTCCAGATTTTCTATGAGGGAAATGTTCAGGGCGTCGGGTTTCGCTGGAGTGTGCGTCACGCCGCCAAGGGTTTTGATGTAACTGGCTGGGTTCGCAATCTGCCCGACGGGCGCGTAGAACTTCAGGTTACTGGAGAGGAAGACGAAGTGCGCGCGTTTCTCGACGGCATCGCACAGGGAGAGCTTCATTCGCTGATTCACAAGCAAACCGAAAATAAATTGGAGAAATCGGTTACCGTTCGCGGCTTTGAAATTCGTTATGACTGATCCAGCAGTCACGGTTCACGGACTAACGAAAATATTTCCGGTTCCTTTGCATCCCGCTCGCGGGGTTGTCGCTGTGAAGGATCTCAACCTTCGCATCGAACCGGGCGAAGTGTTCGGTTTGCTCGGGCCGAATGGTTCCGGCAAAAGCACAACGCTCAAAATAATTCTTGGACTAGTTTCTCCAACGCGTGGCCGCACGGAAATTTTTGGGCGCGACAGTCGCCTGGTGGAGAGCCGGGAAGCAGTCGGGTTTCTGCCGGAAAATCCGTACTTTTACAAATACCTTAGCGGAGAAGAGACGCTTCGTTTCTTTGGCCGCCTTTGTGGGCTGCGAGGCACTCGCCTCAGGGAGCGAATAAACGAATTGCTCGAACTCGTGGGCTTGATCAGAGCCCGCAAACGGCGTCTGGGCACCTATTCCAAAGGCATGTTGCAACGTATTGGCCTTGCGCAGGCATTAATTCATGATCCCAGACTGGTCGTGCTCGATGAACCGACCGCAGGCGTTGATCCGGCCGGCTCACGGGAAATTCGCGATTTGATTCTCGACCTGAAACGCCGCGGAATCACCGTGCTTCTCTCGTCGCATTTGCTCGCGCAAGCACAGGAAATCTGTGACAGGATTGGCATTCTCGCAGATGGCGTTTTGGTCCGCGAAGGGCATCTGCAAGAATTGATCGCAATTGAAAATCAAACCGAGCTCGTCATCGCCGACGCGTCCACTCAACTCGTCAACGAAATCGAATCGGTGATCAACCGGTCAAACGCAAAACTGATCGAATGTCGAAAATCGACGACATCACTGGAGAGGTTGTTCCTGGAAGCGACAGCGAAAAATGATCTAGCACGAACGTCGAGTGACGAAGGAACGACGAAGCAGACATGACAAACATAGAAGACGCTTCAACGCTTCAACGCTTCAACGCTCCAACGACAGCAAAGCGACATCGCGCATTGTCGATCGGCCGTATCTCCGCGATCACCCTCAACACGCTTACCGAGCTGACACGTCTGAAAGTCTTTTATGTGCTGCTCGTTTTTGCGTTGCTTTTGATCGGCAGCTCGATCTTTATGGCACAGTTCTCTTTTCAACAGGAGTTTCAAATCCTGAAAGATGTCTCGCTCGGCGCGATCTCAATTTTTACCTCGCTGCTGGCAGTCGTTGCGACTGCGCGACTGCTTCCTCAGGACATCGAAGACCGCACGGTTTACACCATTCTCGCCAAGCCCGTGCCCCGCTTCGAATACGTGCTCGGGAAAATTGCGGGAGTTCTTCTGCTGCTGGCAATCAGCACGCTGGTGATGAGCGCAGCGTTTCTAGCGGTGTTGTATTTGCGCGAACAAGCCGTGATTCACGCAACACTGAGGCAAACGGCTGGCGCGCCGCCTGAACAAATTGCTGATGCAGTCCACGCAATCCGGTCTTCAGCTATCAATATCGACATCTTTCCGGGAATCATCATTATTTACCTGAAAGCTTGTTTGCTTGCGGCGCTCACGCTCTTCGTTTCTACATTCGCCACCACGAACATTTTCACGATCGTGGTAATGGCTTTCATCTATTTCATTGGCCACTTGCAGGCGACTGCGCGCGAATACTGGCTACAGGAACACAGCAGTGGGCTGCTTACCCGAGTCTTTCTCGCGCTCGTGGCGCTGCTGTTTCCGGACCTGCAGGCGTTCAACCTCGTGGATGATATCGTCGCCGGCACGGCTATTTCATTAGCGCTCTTCACAAAGACGGCGCTGCTCGGCATCTTCTACACGACGATCTACACGCTACTGGCGGCGTTCGTATTCTACGGAAAAGAATTATGATACGGCTTCTTGTCGTGCTGGCGATTTTGGTTGCCGTCGGAGGGATCAAATTGCCACTTGAGCGCGACCTCGCGACGCTGCATCGCCATGAACATTTTCGTGGCGTTGAGTTTAATCTCAATCTACGCGAAAAAATTGGGCAACTCGGTTTCATTGCTGCCTTGAGCGGATTTCGAGCGATCGTCGCTGACGCGCTTTTCATCCAGGCACACGTGGCATGGGAGCGCACAGAATGGGGCCGGATCTTGTTATTGTTCCGGCACATCACGACGCTGCAGCCCCGGATGCTTCTGTTTTGGGACACGGCGGCGTGGCACATGGCTTGGAACGCAAGCGTGGCAGCGATGAATGACCGGACCCAGCCGCGGCTTGCGCTGCGAGTTAAAGCACAGCGCGAATATTTCGCGCTCGGAAAAGACTTCCTGGAACGTGGAATACAAAATAACCCTGATCGGCCCGAGCTCTATGAAGCGCTCGCCCGCCTTTACAAGGAGAAATACAAGGATCACCAGCGCGCTTCCGAGTTTTACGCCAAGGCGGCGGCGTTGCCGGATGCAGCGACGTTCGACCGGCGTTTCTCAGCCTACGAGCTTTCCTACTGTGAAGGGCGCGAGCGTGAGGCATATGAACGCTTGCGCGGCCTTTATGACGAGGGCGAGCAGGAACGGCTACCGACTTTGATTGCGCGGCTGAAATTTCTCGAAGACAAAATCACGATCCCGCAGGATCAGCGGATTCCGGATAAAGGCCCTGTCGGCAAGTAGTCAGAAGGCTGAACCGTGTGAAGTGCTAAAAGAGCTTCAACATGTCGAGCACACCACGACACGGTCAGGCGAGCAACGGCATCGCAGGCGCAGAAAGGATTCAAGCTCGGCGTCTTCTTGGCGGGCATTGCTCCTTCCGCACAATATGGGACCAAGGTCTGATATCGAAGCCCTTAAATCTTTCGAGCGTCCGGGCGATTTCGTTGTAAGGTTGTGACTTTTTAACAAGCGACTAGGGTCTTATGCGCTTCGCAATTTTCAGCGATGTTCACGCCAATCTCGAGGCGTTGGAAGCGGTGCTGGCTGACGCACGCGCGCGCAAATGCACGCGTTTTGTGTGCCTGGGCGACGTGGTCGGCTACAACGCGAACCCGAAAGAATGCGTTGAACGCGTTCGCGAACTGGATTGTCCGGTCGTGAAAGGCAATCACGATGAGGCGGCGTCGCGCCTCACGCCTCCTGGCGATTTTAATGAAATCGCGGAGCGTGCCATCGCGTGGACCCGCGACCATTTAACGGACCAGGACAAGGAATGGTTGCGCGGATTACCACTGCAGACGCGTGTGCACGATTTCACCATCGTGCACGCCACGCTCGATACGCCGGAGCAGTGGGGCTATGTCTTTAATAACCTCGATGCGGCCGCGAGCTTTACCTATCAACGCACTAACGTTTGTTTCTTTGGACACACACATGTGCCGATGGTGTTTGTTCGGGACGAAAGTGTCAGGCGGGAAAGGGTCGAGCACGTTCGCATCGAGCAGGCCAAAAAGTATTTCATCAACATGGGGAGTGTGGGCCAACCGAGGGATGGAAACTGGCGCGCAGCGTACGGCATTTACGATACGGAAAATAATCTGATTCAACAGTTTCGCGTAAAATATGATCTCGCAGCGGTGCAAAAGAAAATTGCTGAAGCAGGTTTGCCGCGGCTCCTGGCTGAGCGGCTAGCAATCGGGCGTTGATGCTGGACCACGGCCTGCAGACAATTGACCACTGACGCTTTCAACGATTTAACATTTCAACCTGAATCCAAAATCCATCCTGATCATCAAGCCGGGCTCGCTCGGTGACATCATTCATACGCTTCCCGCAATTGCATCGCTTCGCGAAGCGCATCCAAACGCGGAGATTACATGGGTCATCAACCCGGAACTTGCTCCCCTGCTCCGAGGAAATCCTGATGTAAATCATGTTTACTTTATGCCGCGTGGCGAGTTTCGAGGCCTCGGTGCACCGAAGAGCTTAATGACGTGGCTAAAGAAGACCCGGGAGCTCCGACCTGATCTTGTGCTCGATTTCGACGGACTTCTGCGCAGTGCTCTCCTTGCAAAAATTACCGGTGCAAAAGAAATCAGCGGGATGAGTAATGCCTTCGCTGGGGCGACGTGGATTTACGACCGCGTCGCTCAAGTCGATCATCGCAGTCATGCTGTTGAGCGCTACCTAAAACTGACGGAGTCCGCCGGTGCTACTGTTGGCGAATTACTTCGGTCCCCAATTCCAAGTGGCGATCCACTCCCGCGCTTCGATGTGCATCCACCGTTCGTTCTTCTTCACCCTTTCGCTCACGGACAGGACAAATCGCTCTCAAACACGGTGATCGAGGACCTTTGCCGGGCGCTCGCGCCAACCCGCGTGGTAGTTGTAGGGCAATCGCACCGTAGAATTAAGACACCGGAAAACTGCGTTGACCTGACCAGGCAAACTTCACTGCTTCAATTGATCTGGCTCGTTCGTGTCGCGCGATTTGTGGTAAGCGTGGAAAGTGGCCCGATGCACATTGCCGCCGCTGTGACAGCTAACTTATTATCGATCCATACATGGAGCGACCCGCGGCGGATCGGTCCTTACAATCCCGACGCACGGGTTTGGAAACATGGTCAACTCGTCCGTGTCGGCGAACTTGAGACCGTCAGGATTCGAAAATACGGCCGTCGTTTCAGACGCAAAGATGTCGCGTCCGTAGTTGAACTGATTCGTCCACTGGTTCCGATTGATCCGATGGCCGCTTAGGTGCGTCGGCAGTAGCCTGCTTAATTCGCAGCAGCCTGGATTCGTTGGGTTAGAACAAATTCCGCAAGCGCCAAGTCTCGGGGATAAGTGATTTTGAAATTTAGGTCTTTGTTTGGAACCAGAATAACCTTGCGACCGAGCCTTTCGACTGCTGAAACCTCGTCTGTAACCGAAACATTTTCTGTGTAAACAGCTCGGTACGCGTCCTCAATCAACCGACGCTCGAAAACCTGCGGTGTTTGCATTGCATAGAGCTGATGTCGATCCACCGGGGCGGTAACGAAAAATTCACTGTTAGCATACTTGAGAGTGTCACTGACTGGCTCAGCCAGACTGGCAGCGGTGTGTATGCGGCATTGCTCGAAGACGCGCTCGATTTGTTCCGCGGTGATCAGCGGGCGCGCTGCATCATGGATGGCCACGTACCTTGCACCGGCTTCCAATTGATCCAAGCCTGCGCGAACAGAATCCTGGCGATGTTTGCCGCCCGGAATGATCGAACGAACTTTCTTGAAGTTTTCATCGCGAACAATCGTTTTGATTTCAGCATGTCGATCTTCGCGCGCGACCACAGTGATTTCATCGACACAGCCGGCACGCTCAAATGCATGGATGGTATGCGAGATGACCGGTCTACCGGCGATCGCGGCAAACAACTTGTCAAAACCCATGCGGCGACTGTCACCGGCGGCGACGAGAATAGCAGTAAGCACAGCCAGAAGTTAAAAGATCAAAGAAGTTACAACGTTGGAGAAGGCGAAAGGAATTTTCTTTTTAACTGTTGTAACTTTTAACCGCTCAACTGTCTTTGTACCTCCGCGCTCAGGGCTTTGCCATCAACGCGACCAGCTACTTTCGCCTGCAACGCTTTCATTACAGCGCCCATTTGTGCTCGCGAGGTTGCGCCTGTTTCGGCAATTGTTTCGTGCACGACCTTCGAAATTTCATCGGCGCTCATCGGCTGCGGCAAATACTCGTTCAAGATCGAGAGCTCCTCTTTCTCCTTTTCCACCAGTTCCGTCCGGCCGGCTTTCTCGAAGCTCTCGATGGAATCCTGGCGTTGCTTCACTTGTTTGCGAATCACCTGCGTGGCTTCAGTGTTGCTCAATTCGGCTTCCGCGCCTGATTTTGCAATGCCTGCGTATTTCAATGCAGATTTAAGCATCCGCAGGACGCCCAGCTTTGTTGTGTCCTTGGCGCGCATCGCTTCTTTCAGGTCTGAGTCCACGCGTTCTTGCAGTGTCATGCGGGAAACTACGTAGTCAGGGCTAATTGTCGATTTAGAGCCATCATCACAAGAAATGATCGCAACTCAAAAAAGCGGCGCGAGGACGCGTGCGCACTCCGAAAGCGTCGCGAAATAGCGCGCTGGCTTCCACTGATTTCGCACGAAAGTCCTTTTGGAGTGCGATGCGTCCCGCATCGCTTTCACTAACGTCAGCGCGCAAAAAGCGCGTAGTTATAGCAGTCTTTCAGTTGCTTTTCTCACCGACTCGATATCAGCAACCGAGATCCCATCGACGCCTTTGAGAGTGCGACGCAATAAGCCTGCCAGCACTCCGCCCGGCCCCAATTCAATGAAGAAATCGCACCCAAGCGCCACAAGCCGCTCCATGCAATCGAGCCAGCGGACTGTGCCGGTGACCTGGTCCTGAAGCGTGCGACGAATTTCCATCGGGGTTCTCACTTCCTCCCCTGTGACATTGCTGATTACAGAAAAAGACGGGACCTGCATGGGAACATGTTGGAGCACTCCCCCAAGTTTCTCATATGCGCTTTCCATCAAACGGGAATGATACGCACCGGCAACGTTGAGCATCGTAGCGCGGCGAATCCCGTACTCTCTCGCCACGGCGACGGCCGCCTCGACTTTCGCCAACTCACCCGAAATGACGATCTGGCCAGGCGCATTAATGTTGGCGACATCGACATCTTCATCTGCAGCAAGCCGGCGCACATCGTTCTCCGCGCCACCGATCAATGCTGCCATGCCGCCCAACGTCGCCGCACATGCTTCGTCCATAAATTCCGCACGCTGCTGTACAAGCTTCAATCCTGTCGCAAAATCGAATGTCCCCGCGGCGGCATGTGCGGTCATTTCGCCCAACGACAAACCAGCCGCGCCGCCGATAAGAAAATTGCCTGCTAGTTCACGCAGAATCGAGAAGCATACGAGTCCGTGGACGAACAGCGCAGGCTGACAATTCGACGTCTTAGTCAGACCTTCAATCGGTCCGTTCCATGCAATTTCGCTTAACTTCCGCCCAAGGACGTCATCCGCTCTCTGGAACAGGTCGGCTGCCGTGGGGAATTGTTCCGCAAGATCGCGTCCCATTCCGACGGTTTGAGCGCCCTGGCCAGCGAAAACCAGCGCGATTTTTTTCATGAGATTTCACCATCGGTGCCCGTTTCGGGCGATTCAAACGTGAAATTGTGCGCACGCAGCCCGATCCCGGCGCGCCCGGCGGTCACGCCCTGCCGCGGAGACGCTGAAATTGCTTGCGCGCGCTGGCTCACTCGCCAGCGTAAATGTTATCGGTTTTACTTTGTAACGTTGTAACCTTTTAACTTCTGCCATGCCCTTCACCACGCGTGAGATTGAATCGCCTGATCCCGTGACGCG
>JBKPLX010000038.1:0-36110 GCA_046731855.1 Verrucomicrobiota bacterium | reverse complement strand
ACGCCATTCGGCAGACCCGTGTTGCCGCGGGCGAAGCCGGTGGGATCACTCAGCATATTGGCGCTTATAGCGTGAATCATAACGGGGCAACACTCACCTTTATCGACACGCCGGGGCACGCCGCCTTTACTGCCATGCGCGCGCGTGGGGCCAATGTTACCGATATCGTTGTGCTCGTTGTCGCGGCTGAAGATGGCGTCATGCCGCAAACGATTGAAGCGATTAATCACGCAAGGGCCGCGCAGCACGTGAAGATCATAGTTGCAATCAACAAGATCGATCTTCCTTCGGCAAACATCGACAGAGTAAAGAAACAACTCCAGGAACACGGTCTTACCCCGGAAGATTGGGGAGGCGAAACTATTGTTTGTCCCGTTTCGGCAACGAAAGGCACTGGAATCGACCATCTGCTTGAGATGATCGCGTTGCAGGCGGAAGTAATGGAACTCAAGGCATCGCCCACCGCCACGCCGCGAGGGACAGTGATCGAAGCACAAGTCGAAGCTGGGCGCGGTCCCACTGCGACCGTCATTGTGCAGATGGGGACGCTAAGAATCGGCGATCCTTTTATCTGCGGTGATTACAGCGGCAAGGTAAAATCGCTATTGGATGACCGCGGCAAGTCGGTCAAGGAAGCGCCTCCCTCGATGCCGGTGAAGGTGCTTGGTTTTACCGGGCTGCCTAATGCGGGCGATGAACTGCTCGTGATGGATTTCGAACGATCCGCAAAAACTTTGAGCGAGGAACGCTTGCTCGCCAAGCGCGCCGACAAGCTAACGGTTCCAAAACGTGCGACTCTTGAGAGCCTGCTAGAAGCTACAGGAGGGAAAAAAGTTTTGCGCATCGTGCTAAAGTGCGACGCACAAGGCTCGTTGGAAGCGCTGGTTGGAGCGTTGAAACAGATCGAGAGCAAGAAAGTCGATCTGGAAATCATTCACTCTGCGGTGGGGCCGATTTCAGAGTCGGATATTCTACTGGCAAGCGCTTCGAACGCCGTGGTGATCGGTTTCAATGTGAAGGTAGAGAACATGGCCGTTTCCGCCGCAAAGAGCGAAGGAGTCCAGGTCAAACTTTACAGCATCATCTACGAGCTGCTCGATCAGATTAAAGAAGCGATGGCCGGTTTGCTGGAGCCCGAACATCGGGAGACGGTCATCGGGCACGCCGAAGTGAAGCAAGTCTTCCAACTTAGCAAGGGCATCGTCGCTGGCTGCCTCGTGACCAATGGTCGCATCGCTCGCGCGGCTCGAGCCCGCGTGCTCCGTAGACGACAACCTGTTTACGACGGCGGGATTTCAACGCTGCGCCGCTTCCAAGACGACGTGAAGGAAGTTCGTTCTGGACTGGAATGCGGAATAAGACTTGGTGATTTCAGCGAATACCAAGTAGGCGACGTGATTGAGTGCTATCAACTTGAAGCTTTTGCGCAAAAACTCTGATAAGAAAGTTGCTTGCTAACCCTGGCTTGCCGATGAAACACCGAATGCTACGTGTTAACGAAGTCGTAAAGCGCGAGTTGAGCGGGATCATTGCGCGAGAAATGAGCTTCGAAGGCGCTCTGGTCAGCATCAGCCACGTGGATGTAACATCAGATTTGAAGAATGCGCACGTGTTTGTGAGCGTTCTGGGCACGGAGGCACGCGAGAGCGTGATGAGCAACCTGGCGTCTCATCGCGCAGCATTACAGGCGGAACTTGCTTGTCACGTCACGATGAAATATACGCCGCACCTTATTTTTCATCTCGATAGCTCCATCGAACGCGGGGCGCGGGTCATAGAGATCATGCAGGCGATGGAAGCGTCTCAAGGCGAAAAGGAGTGAAGATGGTAGCTACGGCTGGGCTGGCCGTCTATTGTAGCGAGTCGCGGCTCTTCTTCGCGACCGTCCACACTGCGGCGGCTACAAAATGAGCGCTTCAAAGTTCCAGGAGATTGGCCAGATATTACGTGAGCATCGGCGCTTCGCTATCCTGGGTCACGTTCGTCCCGACGGCGATGCGCTGGGCAGCCAGCTTGCACTGGCCCTTTCCCTTCAAGCGCTCGGAAAAGAAGTTCGCGTATGGAATGAAGACGGAATGTTGGAGAAGTATTCCTTCCTTCCACGCGCTGAGTTGCTCACCAAGCCACCCTCCACCGGAGAAGATTTCGATGTTGCCATCGCGCTCGACACAGCAATTCAAAACCGGCTTGGCATTGCTCTAGCAGCAGTTCGGTCGGCGAAAATCTGGATTAACATCGATCACCACACCAGCAATCCCGGTTATGGCGACGTGGTTTTTGTCGATTCGTCTGCGCCCGCCACGGCTGAAATCATTTTTCGTTTGATTAAGAGCGAAGGACTGCCGTTCAATCGCGACATCGCCGAAAACCTTTACGCCGCAATCTCCACCGACACGGGCTCGTTTCAGTACCCAAAAACCAGCGCCCACACTTTCGACATTGCAGCTGAACTCATTCGCACAGGTCTCGATGTCGGGCACCTCAGCCAGCAACTCTATGAAAATTATCCGCGACGTCGTCTTGAGCTTTTGCGAGAACTGCTGCGCACCATGCGTTTCCAGCAGGAAGGTCAGGTCGCAAGCTTTAGTCTTACTTTGAAAGCGGCCGCTGAATTGGGCGTCCTTCCCGAGGATAACGAGGGGCTGATCGATCATCTGCGCGCCGTCCAAGGTGTTATCGTTGCCGTTTTTTTCGAAGAACTGTCCGGCGGGAAAGTGCGTGTGAGCATGCGTTCAAAAACCGATGCAGTCGATGTCTGCGCCATATGCCAGAAATTCGGAGGAGGAGGCCACACGCTGGCCGCCGGCGCGCGCGTCCGCGGAACTATCCAAGAGGTAGAAGAACGAGTTTTAGCCGAAGTTTGCGAGAAAGTTAAGTTGTCAAAACCTTTACAGTGCTAAAACGGCGGGCCGCCAAATGCTTCGACGATTTGAAGTTGTAACTCTTTTAGCTTTTTACCTTCCGCACCATGTCTCATCCCGTGGCTCCTGACGGCGTCCTGCTCGTGGACAAGGCTGAAGGGATGACTTCGCACGACGTGGTCGCACTGATCCGGCGAAAGCTTCAGGTCAGGAAAGTCGGTCATTGCGGGACGCTTGATCCGATAGCGACCGGTTTGCTTTTGATCACTGTGGGACGGGGCACAAAGGTCCAGGATTTGCTGATGAGTGAAGACAAGGAATATGCCGGTACATTCGTCCTTGGCGTGACGACCGATACGCAGGACCGGCAGGGAGAAGTAATCCAGCAGCGACCGGTCCCTGCCCTAGACGAAAACCAGATTCGCGCTGCGTTTGAAAAATTCCGCGGCGATTTTTATCAAATGCCGCCCATGGTTTCCGCGAAAAAGCATGGCGGAGTGCCTCTGTACAAGCTGGCGCGTCAGGGAAAAGTGGTGGAGCGCGAGCCGCGCCTTGTTCATGTCTATCGCTACACGATCGATCGAATCGGGCTGCCGAAGATCGATTTTAGCGTTTTATGCAGCAAAGGTTTTTATGTTCGTACTTATGCTCACGACATCGGCGAGACTTTAGGCTGTGGCGCGCACCTGGAGTCGCTGCGGCGAACAAAATCCGGGCGCTTCGATGTAGCTAATGCAATCAGCGTCGCTCAAATCAAGAATGCGCCACGCGACGAAATTTTAAACAGGCTCCTCAGTCTCCCCGACGTGTCGCGCATGCGCGGAGCGTAAGGAAAATGACGAAGGACGAATTTATGACGAACCACGAAGCGCGAAAAACGGTGCGCCAGGTTTTTCGTCGGTCGTCATTGGGATTTCCGTCGTTATTCGGCATTCGACATTCGTCATTGCCAGGTCGTTCGTCATTCTTGTGATGCAAATCCTACGCTCGATCCCAGAGCTCTCGCGGTTATCCGGCCCGCTCTTTCTCGCCATCGGAGTCTTTGACGGTGTGCACCGCGGCCATCAAGCTGTCATTTCCACTTCTGCCGAGCACGCCCAGGCGGCAAACGGCACTCCGATCGTCGTTACCTTCGACCCGCACCCGATGAAAGTGCTTCGACCCACAGCGGCGCCTCATCTGCTCACTGCCACGCAACACAAGATCAAATTAATTCGCAATCTCGGGGTGCAGCACCTGCTCGTCATCCAATTCGATAAAACATTTGCCTCGACGGCACCGGAAGACTTTGTGCAGCAACTCGTGAAGCATTCAAAACCGCTGCGCGAAATTTGCGTCGGACACGAATGGTCGTTCGGAAAAGGCAGACGCGGAAATCTTGCCCTTTTAAGGAAGCTGGGCGCCCAATTCGATTTTGAGGTAGTTGGAATCCCCGCTGTTACGCTCCCGAATGGTGAGCTTGTGAGCAGCACAGCGATCCGTCAGGCCATTGAAGCGGGCAACCTCGCGAAGGCTGCTGGGATGCTGGGTCGCGAATACACGATCCTCGGTACGGTTGTGCGCGGTGAACATCTCGGGAAAAAGATCGGGTTCCCGACGGCGAATCTGAGTGCTCACAGTGAGCAATTTCCTCCAAATGGGGTCTATTTAGCGCAGGCCACGCTTAATGGAACCATCTATTCAGGCGTGGTAAACCTCGGCTATCGCCCAACTGTTAGCAGCGGCAACTCTGATCGGGTGCTCGAAATTTATCTGCTCGACTTTGATCACGACATTTACGGCAAGGATATCGAAGTGCGTTTTGTCCGGTATCTCAGGCCAGAACGGAAATTCGAAAATCTCGATGCATTAACCAGGCAGATCGAGCTCGACGTGCAGCAGGCACGCAAACTTTGCATCGCGTAGCCGGGCTGCCGCCACGCTTAACGTCCGGAGAAAGCTAGGTTTGCAAGCCCCGGTCTCTGGATATCGCGGCCGTAGCGCCCGCAGCTGCCACGATCAGGCCGCTGGCGAGAGCAAGCACAAAAACCCATAACGCCGGCAGCGCAGCGAGACGCTCAAGAGTCACGCCGACAAAACGACCGCCACCCGAAACGACGTAGGCAAGCACACTCGCAAGGAACGTCATTCCCAGAAGAATGGCAGCACGTAGCAGATCATAGCTGCGGCGAGGCGCCGGCAACTGTTGCAACACCCGGGCAGTAAATCCCTCGTCGTTGATATACGGCGCCGCTTCGCGCAATTCCCTATCAAGCCAATCTTCCTGGTTCACCTGTTCCATTATCCTTTAACTAATTGGGACCCCAGTCGGCAAGCATTCGTTTCAATTTCTCGCGTCCTCGAAGAACATTCGTTTTCACCGTGCCAAGAGGAATCTCGAGAACACGGGCAGCTTCATCATGGGAAAGGCCGTTCTGGCAACAAAGCAACACTGCGGACCGCTCATTCAAGGGAAGTAAACTCAAGGCGCGCATAAGGTCATGTCTCAAACCAGGATTGGCCACCTGGGGATCCTGTTGCGTTTGGAGTTGTTCTTGGTCGATTCCCACAAGTTCCTTTCGACGACGCGCATCTTCTCGAAAACAATTGTAGGCAATCCGGTAAAGCCACGTGGAAAAGCGCGCTTCACCGCGAAAACTGCGTATGTTTTTATAAGCACGCAGGAAGGTTTGCTGCGCCAAATCGTCGGCAAGAGCGACGTCCGTTCGACTAAGTTGACGCAGCAGACCGCGCACGGCGGATTGATGCCGCCGAACCAGCTCACCGAAAGCGTGTTGGTCGTCATTGACAAGAACTCGTGCGACCAGGTCTGCATCAGTCAGCTCCACGACCGCAGATTACGGTACCGGCGGCGGATTGTCCTTCTTTGTATCCAGCTTCCATACAAGCAAATAGCCAGCGCCGATCAGGAACGGAATCAGGCCGAGGGTCCAAGAACCGCCCTCCCAATCGTTCACAGCGCCAAAAAACACCATCAGGCCGATACCAATCATTGCCAGGACGACGCCCCTGCGCAGGTCTGAACGCTGCCGTTGAGCAGGTGGCGGATTGAGCAAGGCCTCAGGTACAGGCTGTCCTCTTTCAACCATCATTCGAACCGTCTTTTGGAGAGCGCGCGACCTAGAGAAGCTGAAATACATGATCAGACCGACGATTAAGACCGGTGCGCCAAACACCGTCAGCATCGTGATGGCAACGATTGGAATCACGAATTCTGGAATGTCCCCGTGCGACTTTTCGCTGTCGAGATGATCCAGGTTCATATCGTGGTCGTCTATTGTTAAACCGAAGTGCTTCTTCTGTTTTTTCCTGATCGACTGCTCGATCTTACTCGCAGGCGTCGAACTCGGCGAAATGGTAGAGGTTGCTACAGGCGTGCTCGCAATTGGCGAAATGGTGGGTGTCTGCGCAAATAGGCCTGCCGCCAGCGCGAGGGAACAAATGTAGATGATGACGAATTTATTCATATTGTCTTATTTGACCGTAGGATGCGCTTAGCACCCTGTTTAGATTCAACTATTTCATTCCTCCCACTACAATTAAAGGTTGCACCCGACGGGCTGCTAGACATTATTTGTCTCCCTCTCAAAACTGCGGGTGTAGCTCAGTGGTAGAGCGTCTCGTTGCCAACGAGAAAGTCGCGAGTTCGACCCTCGTCACCCGCTCCAGCCTTCGCTCAAAGGGTAGCGCAAAGCGAAGGCTGGAGCGAGTGCGCCGGAGCCTGGCGAAGGCGGACCGCCCAAAAACACCAGCTGCGGCTGGCAGGCCAGTTTCCCGATGCATTACGTCTACTTGCTGAAGTCGCAGTTTAAGCCAATACAACCATACGTAGGATCGACTCGCCATTTACGGCAACGGCTTAAAGACCACAATGAAGGGCGTTCTCCGCATACAGCCAAGTTTCGGCCCTGGATTCTTATTGCTTATTTTGCATTCGCGGAGGAAGGGACAGCGATCGCTTTCGAAAAGTATTTGAAGTCAGGGTCAGGGCGAGCCTTGACCAGACGCCACTTTCTTTCGATGGAACGACCCCGCGGCGCATAGATAAATTTCGGAAAGTTCTCGAAAGCGCGACGCTTTCGTCAGACAAGCGAGACGCGTGCGCTACCCAACCTATGCATCAATGGCGCAAACTCGCTGAGCCGCGCTGGCTTACTGCACATGAGCACACTTTGCAAGCGCGGGCGCACGGCAGACTTGTGATAATCTCAAGACCGGGGCGCAAGCGGTTGCAACTCGAGATTGCATGCACGTCGCGCAATCTTGCCCGAAGGCTGATCGAAGAATTCGGCGGACGCGCTGAGAAATGGCCACCCGATTGGCTTAAACGATTCGCAGATCTCCATAAATCGAAGCCGCTCAAGATTGGAAAGCGCTTATTGATTTCCAATGTACCAGTGACGCTGGGATCCCGAGTTGCGGGGGACACACACCGCTCGCACATTCTCATTCCAGCTTCTGCCGCTTTCGGGACAGGAGGACATGCTACGACGGCAATGTCGCTTGGTCTCCTCGAACGCTTGACCCGCAAATGGGAAAAAGGCTGGTCGCTTGCCGATCTTGGCACCGGGAGCGGGATTCTTGCTCTCGCGGCGAAACGCTTTGGCGCGGGCCGCGTGACTGGTATTGATATCGATCCGACAGCGATTTCGATCGCGAAAGCAAACGCCCGTCTCAACAAAATCTATAATGCCGACTTCCAATTGGGTGATGTGCGCAGGTGGAAACCAGCCGCCGAGTGCGACATAATTGCCGCGAATCTATACAGTGAATTGTTGATTGACGTCGTGTCGAAACTAAAACGGAGTAATTGGCTCATTCTCTCCGGGGTTCTGCGCAGGCACCAAGATGAATTCCTTCGTGTTCTCCTGCGGAACAACATGGCGATCGCAAGCGTGAAATGTCGCGGGAAGTGGATCGCCGTGTTGGTCAATTGCAAGGATCATTGATGAGGTCTAGCCGGCTGCAAAAAAAACAAAAATTTGCGCCGGCGAAGGCCGCCAGTTAGGTTCTTCCAGCCTTGGCGGCTTCGGGTTCTCTGCATTTCACGCGGTTTAATCACGAGCCGCGGCAGAAACAGACATTATGCAGAACGAACAACTTGCCTACGCTGCCGTCACGCCATACTCGATGCGCAAATCGCGCACCGGCGGCATTGTTGGACGGCTGATTTCCCGCACTGGACTGGACCTGGTTGGCGGACGCATGTTCGCGCCCAGTCAGAAGTTAGCCAAACGTTATGCCGAAACGGTTGTGACCGAAACCGATCCGCGTCATCGCGCGACACAAGAGCTAATTCGCGACTACGTACTCAAGAATTTCACGGGCGAGAAAAACGGACAGCATCCGCGCGTGTTGTTCCTGATCTTTCGCGGCCCGGACGCGGTGGAGAGGATTCGTCACACTATTGGACATATTGTGCACGAGCGCACCAGCGGCGAAACGATTCGCGACACCTACGGTGATTACATCACCGATGATTCAGGCAAGGTAACTTATTTTGAGCCTGGAGTACTGGCCGCGTTCGACCCAAAAGCAGTCGAGCGGGATTTGAAGCTTTGGGCAGAATTTTCGGATTCTGACGGTGGAATCCTGGACCGGGTCGTCCGCTTCCCCACCAGCGCACAAGTCGAAAAGACTCTGGTTTTGATCAAGCCCGACAATTTCAGATTTCCAAATCTGCGGCCCGGTGGCGTCATTGAAGTATTTTCGCGCTCGGGACTTTCCATTATCGGATTCAAAGTTCATCAGATGAGCGTTGCCCAAGCGGAGGAGTTCTATGGCCCGGTGCTGCCCGTCCTCGAGAAGAAGCTCGGCTCAAAAAGCGGTCGCGAAAACTGGGAAAGCATTGTTGAATTCATGGCCGGGCGGAAGCCCACCGAATGTCCGCCCGAAGACCACGACGCTCCGGGGACGGAAAAATCGATCGCCATTGTTTATCAAGGCGTGGACGCCGTGCGCAAGATTCGCGATGTGCTCGGTCCGACCGATCCGGCTAAAGCGCCGCCAGGCTCGATCCGGAGAGAATTTGGGCAGACCATCATGATCAATGCCGCGCACGCATCGGATTCTCCCGAAAACGCGAAACGCGAAATGGGAATCGTTCGAATCGACGAGAATAATTTCAAACCTCTGATTGAAAACTTCTACCGGCGCTCATAGTTTGCGCTCCATTTTGAACCATCCCACAACCAGCCCTACTCCTATGGAAATTTCCGAACGCGCCGCTCAACTGAGTCCTTCGCTTACTCTTTCGATCGATAGCAAGGCCAAAGCCATGAAAGCCGAGGGTATCGACGTCTGCGGTTTCGGCGCAGGCGAACCGGACTTCGATACGCCCGAACACATAAAAAAAGCCGCCATCGAGGCGTTGGAGGCTGGATTTACAAAATATACGCCCAGCGCAGGCATCCCGGAGCTGCGTCAGGCGATCTCGGAAAAACTGGCTGCCGATAACGACCTGAATTATCGCGCGACCCAGGTGATCGTGAGTAACGGTGCAAAGCACGCGTGCTACAACGCGATCCTTGCCACATGCCAGCCCGGCGATGAAGTCATCATCCCTGCGCCATATTGGGTCAGTTATCCGGAGATGGTCAGATTAGTCGGCGCCGAACCTGTAATCGTCCCGACGAGCGAGCGCAACGGTTGGAAAATGCGCGCCGAAGACTTTGAAAATGCGATGACCCCTCGCACGAAGATGTTGATCATGAATAGTCCCGGCAACCCGACCGGAGCGGTTTACACGCGTGAGGAATTGCAGGCGATTGTGGATGTTGCCACCGAAGAAGACATTTACATCCTGTCAGACGAAATCTACGAGAAGCTCGTCTACGACGACGCGAAACACGTGAGCATCGCATCGCTCTCCCAGGGAGCGTACGATCTGACGATTACAGTCAACGGTTTTAGTAAGTCGTATGCGATGACCGGTTGGCGTCTCGGTTATCTCGCCGCGCCTGACGCCGTCGCTAAGGCAGTCGATTCCATCCAAAGCCATACCGCATCCAACCCTTCTTCCTTCTCCCAGTATGGGGCGCTCGCCGCTTTAAAGGGCGATCAACAGCCGCTGATCGATATGCGCGAAGAGTTCGATATGCGTCGCAACTACATGTTCGACCGCGTCTCGAAGATTTCTAACGTCACCGCAGTTAAACCTGAAGGCGCATTTTACGTGCTCGTGAACATCAGTCAGCTGGGTCTGACCTCGCAAAATTTTGCCGATCGCCTCCTGAGCAAAGCCAACGTGGCGGTGGTTCCGGGAGCTGCTTTCGGTGACGATCGCACTGTTCGGCTCAGTTACGCCACCAGTATCGACGTAATCAAAAAAGGATTGGACCGCTTCCAAGATTTCTGTCGGACACTGTAGACCGCCATCCCGAGTCGCGTAGACGACGAGGGAGCTCGCAATCGTAGTTTGGGGAATACTTGCGTCCGGAAACAGTGGCGCGCTCGGTGACGCAATCCGCGTCGTTATTTGTATGCCCGAACGTTCTGTTGAGAGGTTCCTCGCTTCGCTCGGAATGACACGCTAAATGTCTTTCGATGCACGGTTCTCTCGCGCTCATTCTTCACGCGCATCTTCCATTTGTTCGTCATCCGGAACACGAGCATTTCCTCGAAGAAGACTGGTTCTTCGAGGCAATGACCGAGAGTTACATCCCATTGCTGCGCATGATGCGGCGCCTGATCGATGAGCATGTGCCGTTCAAGCTGACGATGTCGATCACGCCGACGCTCTGCGCAATGATGCGGGACAAGCTGCTGTGCGAGCGCTATGTGCGCCATCTCGATCTTTTAATCGATCTCACTGCGCGCGAACGAAAACGGAATCGGAATCACCTACAGCTCCGCGACCTCGCGAACTTTTACTTCAATATTTTTCGCGAAACCCGGCAGTTCTTTGTCGACGAATACAAATGCGATTTGCTTACTTGTTTTCGCGAACTGCGGGAAAGCGGCGGCCTCGAAATTATTGCCTCGGCAGCGACGCATGGCCTGCTGCCCCTGCTCCAGGAGCCAGTTGTAGTCGAGGGCACCGACCTCGGCGTTCCACCGTTTGCCTCGTCCCCGCCGCGGTCAACGCCCGCGGCTACAGCAGCGCGAGCCCAGATTTTGATCGGGCGCGATGTTTATGCCGATCTTTTCGGTGCCGAGCCCGCCGGGTTTTGGTTGCCCGAATGCGCTTACGGGCCGGGTCTGGATTCTATTTTGCAAGAATCGAATATTCGCTGGTTCGTTCTCGATGCCCACGGCTTGCTGTTTGGAACACCGCGGCCGCGTCGCTCAATTTATGCACCTTGTTATACGCCAGCCGGGCCGGCCGCTTTTGCGCGCGACCGCGATTCAAGCAGGCAGGTTTGGAGCGCACAGGGAGGTTATCCTGGTGACCCTGCTTACCGTGAATTTTATCGCGACGCGGGATTCGATCTGCCATTGGAACACTTGGGACCAGTTGGCCGCGGCCCCCGGAAATTTTCCGGCGTAAAATATCACCGTATCACCGGGCCCGATGATGAGAAGGAGTTGTACGATCCAGTCGCTGCAGGAAGTGTCGCCGAGACGCAAGCCCTTCATTTTCTCGAGGAACGCCGGCGTCAGATCGGTGAAGTCACTAATGCAGGGTTCGATCCTGTTGTACTCGTTCCGTTCGATGCCGAATTATTCGGACACTGGTGGTTCGAAGGCCCCCGTTTTCTTGAATTCTTGATTCGCCAGGCTGCTAACGAAAAGGAATTTCATCTCTTGACGCCAAGCGAATATCTGGCGGCTAACCCAACGCAGCAAATCGTTGAACCAGCGGCCTCAACATGGGGCGAGAACGGTTACTTTGAAGTTTGGATGAATCCCCGCAACGCCTGGATTTATCCACAGCTACACATTGCGGCACAGCGGATGAGCGAAGTTGCGCGCAAATATGCAGGCCAAGATGTAGATCAACCGCGACAGCGTTCCCATTTATCAAGCGAGAACCGGGCAGTCGGAGCGCCTGCGCTACAATTTGCCGATCGTGTTCTAAGCCAGCTTGCCCGCGAACTTTTGCTGGCCCAATCCAGCGATTGGTCGTTCTTGATCAAGACCGGGACAGCTCGCGAATACGCAACCAAGCGCACCATCGATCATCTCGGTCGCTTCAGCCTTTTACACGATCAACTCGTCACGGATACAGTAAATGAAGGATTTTTACAGGAGTGCGAATCGCGCGATAATCTTTTTCCAAACGTGAACTGGCGTTACTACGTCTAGGCCACTTGTCATTCCGAGCGAAGTCGAGGAATCTCTCGATATTCTGACTCATATTCCGACAGCAATGGATGTCTCCACTTCGGTCGACATGACAAGACAAATAAACGTCGCGCTTTTTGCCTTCGTGGCATCGATCTCGGCCGTTGCCGCCCAAGAATCGCCAACGCCGGCTCCGTCGCCGATAACAGAAGAATCTCCTGCGCTGTCCGTCTCGCCGATTGAATCTGTCACGCCGTCGCCCGCGCCAGAGCAAACGACTTCGGCATCCCCCGCGAGAAGCCTCCGCATAAGTTTTGTGCCGCCGCCATTGGAAGGCAGGATCAGCCTCGGAATCTACGATGTAAAAGGCAAGCTGGTCCGCGTTTTGCACCGGGGAGCAGACCTCAACGAATTTCAAATCGGTGCGGACGCACTGGTGACACAATGGGACGGGAAAAATGACAGGGGCGAAGATTTGCCCGCCGGAAAGTATCACGCGCGCGGTTATCTGGTTGGTCCGCTCAAAGTGGAAGACCTCAGCCAAACCACAGCGTCCCCTCCCGACGACAACTCCAGCACAAACGTCAGAGTGAAACTCACCCCGAATCCGCTGGCCAACGACAAACGGGCAATCGTCGAGCTGGCCGTAGGGTTTGACAGCGCCGGTAGCTATTTGAAAACGAATGACGATTTGCCGTTGTTCACTGTAAATGAATCGCCAAATCTGGTTCGTGTATCGATTATGAAGAAGGGAGATAAGTCGGTCGATATCTGGCAAACCGACGGCGCCAGTTTTCACCAATTCCGCATTTCAAATGTGGACCAGATGATGGCTTTCGATTGCGGCGAGTTTGAATTGAAATAGAACGACGTCCCGGCACAGCGCGTCGCTCTGAACCTGGAGTTACAACCGCTGGTCACGAGGCAAAATCTCTGCTAGTTAAACGCCGATGCCTGCTCCCGAGTTTCAACATACGGTTGCCAAGACCGCCAGCTTGAGCGGCACCGCCCTGCATACGGGTGACAAGGTCACTCTGAAATTGCATCCCGCGCCGGTAGATCATGGAATCAAATTCAAACGGAAAGATTTGCAGGATGAGCCGACAATCGATGCCAAGATCGAGAATCTCAAAACAGTCGAGCGCGCCACAACTATCGGCGAAGGCTCGGTGCGCGTGCACACAGTGGAACACATCCTGTCCGCGCTCTCGGCAATGGGCGTGGACAACGCCATCGTGGAGATGGACGCAAACGAGCCGCCAATCGGCGACGGAAGCGCGCAGCCTTATGTCGATCTAATCAAGAAAGCCGGCGTAACTGCCCAGGACGAGCCACGAAAATTTTTCGACGTGCGTGAACCGATGCACGTGGAGGCGAAAACGGGCGCCCTGCTTGTTTTGCTCCCGGACAACAAATTTCGAATCTCATGCACCCAGGCGGGACCGAATAATCAGTTCACGCAGTTTTTGTCGATGGAAGTGACGCCCGCGGTCTTTGAACGCGAGATTGCTCCGGCGCGAACTTTTGTTTACTACGAAGATGTTAAGCCGCTCATGGATAAAAACTTGATCAAGGGCGGCAGTCTCGAGAACGCGATCGTGGTGCGCGGAGATGCGGTATTAAGCAAGGAACCGTTGCGTTTCGGCGACGAATTCGTGCGGCACAAAATCCTCGATATCATCGGAGATCTCGCGCTGGTCGGCCGTCGTATCCGGGGCCATATCGTGGCAGTGAAACCTGGTCATGCCAGTAATGCGGACCTGGCCCGCTCAATTGTCCGCGAACAGACGCGCAGAAGCGCCCTGGCCGCGCCGCGCACAATTCCAAGCGGCGACGGCGGACTCGATGCTGACCAAATAATGCAAATTTTGCCGCACAGATTCCCTTTTCTGATGGTGGATCGGATTCTCAGTTTCGAAACGGAAACCAAATGCATCGGCGTCAAGACGGTCACGATCAACGAGCCGTTCTTTCAAGGACATTTTCCAGGTCATCCAGTCATGCCGGGCGTGATGCAAGTCGAAGCCATGGCGCAGGTGGCCAGTATCCTGTTGTTCAAACTGGCAAAGACCACCAGCCGCATCGGCTATTTCATGAGTGCCGACGAAGTCAAATTCCGCAAGCCAGTCTTGCCTGGCGACACCATCTTTGTCCACGCCGAGCTGACGAAATCGCGTGGCGAACGACTGGCTAAGGCGAAATGCCATTGTGTTGTGAACGACGCGATCGTTTCCGAAGCCGAACTGATGTTCACGTTCCTCGATAAATGAGCGACGTGCAGATCCATCCTACAGCGATCGTCGATCCAGGTGCCGAACTCGGTGCAGGAACGACTGTCGGGCCGTATTCCGTAATCGCACGAGATGTCGTGCTCGGCCCAAACTGCTGGCTCCAACATCACGTTACGCTCTGCGGACCGATGAAAGCCGGAGAGAAGAACAAATTCTACGCCTACTGCTCTATCGGCCAGCAAACGCAGGACCTAAAATATCGTGGCGAACCCACCTATCTGGAAATTGGCGACGAAAACACGTTTCGTGAATTCGTGACAGTCCACCGCAGTACGACGAGCGAAGGCAAAACAGTCATCGGTAATCGCGGGAATTTTCTCGCTTACAGCCATATTGGGCACGATTGCACCGTGGGCGATCATGTCATTTTCTCCAACAACGGCACGTTGGGCGGTCATGTCCAGGTGGGAGATCACGCAGTGATGGGCGGTCTAACCGCCGTGCATCAGTTTTGCCGAATCGGACGATTCGCCATCACCGGCGGCTGCTCGAAAATCGTCCAGGATGTTCCGCCATTCATGATCGCCGACGGTAATCCGGCGGAAATTCGCGGGGTTAATCTGGTCGGATTGGAACGCAAGAAGTTTCCGCCTGAAAGCGTGAAGCTAATCAAAGAAGCTTTTCGACTAATTTACCGTTCGAAATACAACACACGCCAGGCACTCGAAGCGATGCAAAAAGAATTACCCCAAACGGAAGAGATCACCGAAATCATTCGATTCATCGGACAAAGCCAGCGCGGAATCGTTCGATAAGATTTTAACTACAGTCGAGGACTCGATATTAAAATCTGAGCTTTAATCCGTCATACGCAATGTGCGCACCAATGGGAAGCCGGGATTCTGCAGCCTGCGGAAGATCGTGACAGATGTGGGTAAAGTAAGTCGATTCAGGCTTTACACGCGCTGCCGCATCTAGGGCCTGCCCAACGCTCAGGTGTGTCGGATGCGGTCTATCGCGAAGCGCGTCGATGATTAAGACTTTCACGCCAGTGATAAGATCGACAATCCCATCCGGTACGGCGCTGCAATCGCTTAGGTAGGCGACAAGTTTTTGGTCCGTGCGCGAGAAAAGATAGCCGTTCACCAAGGAGCCGCCATGCGGCACCGGCAGAGGAGTGATCAACGTCTCGCCTAGTTTAAACGGGCCATTGATAACGTGCGGCTCAGGTTTCAAGTAATATGGAACCGGGTTGCTCGTGTTGAACGCGAACCTAAACACGCGCTGCAGATCGGCCATCGTTTCGGCTGATGCATAAACCGGCATCGAACCCCGCGCGTGCGAAAATCGCCGCAAATCATCAAAGCCCATGATGTGATCGGTGTGCGAGTGCGTGAAAACGACCGCATCGACACGCCGAATATCCTCGCGCAGTACCTGAGTCCTGAAATCTGTGCCGGTATCCACGACCCACGAGCATTCCGGCGTTTCGATATAGAGCGAGGACCGCAGCCGTTGGTCGCGCGGGTCGGGTGAGCGGCAGACATCGCAATCGCACCCAATCATCGGCACGCCTTGTGATGTTCCGGTGCCGAGAAAGGTCGCCGTTAGGCCCGGCTTGAGAGTTGAAGGTTGAATTGGCAAGCTCTGAGTCTTAGCTCTCAACTGACAATTCTCAATCTTCCAATGCCCGCTGTCCTGACCTTGTTGCGAATAAAAAATCTCGCGCTCGTGGAAGAGCTCGAGTGGCAGGTGCGACCGGGCTTTATCGCAGTTACTGGAGAAACTGGCGCCGGTAAGTCGATTATCATTGGCGCACTGCAACTCTTGCTGGGTGAGCGCGCGGACAAATCGCTCATTCGCACTGGAGCCGATCTTTGCACGGTGGAGGCAGTTTTTAGCGGAGATGAGCTGCAAAAGTTAAATCCACAACTTGTCGAGGCTGGAATCGAACCTTGCGAGGACGATCTCATCATTAAGCGAAGTTTCTCGGCTGCCGGTGGCACGCGGCAGTTCATCAACGGTTCGCCGACGACGCTGTCGATCCTGAAGAATGTCGGCGATCAGCTTGTCGATCTTCATGGGCCGCACGATCACCAATCGTTGCTCTCGCCTGAGACTCAGTTGAGCTTGCTTGATTCGTTTGCGCGCGCTGAACAGACACTTAAAGAACATCGAAAATATTACCGGCAACTGCAGGCGCTGCTCACCGAACATGCCGCGCTGAATACCGCAGAAACCGCGCGCGAGCAGGAACTTGATCTTCTTCGTCATCAGGTTGCTGAGATCAAATCGGCAAACCTGGTCACGGACGAAGAAGAAGAGATCGAGAAGCGCTACAAGCTCGCGAGCAACAGTAAGCGGCTGATCGAACTGGCCGGCTCGGTCGCCAATAAACTTTCCGAATCAGATGGTTCCGTTCTTTCTCAGCTCGCAGAAACACAGCGCTTGCTACGTGAGTTGGAAAAGGTCGATAGCTCGATCGCGCAATTTTCGTCAGCTCACAAGGCCAGCGTAGTTGAGCTATCCGAGATCGCTCGGGCGCTTTCCGCTTACGCAGAAAAACTCGATCTAGATGCGGATCAACTCGCTGCGCTCGAGCAGCGGATTTCGCTCTTTGAAACTCTGAAACGCAAATATGGCGGGTCGATTGCCGAAGTGATCGCGTTTGGCGAGCGCGCCGCCGATCGAATGCAGAAAATTGAAGGACGCGACGCCGAGCTAGAGCGCCTCGCGAAAGAGATCGAGAACGTTCGTGCGCAAATGAAGCGCACGGGAGAAGCGCTCCGAAAGCTCAGAAAAAAAGCTGCGCCGAAACTTTCTGACAACATCCGGCGCAACTTGCACGACCTAGGATTTCGCCAATCCGAATTCGAAGCACAACTGAGTGCGCTCGATGAACCGCGTCCGAGCGGATCCGATGTGGTTGAATTGCTTTTCTCACCGAATCCAGGCGAACCGCTCAAACCGCTTCGTGCGATTGCGTCGAGCGGTGAAATATCACGCCTGATGCTGGCGATCAAATCTGCGTTGGCAGCGCATGATGCGATTCCCCTGCTCGTATTCGACGAAATCGACACGAACGTAGGCGGCGAAATCGCGCGCGCAGTCGGCGCCAAAATGCAAATGCTCGGTCGCGATCATCAGGTGATTTGCATCACCCATCTACCGCAAGTCGCTGCGACGGCTTCCTCACACTTTGTCGTTACCAAGGACGTCGCGCACGGCCGCACATTTTCTAATTTGGATGTAGTGACGGGGAAAACGCGTCAGGAAGAGATTGCCCGGATGCTTGGCGGCAAAAGTGAATCGGCGCTCAAGTTAGCGGCTAGTTTACTGAAGCAAAACTAACTATGCCGGGGCTGCTGTGGACGCAAGCGCGCCGGCTGCGAAAACGCAGGTGTTTTGCAGGTGGCACGCACACCGCTACAGGAAATGAGACACCCATTATCTCATCACTGCGCCAAGAGGCAGAACGGTTTTGCCGAAAACTTCATTGAGCACTTGCGCGAGTCCCGCGTAGATCGCAGAAAAACCGCAAAAGATTCCTTCGTAGCCGGTGAATTGTTTGAAACCGACACCTGCACCGGTGAAATCGCCAATAGCAAGCAGGAAGAAAAGAATCGTCAACGAACCGAAAACGATCTGCCCGGCGACGTGCAGTCGCAATGTGCCAACAAACATGACCGCAGTGAACAGGCCCCACATGGCCAGGTATGCTGCCATAGCTTTATCATTAGAGGGCGAAGCCCACCCCAGCTTCGCCAGAACGATAAGCGTTACGAGCGAGAACCAGAACAAGCCGTAGGAGAGAAATGCAGTGGTGGCGAATGTATTGCCTTTCCTCCACTCCATGATACCGGCGATGATTTGCGCGGCGCCGCCATAGCAGATTCCCATTGCCAGAATCATGCTGTTTAACTCGTAAAAACCGGCGTTATGCAGGTTTAACAGCACGGTCGTCATACCAAAACCGAGTAGACCTAGCGGGGCAGGATTTCCGGTCGTGTCCTTGATTTGAGTGACAGATTCATTCATGGCACAAACAGTCTGACGAAAGAGGGTTCGGCAGCGCAATAACAATATCGGGCATCGCAAAAACGCGCGGCCCTAACGATTTCACTTGTCGGCGCACCGTCGCCGAAACTATGGTGCCTGTTTCCTGTATGATTCAGCGAGACTATCTCATCATCGGCGGAGGCATTGGCGGAGCCAGCGCCTGCGAAGGCGTCCGCCGTCACGACAAGCGCGGGAGCGTGACGCTGGTCGGCGCCGAAGTGTTTCCACCCTACAAACGTTGGATCCTTTCGAAGGACTTTTTGCGCGAGAAGGAACCACAGCCCAAGAAATTACTCGAACCCAATGAGGCCTGGTACGAAAAGCACAAGATCGAGACGCGATTTGGCACCGTGGTAACACAGCTTAACATCGACCGGCGCCTGGCCGTCCTGGCCAATGGTGAAAGTATTGAGTTCAACAAAGCGTGCCTGGCCATGGGCAGCCGTCCGGTGCGTCCACCTGTAGCCGGAACCAGTCTCGGTAACGTGATCTATCTGCGAACGGTTCGCGACACACTCGCCTTAAAAGAAATGGCGAGTCTCGAGAAAGGCATCATGGTCGTAGGCGGCGGATTACTCGCGTGCGAGGCCGCGGCCAGTCTCCGAATGATGAAACTGAAAGTCGGTCTCATGCATCGGAATTCCTATTTGTTAAACCGGTATATCGATCCGGAGACCGGAAGCTGGGTCACTGATTACTTTGCGAAACACGGAGTGACTTTGTCGATGGGCGAAAGCCTCAATGGCTTTGAGGGCAAAACTGTTTTGCGCAATATCCAGACAAAAAGCGGCAACCGATTCCCAGTGGGTCTCGCAGTGGTCGCATGCGGGGCAGAACCAAATCTCGATCTGGTCCGCAACACGCCGCTGTCTGGACCGCACGGATCCCCGGTCACCGAATATCTCGAGACAGAAGAAAAAGGGATTTACGCCGTAGGCGACCTGGCATTTTATCCCGATCGGATCATGGGCGGTGTGCGGCGCCAGACGCATTGGGAGAACGCCCGGAGCCAGGGTTTAGTCGCAGGGGCCAACATGACCGGCAAAAAACGCATCCGCTACGAGCAGGTCCCCTATTTTTGGAC
The DNA here is from genome assembly GCA_046731855.1 of Verrucomicrobiota bacterium. Lineage (GTDB taxonomy): Bacteria > Verrucomicrobiota > Verrucomicrobiia > Chthoniobacterales > UBA10450 > Udaeobacter. The sequence continues at coordinate 16,650 of JBKPLX010000038.1, read as the reverse complement.
GGAGATCTTCGATTTACGGATGGATTTTGTTGGCGATTTCAGCGTGCTGCCGACGCGTGTTGATCTTCAAGGCACGCACGCGAAGAAAAAATTCACTGCGCGCTACTATCAGGGAGACAAACTCCGCGCGATCTTGCTTTGCCAGCAATCGCCGCGCGACGTGGAAACCGCGAGGACTCAATTGCGCCAGGCGCAGGGGAAATGAGCTCTAGCGGCGCGGTGTAAACAATTCCGATGCTCAGCCCGCATCGCGCGCGTACCAATCTACTTTTCGCGTCACGTACATTACGATCGCCAGCACGATGAAGAGTGCGATCGCGCCCATAAGCAATGCGTAATCCTGCTGCCGCAAAGTGATGTAGAGAAATGTGTAAACACCCGCGAGACCTGCGCCAATCATTAGCGTGCGCGCGCCGCCGCCCAGGAAAAATCGGCAGTACCACGTAATTAACACGGTCGATGCGACCGCCGCAATCAGGTAAGCCCAACTGAAACCAATAAATTCTGAAATCGACAAGAGCAGCAGGTAAAACAAGCAAAGCGCCGCGCCGACCATTAGATATTGAAACGGATGAATTTTCTGTCGCGCCGTGACCTCAAACAGAAAGAATGTTGTAAACACGAGCACGAGAAAGAGCACACCATATTTGATCGAGCGTTCCACGTAGCGATACGCGTCTAGAATCGACAAGAGCTGAACACCGAAACGCGAATTCGTGACTGAGAGAACGCTGAAACGTTCATTACCGGTGCGACTCGTCCACGATTGGGGATAATCACGACCGTAATACGACACCTTCCATTTCGCATCGAACCCATTAGGGCGCACCGATCGGTCCGCTGGCAAAAACGCACCGCGAAAGGCTGGATCGGGCCAATTCGATTTTAAATTCGCCTCATTCTGTACCCCGAAAGGCGCGAAGTAGATTCCTTCGCTGCCATTAAAATCGATTGGAATAGAAAATTCGATTTCGCTCGCAATTGGTTGTTCGCTGCCCAGCGACGCGGTCGCACCGGTTGTGTATCCGGGAAGCTGCGAACCCGGCAGCAACGGGTGCTTGGTACCACCCCAGTCGAGCATCAATGCTTCCCGTGTTCCTCGTAGATCGTTCACCGCGATAGTGACAAACGCGTCTTTCCATTGCACATCTTTTAGATCGATTTTGAGCGGGCCAAAATCTGGCGGTGCAAACTTGCCCGACAGCGTAACCTGCGCGCGAAAAACTGCCGCATCGTAGATGCCGCGATGTAACATCTGCGTCGCTGCGTCACCTGTGATGTGCAGCGTTTCGGGAAGAAAATATGCGATCGCTGTCCCGTTCTCTTCCACTTCACGCCGCTCCATCTTGCCATCAGGTGCCGGCACTTCTTTGACCGCTTTAAACCTGTATTGGTAAGGGATCCCAAGCACCGGCCCGATTACATTTTGTTCGCCACCCCACGACGACGTGATATCCGCGACCGCTTCGTTGCGCCGTTGCAATCGCTCCCGCAACACCCCGGTGATCATTGCGAGCGGAATGAGAAGGACCAGAACGAGCGCGCCGACCCCGAGCAGCTTGATGATCGTGCTGTTGCGCTTCCCAAATGACGGCTGCGATTTTGGCAATGGCGGCGGCGCGGTTTGGCCTTCAGGCATGCCGCGATGTTGAAAACGATATTCACTAGGCAATCAAGACAAATCATTCTCGCGCTGCAATTGCCCAGACAGGAAGCCAGATCATAAAAAAGCCAGAACTCGTTAGCTTTGAGTTCGCCATTGCCGCCGAATTCGCGCCGCTTCGCGCATGAAATGGGGATTTCGAACTATCTTCGCGGAAGCGTTTTCACTGGAACCGCCTCGCTCAAACAACGACAAACAATCAATCAAGCGTCTGCCGCGCCAGTTAATCAATTCCTGGCTGACACAGTGTAGCCCGCTCTGCGCGCACAAAGACCGAAAAACATCGGCGCTCATCGTTGGATTGCGGTGATGCTCCCAGTCGAGGATCTTTATTTTGCGAAGAATTTTGCGCATCGGTTGCGGCACCCGTTCCGACAGTGAGTCAGCATAGGCGCCGAGATTGGAATGATGAATAAATCCTTTGCCGCCGATCTTCAGTGTCCTTCCCAGTTCGCTGAGGTAGGCCTCGACCAGTTCGCGCCGCAGATGTACGAACGAATCGAAACTGAACACAAAGTCGACCGAGGCGTCGGGAATCATCGATAGCGAGCGGCCATCGTTAAGGTAGCAGCGCACATGCGGCTCAGCCGCGAAACGCTGACGACACGCTTCGACACATTCGTTGGAAGCGTCAACAACCCAGAGTTCCTGACAATAATCTTTCAGATAATGCGTCCACCGCCCAAAGCCTGGCGCGATCTCCAGGATTGTTCCCGTCGGCAGGCAATCTCGAATACGCGGAAGGATCGTGCCCGACCATTGCGCAGCCGAACTGCCCCAGGGCTGGGACCATTCCTCACCTGCATCTTTCCAATCGTACTTGGTTGAATGGCTCGGCATACTTCCTTGGCCAAAACGTGGCTGGGGCCGGAATCGAACCGGCGACACGTGGATTTTCAGTCCACTGCTCTGCCAACTGAGCTACCCAGCCTCTGCAAACGCCCCTCGCCTGCCGCCGATGAGCGGGCTGCTTACTAAAGCAGAAAACGCCCAACGCTCAACGCGCAACTCCGAATGCTTTTCGCGAGCAGGCGCACGACATCGGGTTCAAAATCCGCGCGGCAATTCCACTGCTCTACGCAGGAGCCGCAGGTAGTGCTCCCGCGAAATTTCGAGACCACCAAATTGTTGCAGATGCGGGGTGAGCCATTGCGTGTCAAGCAACGCGAATTTTTGCGCGCGCAAATGTTCTACCAGAGCCACCAACGCGATCTTTGATGCATCCGTTACATGATGGAACATTGATTCGCCAAAAAAAGCGCCACCGACGGCGACACCATAGAGTCCACCGGCAAGCATGCCTTCTTTCCAGACTTCGACGGAATGCGCGCAGCCGAGCTCATGCAGTCGTGTGTAGCTTTCAATAATTTCAAAATTGATCCATGTATCTTCGCGTTTCGCACATGCCTCGATGACTTTCGAAAACGCCTTGTCGATTGTCGTTTCAAAAGCTTTCTTGCGCACGAGACGCCGCAGCGCGTGTGGCACATGAAAATCTTCCAATGGCAAAATTGCGCGCGGATCGGGCGAAAACCATTGGATTGAGTTGTCCTCCATTGCCATGGGAAAAACACCGAGCCGATAACCTTGCAGCAAAAGTTCGGGATCGATCATGGCGGAAGCAGTCAAAACGTTAAAAAAGGTATACCGGAAAGGCATTGACCGTTTTCACCTATTTAACCTTTTAACCAATTACATGGTGTCATTCCGCAATCCATAATTGCAATACCCCACAGCCTTCATAAAATACGTGGATGAAACGCATGTCGATCTTGCTCGCGATCGCATGCCTGGGTTCGGGTGGCTGCGCCGACCCGCTCGAACAACGCACCACGCAAGAAGTTCAGGGACAATTTGAACGCGGAGTGACCGGCCAGGGAACACTCGGCCCGGTGGAGCGACCGGCGGGTGATCCAGCCTCAGAGCATGGTGTCCCACAGACTCATCCGTAGCGCGCTGAAGATGGCCGACAAATCAACGCACTCAAAGATTCTCATCCTCGATTTCGGCTCGCAGTACACCCAAGTCATAGCGCGGAGAATCCGCGAGTGCCAGGTGTATTCAGAGATTATCCGTTTCGACACGCCCGCCGCCGAAGTCGCCGGATTGAAACCGAATGGGTTGATTCTTTCTGGCGGGCCGGCCAGCGTTTACGACAAGGGCGCACCGCAAATCGACCCAGAGATTTTTTCGCTAGGTGTCCCCGTGCTGGGAATTTGCTATGGGCTGATGCTGATGGCCCATCAGCTCGGCGGACGCGTCGTATTCACGGGACGACGCGAGTACGGCGCGGGCGTCTTGCACATTAAAAATGGTTCGCAACTCTTGGGCGGATTAGGCGAACAGCTCGACGTCTGGAACAGTCACGGTGACGAGGTGACGGCGTTGCCGAAAGGCTTTCGCGTCGCCGGAACCACTGAAGGTTGCGACTTCGCTGCGGTGGAGGATCCGCAGCGAAAGTTATACGGCTTTCAATTTCATCCCGAGGTCGCACACACACCGCGCGGCAGAGAGATTCTTCAGAATTTTCTGTTTCACGTCTGTCACTGCGCGATGGACTGGACAATGGGTTCATTCATTGAAGAGGCTTGCGCGCGCATCAGAAAACAAGTCGGCGATCAAAAGGTCGTGCTCGGTTTGAGCGGCGGAGTCGATTCTTCAGTCACCGCTGCGCTCCTCCACAAGGCAATTGGCGACCAGCTAACCTGCATCTTTGTCAATAACGGGCTGCTTCGTGCCCGGGAGGAAGAAGTCGTGCAGCGCGTTTTCGGCGAGAATTTCCATGTGCGTTTGAAATATGTGGACGCCGCCGATCGTTTTCTCGCGCTGCTCAAAGGAGTCACCGATCCCGAAAAAAAGCGAAAGCTGATCGGCAATGAATTCATCGAAGTATTTCAACACGCTACCGGGGAACTGCTGGAGGAAGATCAGAGAAACGACGAGCGAAAACACGGTGGTTACAAATTTCTCGCGCAAGGCACTCTTTATCCCGATGTGATTGAGAGCGTGTCGATCCAGGGCAATCCCGCGCAAGTGATCAAAAGTCATCATAACGTCGGAGGATTGCCTGAGAAAATGCGTTTCGAACTCGTCGAGCCGGTGCGCCAATTGTTCAAAGACGAAGTGCGCCAGGCAGGCTTGCAGCTTGGTTTGCCGAAGGAAATCGTATACCGTCAGCCTTTTCCGGGTCCTGGCCTCGCCGTGCGCATTCTTGGAGAAGTTACACCGGAACGATTATCCATTCTGCGCGAGGCGGACACCATCGTGCAGAGTGAAATGGAGGCGGCCGATTGGTATTACAAGGTCTGGCAGTCATTTGCTGTTTTGCTTCCCGTGCAATCGGTTGGCGTGATGGGAGACCAACGGACCTATGAAAATACGGTGGTGCTTCGCATTGTCGAAAGTCAGGACGGCATGACTGCCGACTGGGTGCGGCTTCCCTACGAATTACTGGCCAGGATTTCCAATCGCATCAGCAATGAAGTCAAAGGCGTCAACAGGGTCTGTTACGACATCTCCAGCAAACCACCGAGCACCATCGAGTGGGAGTGAGATTTTCGTGATGTTCAGCGTGTAGTGCGAGACCAAAATAAAAAAATCGTTGACATCATCCGTCATCGGGTGCGCATCCTGATTCATTCAGCCAAAGGATCGAGATGAAAACTCAAAAACTCCTCTCCACATTATTGGTCGTCGCCTTCGCGGTCGCTCCACAATTACTTAACACTTCCCGTGGCGCACTTGCTGCCTCGGGAGGCTATTCCGCCAACCCTAATTTCGCCGACTGTTGGCCAGGTTCTCCATCCCGGCCAGCATGTCACGATTCAGTGGAAGGATACGCTTCCCTCCGTTCGGTATTTCACCGGATGTGAGATGGAAATTTGGCTGTCGCTTGATGGCGGCCGGACCTTCTCCATGTGGCTTACGCCAATACTCGACCCAAAGGCTACGCATTTTGACTGGATTGTTCCCAACACGCCGACCAACGCGGCGGTCATGGACATTCGCTTCGGCTGTGAAGGGTGGTACCCAGAAAGCCGCGCCCCTCAGCCTGCATCAACTTTTGTGATTGCACACAGCTGACGTAGCGCGCTGGCATTGCGGGGGATTGCAAGCTCCCTGGCGATCTAATTAATCTGCAGGACCGCGCTCGAGAACTCGGAGAAATCCTTGCCATTACGGGCGGCATGATTCAGCGCTTCCAGGCGCGGGTTCATTGCTGCTTCCGGCAGCGCGACACGGAATGAATGCGCTTCGTTTGTGAAAACGATTTCATCCCACTGAATGGAGGAAATCTCGTCGTTGAAGCGTGCCACCGCTCGGCCGCGGAAAAACGCGCGCGTTGTTTCTGGCGGATTGAAGATGGATGCCTTGATTTCCTCCTCGTTTGTGACGCGGCGCATCAGACCTTTGCGCAGCAGCTCATAATATAATCCCTGGTCGAGATCGAGATTGTGATACTCCAGGTCGATGGATTGCAGCCACGGATCGCTCCACGAAAGTTTTTCCTCCTCCTGTAATGCATCCAGCAAGAACTTCTTAGCCGCCCAGTCGATCCGGTCTCGCGTCGACATAACGTCCCGCTCGAGATCGTTAAGCACATTTTCCCACTCGCGCAGTATCCATTGTCGATCTTCGCTCGCGCCGTTATTGAGCTTGCTCGCAGCGCGCAAACAAATCCGTTGAACATCGATGGCAGAGATCTTGCGTCCGTCCTTGAGTTCGATGATCCAATCGTAAGTCTGATCGCGGCTGATCGATTTGTTTGCGTCAACGGGTTGCGCGATCTCAAGCTCCGGCGCTTCCCCGCGCTCGATCAAGTCGAGCATCAGCGCGGTTGTCCCAATCTTCATGGCGGTTGCCCATTCACTCATGTTTGAGTCGCCAAGGATAACGTGAAACCGGCGATAACGGCTCGCGTCCACATGCGGCTCGTCACGGGTATTGATCAAAGGGCGGCGATTCATCGTGTCGATGCTCACAACCACGCTGAAGAAATCGGCGCGCTGCGAGATTTGATAGACGCCGGGCTCGCTTTGCGCACTTTCAGCTTCAATCCCCATCTTGCCCGCACCCGCGAAAATTTGGCGTGTAATGAGAAACGGCAGCATTCCAGCGACGATCCGGTCCCACGCGATATCGCGTTTCATCAGGTAATTGTCGTGGCAACCGTAACTGTGCCCCGCAAAGTCTGTATTGTTTTTATAAAGCCGAACTTCAAATCCGGTGGGCAACTTCTGATTTCTGCGTCGCGCGCACTCAGCCAAGATGCGCTCCCCCGCTTTGTCCTGTGCGACGATCTGCTGAAGAGTTGTGCACTCCGGCGTAGAATATTCCGGGTGTGCGTGATCGTTGTAAAAGCGCGCACCATTTGAGAGCACCAGATCGCTTTTGATTTCCTCAAAGCTCAGAGGACGACGTTTATCGATCTCGTAATAGGCCGATTCGTCCGTGTCTTGAAGTAATTCTCGAGCGCGAAAGCCTCGCGCGTCGAGGTGCGGGTCTTCCAGTTGGTAATCCCATTTCATCAGCGCACCGTTCTCGGTATAACGCCGGACCAGTTCAATCGACTCAGCTACGACATCGACGGTCTCCGCACCGCCGAGAGTGATGCCGTATTCCGTCTCCAACCCAAAGACGCGTTTCATCAGATCCTGCTCTTTTCCCGATGTCACTCGGCCAATGTACGAACGGAGGTCAAGCTAAACCGGTGCGACGCTGTGATCATTTTCTCTTCGCAACTCAGATCACGCCAGAGGTTGCACGCGCTCGCGCGTCAGAGACCGGTCTGACGGGCGAAATTTTTACAACGTTCTCGGGATCGTAATCGATCAGCTTGAGCCAGTCTTCGGTGATGTCAGTAGTTGGGAAAATATCGTTCTCCATGTACTCCGCGTTAAAGGCAAGCTGCAGGTCCGTTTCGCGAATTCCTTGCTCCTGTTCGGTGGCGATGGCCCGCTTAATCGCCATCGCCTTTGCACGCTCTACAATCGAGGCAATGATCGCGCCACTGATAAGATCGCTGCGGTAAAGCGTCTCCTTGCGTCCGCTGCGCAGTGTCACTTCCAGGAACTTGTTCTCGTCGCGGCGCGTAAACTGCCAGTCCACAAAGCGCTCGATCAGACGCTCGATCGACGCACCCAGGCCATCGGCTTCCTTGGCCAGCACGCCGTCGTAAGGAAGATCGTCTGTGAGATAGATACGGTAGATTTCCCGGGCGCCCTCTTTATCTGGCCGGCTAACTTTTATTTTTCGGTCGATTCGGCCCGGACGCAAAATTGCCGGGTCGATCAGATCGGCGCGATTTGACGCAAGGATGATCACGACATCGTTGAGCGAGTCGATTCCATCCATCTCCGAGCAAAACATTGGGACCAGCGTTGAAAGAATGTTCGAATGACGCGATGCGCGGCGCGTGCCGAGAATCGATTCAGCTTCGTCGATAAATAGAAATGGCATGAAGCCCTCGCTGCGTTTCTCGCGCGCAGTAGCAAAAATTTCGCGCACCATTCGTTCCGATTCGCCCACCCACATGTTCAGAATCTCGGGACCCTTGACGTGCATGAAATATTCCTGCATCTCAGCGCCTGTTTTTTCACCGAGCTGCTTGGTCAAATTGTAAGCGGTCGCCTTGCCGATCAGCGTCTTCCCGCAACCCGGTGGACCATAAAGCAGAAAACCCTTCGGTGTGGCGTGCTGAAATTTCTGGAAAAGATCGGCGTGCAAAAGCGGGAGCTCGATCGCGTCCTTGATCGCTTGCAGCGCTGCTTCCTGACCGCCAACCTTTTCCCACGGCAACTCCGGCACATTGTCCAGATAATGTTCGTGAGATCTAGTGCTCGAAAGCGTTTCCAGCGCCATGCGGTAGTTTGAATCAACACGGACTTCGTCACCTGATTTCAAGGTGGAGTCGGCAAGATCGGCGGAACGCTGTAACACCATGGATTGCAACCCGTGCTCCGAGCCGACCCGCAGCCGGTCCTTGCCGAGAACTTCGGTGATTTTTGTTACCGGCCCGGCGGTTTCGAATCCCAGGTCGCCAACGATCACGAACGCTTCGTTTACCAGGACGCGCGTCCCCTTTTTTAGTTTCGCAAGTGGAATGCGCGGATCGACGTTGCAATAATAATCGGCGCCACCCACAACGATATGTGCCGTATCCTTCGAAGTGGCTCCGAGAAACGTGCCGATCCGGTTCGCAGGCGAAGTCACTTTTTTGACGACTTCCTCGAGCTTCTCGATCATTCGGCGCGCTTCGACCATCGTCTCCTGTTGGTCGAAAATCTGCGGGCGCAATTGCAGTAGATCGCGTCGAACGGGATCGCCTGGAGGCAACGAGGCAATCACTTGATCAAATGAATCGAGGAGATTATCCGGACCCGAGTCACCAACCCCGCCCTGAAGTCCCTCGCTGCGCTCGTCACTCATTTATGGTTTGGGTCAATCCGCCGAACCGTGGCCCACTATAGCGTTTATCAACAGCATCCGCAATCTTCACTCCCAAGTTTTCGAAAGTTCGACGCCACTCGCATATAAAATGTTCAACCGCGATGGCGATTCGATGTTGCGCGAACAAGTATTTTCAACGGCACTTGAATCCTGAACGCAGCAAGGTTTTTTACCGACAACGTTTCAAGTTGTTCCATTGTTGGCGAACAGTTGCGACCGAAGAGAGCCGCCTCTACAGTTGCTCCTTCCCGAGGAGCCTTAGCTCAATTGGTTAGAGCGCCGCCCTGTCACGGCGGAGGTTGCGGGTTCGAGCCCCGTAGGCTCCGAATGATTTTTCTTCGTTTATCGTGATGCGGTCAACCGCGGAGGCCTGGTCCTTCCCCGCACCAAAGCGGCGTCAACTGACCACCGCCCGGCGCCGACGATCAGCAGAAAGAGGAGGCCGAGCCACATGGAGAAATCAGTCCGCGCCTCGTGCATCATGCTCCAGAAACCATATCGCGGCAGTTTCATCAGCGAGAATCCCCAGAAACCGTGACCCAAAAGCACCGGAATTTTCGTCGAAACAATCGCAACGCTAATGTCGATCAGCAGCACGATGGCTGCGAGCCGAGTCAAAAATCCAACGATGAGCAGGGCACCACAAACTACTTCGCATCCGCCGACAAACGGGCCCATGATTTCGGGAAAGGGAATGCCAATTTTCGTGAACCGTCCAGCGGCAAGATCTTCAGGGAAAAGAAATTTCTGAATTCCTTCGGACAGAAAGACGCTGCCGGTCATAACGCGCACAAGAACGGTAGCCGCAGGCGCATCGGTAATGAAAAGTTCGCGCACGCTTCGTTACCTCTATTTTCCCGAATTCAACGCCGCATGATATGAATGGCGAGAATCCGGCTTTGATGCCGCGCTAGCAGGTAATCGATAAAATCACCGATGATCGAGTTGGGCTTGTTTCCCAATTTCGTTACGACCCGGCAAATCAAAGTGTGGCTGCGTCCGTGCCATTCCAGATTGATCGCGCCGTGCGCGGTCTCGCTATGGATTTTGGCCCAACCGTGCGGGCGACCGGGCCGCTGATGTTCGGTGGGGATCAGATCAAATCGCTCAAGTTGAGGATCGGTCATGATCTTCTCCCGCAGCGATCCACGTCCGGTCGTTATGACTTGGATCACCGTCTGCATCCATCTAGGTTCAGCAGGAAATCATTTCTTTTGCAACGTTTGTTTGGAGAAAACGGCTAAGCCTCGTCTTCAAGCAGCGAACGGTACATCACGTAAACATCGGTATAACCCTTTTCAGGATGTCGAAACGCGCTGGGCAAAGTGCCAACGATTTTGAAACCGAGCTGCTTCCATAAACGAATCGCCGACTCGTTAGTCGAAACAACAAAATTGAATTGCATCGCGCGAAACCCGAGGCGGCGCGCTTCACTTAAACAATGTTCACCCATCGCGCGACCGATACCCTGACCACGTGCTTCAGGAATAACCATGAACGCCGCATTGGCAACGTGAGACCCGCCGCCAGACTGGTTAGGCCGCAAAATATAAGTACCTACGATTTGCAGATCCTGAACCGCCATAGCCCTCGGGGAAGCCGCTGGTTTCCCTGAGACGGCGACGCCGTGCCCTGTAGATTCTCTTTCCGCTACGTATGTGTGCGTTCCGAGCGCAAACCAATACGCCAATGCTTCTCTCCGCGAGATGGCCGGATCAAATGCGTAAGTGTCTCCGGTCGCGACGACCTCGTGAAAAATACGCCAGATCTTATCGCGATCTTTATTGGTCGCTAATCGAATCTTTAGCGAGCTACGCCTCATGGGAACTGTGTGGAAGATAAAAACCGACGCGAGGACGTGCGTGCATTCCGAAACTTCGGTCGCTGTCCGACGAGATGAACAGGCGTGTTATTGATTTCGCTACGAAAAGCAATATGTCTGCGCATCGTTTTGCTGTTCCCACCGCATCCGCCCATAAAGCAATACAAGAAAAAGACCGACTATTTGCGCAATGCAATCCATGCCCCGACAGCAGCAAGTTTCTGCTCTGCGCGCCAGGGGCCTTCAGTGGATCGTCCAAGGTTTTGAATCGTTTGCCGCACATCATCACAAGACTTTTTCAGCTGTGCGCTGGCTTTGCTATAAGCATCGCGTTCCAGGAAAATAAACGCGCCAACGCCCTGCGCGTTCAAAGCCTGCTCAAGCGCCGAGCGAAATAACTGGCCCTCGAGCGCGTGCGCACGAATGTGCGGATTTGCTATGGTTGCGGGATCCAGCCGGCTTCCAACTACCAGACAGGCGCTCGTCATCGCGTAACCTTTGCGCCGATAATCTGAGAGAAGGTCTGTGATGGATTGTTTTGTTACGCGATGCACTATACCCGCGCGCCGGTTTGTCTTCTTCGCGTCCGTCTCAAGCTGCCCAAAGGTTGCGTGGTACGGCTGGCGCGTCTCGGGAAATTGGGGATCGGACAAATCAACCATCCGGTTATCACGCAGCGCTGGCGAACCAATCGGCCCCGTCAGCAACACAACAGATGCCCAGCCGGATTTTACGCGAAATCCGAGGGCTGCGGTTTGCGGCTTCACCTCGTTTGAAATGTCACAGGTACTGTAGCTGCCCACCCCTGACTCGGCGATGATTTCCATTGCCGAAGGCTTTCAATGGCCGCTGAATCAAAATATGGGTTACCGGTAGACTTAACAACCTGCACGTTCGTGACGTTGCCCCTTGCATCGAAGCTCAAGCGGAACCGACCGGTGCCCGAAACCCCACGCTGAGACATACCGGGTGGAAACGCCGGCGCCGGAGCATAGACTAATCGCGGCTTTGGCGTTGGGCGCGGTGTGGGCGTCGCAGCAGTTTGAGCAGTCTCCGGCCATCGTGGTTTGGCGTCCGATGCAATTCGAGCCAGCAACGAGTCCACGGCACTCAAAGGTCGAACTGTCGCTTTTTCACCCGCTGATATCACAACACCAACAACTTCTCCATTCTCGCTTACAACAGGCGAGCCGATCGAATTTGCAGAAATCGGGCCTGCGAGCTCCAGGCGATCAGATTGCTGGGTAGAGATGGTCATATCGCGGGGGGCTCCGTCAGTTCCGGCCAGCCCGCTGCCCACCACTCCGACCCCCCTATCAGTTTCGAGGTTTGGATTCTTATTCAACGTCAGAAAAGGCACGTATTTCACATCGGCTTGAAGAACAGCCACGTCGAGCGTTGTGGACGCTGCGAGGATCCCGCTCACATCATAAATTCGGCCATCAGCCATTTTCGCCACAGCATTGAGCCCGCGTTCGATTGCATGCGCGGTCGTAATGAATTTGCCATCGCCTGAAATGAAAAAGGCAGTCTCAGTGCGCAGCAATTTGCCAGACGAATCAAACACTGTGATCCAAAAGACCGCGGGCTGGACGCTATTCTCCAGTCGAGACAAATCGAGCGCCGGGCGCTGTCCCGCCTGTGGCGATTGGGCCTGACCTGGCGACGTCGATGAACCCGGCGACTGGACCGGAGTGGAAACCGGAGGTGGTTGGGCGGCGGATAGTTCACCGACGATTTGGCCAGTCGATTTTCGGCCGCATCCCGCTGTCGCGAAAATCGCCAGACAAAGCGAGCAACCAAGGCTAAGCGGGAACGGTCTCATGGGTGGCTATACCCAGATAGTGTGAAATACAGACCACAATCCAATCAAGCCGACAAAATCGAGCGTGATAAGAAGGGAGCGTTCGGCAATCGTGCCTCGTCAAATTCGCGAACCACGCGACATTCAATGCCGCTTAAAGTACTGAACTGCTCGCTCGTGTTTCCGCGCTGCCGTCTTTGTCTTGAACGTTCCCAAATTCCGGCGCTTTCCCGTTTTCGGATCCTTCTTTCGTGAGTACAAGCGATATTTGCCGGACTTCAGTTTCCTGATCATGCTGCCTCGATGCTCAACCTCATGACATCGGCGCTGGCGAGGCATTTGCACGCGCTCGCGCTACGCTGCCGTAGCAGAGCGCAGCCAGAGCCGCGAGAATCCCCAAATCCAGAGCTAGGTGCGCCGGGAAACTCCAGTTCTGGCTCGCGTGACCGAAACAGCCGCATGTGATGTCGAGACCGCGAACTTTCGCAGCAATCGTAGCGACGAGGAATACCACCACGAGCGCAGTTAAAATCGACAATGCGCCCCGATAGAAGAGGTGAAAAATAAGAGCGAGACCAGAAAAAATTTCCAACCACGGTAGATAAAACGCGAGTCCGACTCCGATGGTCCATGGTAGGATTTTGTAATGATCGATGTCGTGAGCGAGCTGGACCGGGTCGAGGACTTTAAGCACGCCGGCGTAGATGAAAATTGCGCCGATGATAAGATCGACAATCCGCCAGACAAACGATTTAACCATTTAACGATTCTTTTTGAGCCAGGCTTCCCAGCCGCCTTCGAGCACGAACACATCAGGAAGCTGCGCTTCCCTGCGCAGACGTTCGGCCACTTCGCGGGCGAGATCGCAACTTTGCGCGCTGCAATAAACGACGACTTTTTTCCCTGGTGACCAAAGAGCCAAAAACTGCGGCAGCAATTCGTTCCAGCGATCTTCGTTCAGTGAAATTGCGCTAGGCACATGATCACGAGCGAACTCGTCATCCGGACGAGCGTCGATCCAGATGGTACTGTCGGCCCATTCGCGCGCCCGATCGACGCTCACCATTTCCGAAGGCGGAATTGGTGATTGCCAGGAGATATTGTCGCGAAAATAAATCGCCTGCCCTACAGCGGGAAGAAGCGAGAACGCTGCAAGAATGAGCGCCTGGCGTGCCAGTGAAAATTTCAATGTGTTTGACCAGTCGGCGCAGGCGGACGAGCCGGGGGAGTCGGAGCAGCAGGAGCTTTCTGACCAGCCGGCCCAACCGGAGCGACCGGCGCAGTCGGAGCAGTCGTAATGCGGGCGGTGGCGTAAAATGTCTTGGGCGAATTCTCGGACTGGATCGTCAAAGTGGACGCAAGCAGACGGCTCGTTTCGTTGGGTTGGACATCAACTTTGAACTGTCCATCGCCGGTTTCCTGGACATTGGTCTTAAAGTCCGGACTCGACGAGGTGACCTTGATCTGTTTCACGCTAAAATCTTTCCCGGCGTGCACCGTGATCGTCTTCGGGTCAGCCTTTTCGCCTTGTTTCCAAAACACAAAAGTCGGGCTGATCTCTAATTCCTGCGGGATGATAGCCTTGAGAGTTAGGACGGTTCTCTGATTCGCGGCCTCGTCAGTCTCTACTGTCACGGTTTTGATTTGAGTGCCGGTGCGATCGCCAATATTAAACGTGGCTGTGATCTCGCCTTTTTCGCTAGGCCCAACCTGATCCTTTTGGGATTGAGCAGCCGTGCAGCCACATGAGGCGTGAACCGACTTAAAATGAACGGGTGTCTTGCCGACGTTCTGGTATTTGAAATGACCGATGGCCTGTTTGTCACCACGCGCAGGGTGCAGTTCAACGGCTGTTTGCTCCCATTTCAATTCGGCGCGGGCAGTCAGGCAAAAAATGAACGATAATGTAAGAGTGAGAATGTGGGTTTTCATTTTTTTGAATAGAAGTGCGTAATATAATCAGAGACGGCTTCCCGCCAAGTGCGAGGTGATAGGCCCGTCAACCCCGTGTATTTTGCCGTCGAAAGCACAGAATAAACAGGGCGGCGCGCGACCCAGTTGGCCATGTTTTCTAATTTACCTGCGCCAACGGTTCTCGCTCTGAGAGGCACGCCGGCGTCGAGGCAACAGTCCACGGCCCATTGCGCGTATTCCTGCCAACTGCATTGTCCAGCATTCGCGAAATGCAGGATCCCGCCTGGAGTATCATCATCAAAAAACCGTGCGAGCATTTCGGCAATATCCAGTGTGTAAGTAGGTGTCGACAATTTGTCCGCCACCGCCTCGACGTAGTCATTTGCCTGCGCCTGTTGCACCATGGCGTCGATAAAGCTTGGACGATCCGGTCCAAAAACCCAGGAGACGCGTACCACGAGATTTCGATCCTGCGCAGCCAACACATTTTTTTCTCCCGTCAGCTTCGATTCGCCGTAAATACTGATTGGGTTTGCTTCATCCTCTTCTGTGTATGGTTCGGGCTTTTCTCCATCGAACACGTAATCGGTGCTGAAGTGAATCAGTCTGGCG
The DNA here is from genome assembly GCA_046731855.1 of Verrucomicrobiota bacterium. Lineage (GTDB taxonomy): Bacteria > Verrucomicrobiota > Verrucomicrobiia > Chthoniobacterales > UBA10450 > Udaeobacter. The sequence goes on along the minus strand of JBKPLX010000038.1, from coordinate 1,386 downwards.
TGTTTTTTGTCGCAAATCTCTGCTACAACACGCGGCGCTTCCCCATTGATGAGAAATGCCCGATCCTGTTGCGTTTCGCAAAGATCGACCTTCGTGAAGGCTGCTGCGTTAATCAGGACATCAAAACGACTGTTCCCCAGCTTCTCGCGGAGGGTCCCTAAATCCGAGAGATCGAGTTGCGCGTGGCTAAAGCCAGTCACCTCAAATTTGTCGCGATATTCGCGCAGGAGCGCTCCGCCAAGCCGCCCGCTTGCGCCAAGGATTACGATTTTCATGCTTGCTTGTGTAAGAATAATGAGCCGCCGGCCACTTCGGCATCGGGAGTCACGAATTGCTAGAATGACTAATATCTTCCGGCGCGCTCAAGCAACGGCTCCCACCACGAAGAATTCTCAATGTACCACTGGATCGTTTCGTCGAGGCCTTCCTTGAAATTGCGACGCGGTTTCCAGTTCAGCTCGCGCTGCGCAAATGTCGAATCGATCGCGTACCGGCGATCATGGCCCAGCCTGTCGGTCACAAATGAAATCAGGCTGTGCGGTTTGCCCAGCTTATCGAGAATCATTTTTACAAGATCGATGTTCACCATCTCGCTGTCGCCGCCGAAATTATAAATCTGGCCAGGTTTGCCCTCGAAAAGCGCGGCGACGATGGCAGCGCAATGATCTGTGACATGAATCCAATCGCGAACATTCCGGCCGTCACCATAAACCGGCAGCGGTTCGTCGCGGAGCGCCTTGATGATCATGAGCGGAATCAGTTTTTCGGGAAACTGATACGGTCCGTAGTTGTTCGAACAACGGGTCACCAGCACTTCCTGGCCGTAGGTTTTGCAACAGGCAAGCGCGAGCAGATCGGCGCTCGCTTTGCTCGCCGAATAGGGCGAACTCGGATCGAGCGGCGACTGCTCGGTGAATTTACCGGCCGGACCCAGCGAACCATAGACTTCATCGGTGGAGACCTGAACGAAGCGCTGGACGCCGTGTCGGCGGGCGCAATCGAGCAGCACGCTCGTTCCGATGACGTTTGTGTGAATGAAATTGAGCGGATCGTTGATACTGCGATCCACATGCGATTCAGCCGCGAAATTGATGACCGCATAAAATTGATGCTCCGTCATGAGCGCATCCATCTGATCGGAATTTGCGATATCGGCTTTGAAAAACTCGTAGCGTTCGCCATGTTCTTCGACCACACCGTCCAGATTGGCGAGGTTGCCCGCGTAAGTGAGCACATCGACGTTGGTCACGTACGCGGGCTTGTAATGTTGCAAAATATACCGAATAAAGTTGCTCCCGATGAATCCACAGCCACCGGTTACAAGGATGCGCATGGCAGCGCGTACTAGCAGCGCCGAAGGCAGCGCGCCAGCAGAATATTCTCCCG
>JBKPLX010000037.1:0-5598 GCA_046731855.1 Verrucomicrobiota bacterium | reverse complement strand
GTGTTATTGAGTGGGTCACGATCGCGCGTCATTCTCTCCCCGCGGTACTCATCTCCGATCGCAAATGAGACAGGCCCCGCGGGAACATTAAAGATGTCACCGTTAATCGTTGCATAACCCAAAGGTAAGTCGAATTCGCCTGAGTTATGCAGAGTAACATAAACTGCGCTCCTCGCGGCCTTGCTGTTGCGGCCAAGGAAGCCGAGAAACGGATTAAACGCCGTGGCTGGATCAGTATCCAGGAGCGCGGCTCGTAATCCGGGCTGGCTAACTTCACCGACGGACAAATCCTGTCCCTCGTTTCTGGAATAACGAAAGCCAGCTTCCCAGTTCCAGGTCTTGAAATAGTCGCCAAATTCTCGCATCTCGCCCTTGAGCCCGACGTCGAAAAGACTATCCCAGTAAGTGAACTTCTCGCTTCTCTGACCGGTGTCGTTTATGCCCCGAAACCGAACACCAGTAGTGACAGGGACTGGAACCCCGTTAATAACCAAGGTTGTGTCCGCAACCGTGAACGGATTAAACGGATTCTGGATTGGCACACTGATGCCGGAGGGGCTAAAGCCCACGTTAGTCCTTGGAACCTTGAATGGATCAGGCACAAACGGAACAGCTGCGAGGGATGCATCGAAAAACGAACGCGTATATTTAAAGTCAGCAAATACCACCAGGTATTTGTCGCAGAGGTCGCGCGTGAACGAGCCGTAGAAGCTCTGACGATCAGCCGGCGCCAGCGCTGGCGTGAAAGCCGCGAAGTTAAAGGCGACGAAGTCCCCATCCAAGTTGTCGGGGTTTCCAAAAAACCCCTTGCCGTTATTGAATATGGGACTTGTGGGCCGGACATAAAATGGAGATGTACTCACATTCGGAGCTGAGTGTGGCGGCGGAGAGTTAGCACTGAAAAACAACTTCGGGATCAAGCGGAAACCGACAAAGCCGCCAATGTGGCCAGGCTCATTCCCGCTGCGCGCTTCGAAGCCTCCCCATGGAATAAAGAATGCGTTGGAAGAAATGTCCCGGTCGCGGCTAAACAGGCCGCCGGTGCGCTGCCAGAAATCGGCAATGACCACAATGTCGGTCTTATCATCGCCGGTGCCGGCTTTAATCCATGCCTCCCACTCGCCCATTTCGTTGGAAGCTCCCAGGTTCGTGTTTCCGTAACTACCCCCGATCTCCAGTCCACGGAATTTGTGTATCAAGAAGAAGTTAACCACACCTGTAACCGCGTCGGAGCCATACACGGCCGAGGCGCCATCCTTCAGAATGTCGATGTGATCGATCATCGGGAAGGGAATCAGGTTAATGTCTACTCCTTGGCTAAACCCGGCGAGGCCTAACGAACCAAAGGCGACACGTTTTCCATCTACCAGAACCAGCGTCTCCTTGGGCAGCAGACCGCGCAGATTCAGTTGGACGGTACCGTCACCACCATTGCCGATGTTCAGGTTGACAGTGCCGCCCGCCTCCTGCGGCAGAAACGTTTGCAGGTCGGTTGCGTTGCGAATCCCCAATTTTTCGATGTCTGCTGGCCGGTACCTGTCCACCGGGTTTGGGCCGGTTTCTTCTGCGGTCGGAATATTCGAACCAGTAACGATCACGCGCTCGACTTCCGCCTGGCCTGCGACTGGAGCTGCCGCAGGTGGCGCCGGCGCCGGTAGCTGAGCAAATGTGACTGAGGGCAGAAGCAAGCAAATTGCCGCTATGCTCCAGCCGGCATACCAGATCAATGGTCGCTTGATGACGATCTCCTCTCGCTAATCCTTGCGTCGTCTAGCAAACTGCCCGACAGACAACAAGTCTCCTTTGTAACCGCGCGCTTGCGTCTGCCCTACCTGCCACGCCGAAGCGTTGCGTAGGTGGGAGCGGAGCCGAAGGCAGCGTCGCACTTTCGATCGCCACTCGATGGATGGTCGCAGACCGCTGCTACAGCGGGACAATTATAAGATGGCTCTAATAGACAGTCTTAGGCTCCGGTCCGGCGCGAATTTTCTGGAAACGCGCATTGCTTCTCAGCGAATCCCATTCCCAGCGCAGACGCAGGTCGGCGAGTGTGATACTACCCGGATAATCAGGGTACGATAGCGCGCCGGGAGTGGAAAGGAGACGCTCGATCAGTGTGATCGCCTGGTCCTGTTCGCCGACAAGCGCATATACCAGCGCCAGATTGCCTGCTGTGATAGCGCCATGAAACGCGTCCTGGCTTTCTGGCTCGAAGCCGGAGTCGCGAGACAGTGTGGATTTCTTTAGAGAAGCTTCTTAAACAGAAGGAAGCGAAGACAGCGAAGACTCCATTTGGATCGAGTTAAATAAAACCGCAGCCGCTGTAGCCACGGCCCTGTGGGCCGTCTCCCTGATGTGAAAAAGCGCCGCCGGAAGCAGACCGGCCACAGGCCAGTGGCTACAACATTTCTCAAATCGCTTTAGTTCCGGCGATCGAAAGAGAGCATTTGTCCTCTTTGTTGCCTTCTGTTGGCCGAGAAACAGAATCGAGGACGCAATCGCCAACACACCAGAGCGCGTGCTTCGTCGCAGACGGAGAAACAATCAGCCCCCACACAGTGAAGCGTGACGGCTGATCGCGAACTGCTTCAGAGCTATTGCCGGCTACTGCTTCACCATGGAACCGCCGACTACAATACCGGTGTTGGGGTCGGTACCTACATACTTGAGCTCGTTTCCGCCAGCGCCGATCACGAAGTGGCGGCGATGGTCCGTCCAAGTCATAGTGCCGGTACCGTTCGCATTCACAATATAGGTCCCCGTGAAAGTCTGACTCCAACTCGCATTGAGTATGGCGCCGCCACCGAAGTTCAAGACATTACGTGCCATGAAGCCGCCTGCGCCATCGAACGTATACAAGCCCGCTTCGTAGACTGGCCCATAGCTGTTTGCCTGAGGCGTTGGCGGAGCAAAGCCGGCGAAAGAGTCAGCGTAACTGCCATTGAGGCTACTCAGATCATAGGCTTGGGCACGCGGGAGGGAGACTTGCATGATTAACGCAACTCCCGCCAGTGCCAGGACCGACCTGAAGAGCCGGGCCTTCGACATATTGGGAATGCTTCTTGTGAACATAATGTTTTGATTTTTCATAAACTAATTTCCTTTTCTTGTTTTTGCCTTCATTGGCTCCTCGTCGTGAGAAGTCAGTTCTGGCCGTTCACCGAAGTACAGAACGGAAAGCGGCGCTAGGTTACCCGGAAAATGGAGGAAGACTTTGGAACCATGGATTGCGCGGAGTTCCCCGATTAGAACTGTTGAGGCAGCCGTGCCGGCTGCTTCGGCCTAAATGCAGGCCGCACGCCTGCCACTGCAGAGATTATTTCGGCGCTAACGAGGCGACGATTTCTTCGAAGCGCGGGTCGCCGCGCAGCGGGTCCCACCACGGCATCAGGTTCAATTCGCCATAGCTGACGTCGCTGGGCGGACGGACGGCGATGGCGAGCTGTTCGCAGGCGAGATCTTTTTCTCCAACCCACGCTGCAATTACTGCAAAGTATCTGATGAGGTACTGGCCGACGAGTGCATCTTTCTCTAGCGGTAAAAGCTCAAGTGCGCGACGGCCTTCGCGCAGCGCTTCCTCTTTCCGGCCGAGGCCGGCATCGATCAAACCCAGCACGCACCACGACGGGCCGAAATCGGGTTGTGCCTCGAGGACTTTCTCCTGTTCCGCGCGCGCCGCGGCAAACGCCGACCGCGCTTTCTGCTCGTCGTTGGTCATGCGCGCGATGAGAGCTTCGACAAACCCGCGATTGAATTGAACTTGGTCGACGAGCCAAATTTCACTGTCACCCAGCGCGCTCAATGCTTCTTTCGCGGCAGTGGCATCGCGTTCGGCAAGTGCGCAGAAGAGCCAATTCTCAGCAATAGCGGATTTTACAGCAGCGGGATTCGCCCGAACGGAATCGATTGCCTGATGCAATGGGCGAGTATCAGCGTTCACCTCCAGCTCCCAGTTCGGAAAAACTAGTTTCAGATCGATGTCGTCGGATTCGGCGACAGCTACTGCCCGGGTTAGCAATGTCTTTGATTCGGCATAGCGGCGAAACCTCGCGTAATCTGATGACAGCACCTTGAGCGTGTGGTCGTCGCGCGGGTCGAGCTCAACTGCGCGCTCCAAGTTTCGTCTGGAGTCTTCCCAATGCCCCTGACGCCTCTGGATAGAGCCCATCAGTTGAAATATCCGCGCATGATTGGGGAGGGTCTGGCGGGCAACTTCCAGTTCAGCCAGCGCGCCGTCATAATCGAGGTAGCCTCGATAAAGATGCACCGCTTGTGCGAGGTGCGCGTCGCCCGAATCCGGTTTCACACGAAAAGCGGAATCGATCGCGTCCTTCGCCATGGCCAACCGCGCTGGGGTGCGGTCGATCCCATCGAAATAAAGCTGATCATGGGCGAAGGCCAGTTGGCAATACGCATCCAGAAACGATGGGTCGCGCGCGACAGCCCGGTTCAGCAAATCGACAGCCTGCCGGTAATCCGGATACGCGACATTTTTCCCAAAAAGAATGTCGTTGGCGCGCGAATAAAGATCGAAAGCAACGAGATCGCCGGTCGGTTTGCGCTCAATGGCAAGTTTCTCAGCGGGTGTAATTTTGGCATGAAGCTGCTCGGCAACTTTTTGCGCGACCTCGCTTTGGATGGCGAACAGGTCGTTCAGATCGCGATCGTATTGTTCGGCCCAAACGTGGGTGTCAGTGCGCGTGTCGATTAACTGCGCGTTTAGATGAAGACGGGTGCCGGTCCTGCGGACGCTGCCTTCCAGGACGTAAGATACGCGCAAATCATTACCGATCTGTCGCACATTTCGTTTGCCACGATAATCCATGACACTCGTCCGGCTGATGACTTTCAACTGGGCGATCTTCGCCAGCTTGGTCAAAATGTCGTCCTGCACGCCATCGGCGAAGACGGGGTTTTCTTTCTGGTCGCTCAGATTTTCAAACGGCAGAACCGCGATTCCAGTTGTTAGGGGTTTCCGAATAAATTCACTTTTCCAAACGATCCAGCCGCTTGCCGCTGCCAATGCGACCAGAGACGCTGTCAGGAGCGCTCTGGCTGGATTTCGCCGCACCCATTTCCTTCCACGCGTAAAAACTCCGGTGGGGCGGGCCCGAATTGGTTCGTGCTTTAGCCAGCGTTCTAGGTCTTCGGCCAGCGCGAGAGCGGACGAATAGCGACGCGACGGATCTTTGTCGAGGCATTTGAGACAGATTGTGCTGAGATCTCGATCTATTTTTGGATTCCAGAGCCGCGGTTGCCGCGGCTCGCTGTCCAAAACCAGCCGGATAGTTTCAAAGGTTGTTCCCCCAGCAAAAGGTGGATGGCGGGTGAGCAATTGGTAAAGCACTGCGCCGAGTCCGTAAACATCTGTGGCTTTGCCGACCGAGGCGTTATTACCAACAGCTTGTTCTGGCGCCATATAGCTTGGCGTGCCCAACACTTCCATCGTGCGCGTGACCGTGCTTTCTGTCTCGACCAGTCTCGCCAGGCCAAAGTCGGTGAGGTGCGGTTCGCCTTTCCCATCGAGCAGGATGTTTCCCGGTTTGATGTCGCGATGAAGAATGCCGTGCTCGTGCGCGTAGTGAACGGTGCGCGCTA
>JBKPLX010000036.1:0-15257 GCA_046731855.1 Verrucomicrobiota bacterium | reverse complement strand
ACTGCCTGCGCGCCACGTGCCGCCGGCGCAGTTTCAACCGAAAGACGCGAATCGAAGAAACGCCATGCAATCACGCCGCTGGCGCTCGCGCGCTGAAACGATTCGCGGTCGTACGACTTCGTGTCGAAGACCACTGTTTTGGGTGCGGTCACGGCAACCTACTTCCTGGTTCGATTTTCCAGACGCGTTCGCAGTAATCACAAATCGAGCGGTCCGATGAGAACTTGCCCATTCGCGCGGTGTTCAGGATCGACATCCGAGTCCACGCCTGCGGCTTGCGCCAGAGCGCGCTTACCCGTTCCTGCCCTTCGACGTAGGCCTGATAATCAGCAAGCAGCAGGAACGGATCTTCATCCAGAAGATTCTCTACGATTGGACGAAACAGCTCACGGTCGCCGCGGCCGAGCGCGCCACTGGCGATGAAGTCCATAACCTCCCGCAGCGCGCTATTTTGCTCGTAGTAATCGCGTGGGCGATAGTCGCTCGCCTTCACATTTTCGACTTCTTCGGCGGTAAGACCGAAGAATGCGACCACACGAACCCTCTGTAACTCAAACTTTCCTGACACGCTGGCAAAGAAAGAACTCTAGCAAACAAAACGATGTTGGCGAGGTACTGACCAGAAATGTTGCCCGCGTGCGCGCCCTCTCCACTGTGCTTGCCGCCTTCGAAGTTTATCTCGACATGCTTTGAACTCGTCGTCCCGTCGCCGATCCATGCTCCATCGCTCTACCGAGCAGGAAAGATGGTTCTGTTCCATAAAATCAAACAATACCAACGATCTTCGGTCAGTCTGCGGGAGCGGTTTGATCGAACAGTATTCGCCGGCCGCCCGCTCATCGACAATCTCGAAATAGTGATCTTTCACGACTTTCGGTGAGTTGCCGATTTCGAGAGCAACCAAACCCCCATTCTTGGTTTGCTCCATTCTTTACGACCCGCATGAATGGCGCGGGCCATTCCGCTTCCACTTCACCCTGGACGCTTTCACGACTTTGGCGACGCGCGTTTGTTTGCGCGGGGCGTACTTCGTAAACGTGTAGGATTCATTGACCGGATCGAGCGCCACATAACTCTGACGCGCCTGGCAACTAAAAACGCAATCCTAGCCAGTTGTGGGCGCGCCGTTATAGCCGGATTTTGAGGGCACCAGCGGTGCGGACGGAGCAGTAAATGACGATGTTTAAAAACGGGCCGTAATAGGTAAAGAACATGAAATCGGGCCGGCGGGATTTGAACCCGCGACCTCTTGAACCCCATTCAAGCGCACTACCAAGCTGTGCTACGGCCCGCTGGAGCGAATACTGTTTGCCACTTCTGGGTCGGAGGCAAACCTTTCCGTCCGACGCGATGAAAGCGATCATCCTAAAAAATGTGTGTGTTGTTCTCGCATTTGTTTTCAGCGCCGCTGCGGCGAGCGCAACGCCATACGACAAGGTATCGCAGCGTCCTGACGGCAGCTCGATTTACTGGACGATTGATCGACAATCGGGTGGAGCGAAACAGGGCATCTTCCTTGTTGCACAGGGTTCGGGATGCCTCGCTGCAACCGAGAACCCAAACATCACGAATGCAAAGCGATTACTGCCAGAGTTTGCGGTGCTGACTGTCGAGAAGTACGGCGTCGAGCCTCACGCCAAACCAACCGATCCATTCGAAGGATGTTCCGCAGTGTTTTACGCCCATCACACTGTAAGTCAGCGCGTAACCGACTATGAGCGCGTGCTTGGGGAGCTCAAACGGGAACCGTGGTGGAATGGTCAACTAGTGTTGTTTGGTGGTTCGGAAGGAGGCGGGACCGTGTCAATTCTGACAGCCAAAGTTAACCCGACCGCGGTTGTTATCTTCTCGGCCGCGCCTGGGCATTCATTCGGCGAGATATTTAAGATCAGCGTCCCACCCGCGGTGGCGCAGCATGCGGATGACGAATTTAAGAGGATCGAAGCTGATTCGCTCAGTGCAAAGGTTTGGGGTGGAAACTCGTATCGCTGGTGGGCGGACATTCTGCGTCAGGATATGACGGCGGACCTGCTTGAGGCCACGTCACCTATCCTGTTGGTTCAAGGCGAGAGAGATACTCATGCGCCCGTAGCGGTCGCACAGCAGATAAGAGACGATTTTCAGCGTGCCGGCCACCGCAATCTTACTTACTGGGAGTTTGCGGCTTATGACCACGCCATGCAGGACGCGCAGGGAATTTCCCATCTCGACCAAGTAATGGCGCGAATTTCAGGTTGGATCGCGGCCAGGCTGACGGAGAGTAATCACGCCAAGTGATGATCGACGAGACTCGGAATTCAGTGCATTGAGAGTTCGTTCAGTTCGGTCTTATTTCGACGCCCAGGCAGTCAAAAATGCGTCGATCAGTTCTGGCAAGTCGTCGCTGTAGCCGCCTTCCAGGATCGTGGCTACGGGAACGTGCAGCTGGCGCAGCCATTCGCCGAGCGTGGAAAAATCCTCGTGTTCGAGCATCATCTGCAGCAGTGGATCACCCGCATACGCGTCGAAGCCTGCGGAGACAAGGAGTAGATCGGGTTTGAATTCGACTAATTTGTCCAGTGCACGCTTCGCCACCTCAAGGTGATGACTCCGCGGCGTTCCGGGGCCGAGTGGATAATTCGTCACATTCGCAAAAGATTTGGTGCCCGTTCCAGGATAACCCGGGAACTGATGAATAGATGCAAAAGCGATTCGCGGATTCTGGGCGACGATAGCCTCGGTCCCATTACCGTGGTGCGCGTCAAAATCCCAAATCGCAACGCGCTCAACGCCAGCCGTTGTTGTAGCCGGCGTCGATGACTCTGGCTGGCCGGCATCGCTACTGTCGGTTGGGGCCAGCGCATTGAGCGCGGCAATCGCAACGTCGTTGAAATAACAAAATCCCATCGCGCGGTCTTGAGTCGCGTGATGTCCGGGCGGCCGCATGAGACTGAATGCGTGCTCACCCCGGAGCGCTGTCCGTGCCGCTTCAATCGCCGCGCCGGCAGAACGCAAAGCATGTTCGTAAATTTTTTTGTAAACAGGCGTGTCCGCGTCGAAGTCGCGCGTTGCGTTTCTGATCCTTTCCAGATGATCCCGCGAGTGCGCCCGCAACACAGCCGCTTCGCTAGCGTCCTTTGGAATGCGCCATTCCCAATCAGGATGTCGCTCTTTTAGTAATGGAACGCTGCGTGCGATTCTAGCCGGCCGCTCTGGATGGCCGGGTGCTGAATATTCCAGGCAGGATGCGTCGTGAAAAATGATCATGGTAGTTGCAACGTGGCGCTTCAGCGGATATTCGGCTACGACGACCTATAACTGGTCTGTCATGTTGAGCGAAGCGAAACATCTTTGTTATTGCTAGAGAAATGTTCAAAAGCAATCCGAGATTTTTCGCTTCGCTCAGAATGACATTTATGAGACGGCTTGTATGACGATGCTAAACGGCCAGAAAATTGTGGTGGTAATGCCTGCCTATAATGCCGCTCGTACTCTGCAACGCACTTACGAGGAAGTAATGGCACACGGCATTGTCGATCTGGTCATCGTGGTAGATGACGCCAGTCATGATGAGACGGTGGCAATCGCGCGCACGCTGCCGCATGTGCAGGTAGAAGTCCATCCGGAAAATCGCGGTTACGGCGCAAATCAAAAAACCTGTTATCGCCTCGCACTGACCGCGGGTGCGGACATTATCATTATGATTCATCCCGACTATCAGTACACGCCGCAGTTAATTCCGGCGATGGCGGCTCTGGTGGGGAGCGGACTTTATCCCTGCGTGCTTGGTTCGCGCATTCTCGGAGGCGGCGCGCTGCGTGGCGGTATGCCGTTGTGGAAATATGTCTCAAACCGGCTTCTGACGCTGGCTGAAAATGTTCTTATCGGTGCGAAGCTCTCGGAATATCACACTGGGTACCGTGCCTATTCGCGCCAGTTGCTGGAGCGCTTGCCCTTGGAACGAAATTCGGACGATTTCGTCTTCGATAACCAGGTCCTGGCGCAAATCATCGCGCTCGGCTGTGCTATCGGCGAAGTAACCTGTCCTGCGCGTTATATGCCCGAAGCATCATCGATCAATTTTGGCAGGAGTGTGCGCTATGGGTTCGGTTGTCTGGCAACGGCGTTGCGTTTCCGTTTGGCGCATTGGAAACTCGTGGAACCGATTGTTTAATTCGACGCAAACAATGGTCTGTTTTTCGGGTCAATAGCGCACGCGAACCAGAAACAGTCCCTCAGCGGGAGCGGCAAAACGAGCTACGCCAAGGTCGCCGGAGTTCAGCCGCCCAGCGACATCCTCGATGCGCATTTTGCCGAGCGCGCATTTCACAACAGAGCCAACTATTAATCGAACCATCTTGTAGAGAAAACCATCGCCATCGAACTCGATTGTCACACAGCGACCTTTTTGCCGGACACGCGCGGAATAGATTGTGCGGACGGTGCTCTTTTCCTGCTCGCCACAGCGCGAGTCCGTCCGACTGGCGGATTTGCCGCGGTTGGCAGCGAACCCGGCAAAATCATGGGTGCCGACAAACTGCTTAGCTACTCGCTTCAGAATGTTAAGGTCAATCGGACGCAGGATATGCCAGGCCCGACCATATTCGAATGGAGGCAAAACGGGGGCTAACCAGATTCTGTAACGATAGATTTTTCCTTTTGCCGAAAGCCGCGCGTGAAAATCATTCGACACATATTGGCAGCGAAGAATGCGAATAGTCGGAGGCAATAACGCGTTGAGTGCTTCGATCCAACGCGCGGCTGATAAACGGTCGTCGGGAAGATCGACATGTGCGCATTGCGCGAGTGCGTGGACGCCCGCGTCCGTTCGTCCGGCGCCGTGAACGCGGACCGGCTTGCCTAGAACGCGCTCGAACGCGCGCTCCACGTGATCCTGGATGGTGTTGCGATGAGATTGACTTTGCCAGCCGGCGAACGGAGTGCCGTCGTACGCTACGATGAGTTTTAACCGGCGAGACATGGCGACGATGTTCGTGATCGGCGATCAGTGAACAGTGATCGGTGCAACTTACTGATCACTCATCACGGATCACTGATCACTTTTGGCTGCCCGCACGGCGCGCCGATCGAGATAGCTCTGCAAAATCATCTGAGCTGCTACCTGATCCACGTAGCCGCGGGTGTCTCGCGTCTTCTTGCCTGCATCACGCAATGCTCGCTGAGCTGCGACGGTAGTCAGCCGCTCGTCCCATGTAACAATCGGGCATGGCAAGATGGCCCCCAATTTTTCGACAAATTGAAGGACTTCGGTCGCTGCAGCACCAATTTGTCCGTTCATCTGACGGGGAATGCCGGCTACAACGTGATCGACTTTTTTTTCCCGGACGATTTCGGCGATGCGCAGAGGGGCCTGCTCGTTTGCTGGAATGGTCTCAAGCGGATGCGCAAGCAAATGCAACTCGTCAGATATTGCTGCTCCAATGCGCGCCCGGCCAAAATCGAGAGCCAAAATTGGATTCATCGCGTGCTGGCTCATTGCAGCTCCGGCGGCAGCTTGCCGATCAGATTTTTGATCTTCTCCGCTTCATGCCGGTGACAGACCAAAAGCGCGTCCTTCGTTTGGACAACAATGAGGTCATGAACTCCAAGCAGTGCGATGGTCGTCCCGCCCTCCTGAAAAACAATGTTGTTGCTGGAATCGAGCGCGGTGACGGCACAATTCGCGGCATTGCCCTGTTTGTCTTTCTCAAAATAGTTCGACACGGCCCTCCAACCTCCGATGTCGTTCCAATCGAAACTGGCCTCCACCACAAGAACGCGGTCCGCCTTTTCCATGATCGCGTAGTCGAAGGAGATCCGCGGCAATTTGCTGAAGCGTTCACGCAAAGCCGTCTCGAAATTCTTCGGGGCGCGCAATTGAGAAATGAAATCGGCCAGTTCTGGAGCGTGACGGTTAAATTCACGTAGCACTGTAGGCACCGACCAGACGAACATGCCTGCATTCCATCGGAAATTTCCCTTTCGCAAAAAGGATTCGGCTAGATCAAGGTTGGGTTTCTCGCGAAAGCGCACAACGCGATGAATGGAATCGTTCTCTGGGTGCGTCCGCAAACGGACCGGCTTGCCCTGCTCGATGTAGCCGTATCCTGGACAGGCCCAGGTTGGTTTGATCCCGACAGTTACAAGCTCCCCCGTCTCTTCGGCTGCGTCGACAGCCAACGTTAGGGTTTCCTGAAAAGCTGCCCGGTTGGAGATCACATGATCGGCGGGCAGAACGAGCATGGTGGCTGCATGATCGCGAGCCACGACCCATCCAGTCCCGAGCGCGACCGCAGCAGCAGTGTCACGTTTGGCAGGTTCAGCAATGATGTTCTCCTTTGGAAAGCCCCCGAGCAATGTACGAACTGCGCTCTCCTGTTCGGCGTTTGTCAGGACCAAAATGCGTTTATGCGGAACAAGGCCCTCGAGGCGCGCCAACGTTTCTTCGAGGAGAGCTTTATCAGAAACGAGGCACAGCAATTGTTTGGGGCGGGCACGGCGGCTCAATGGCCAGAAGCGTTCACCGCTGCCGCCGGCGAGAATAAGCGCGTATATCGGGGTGGGCATGTAAAAGTGGGAGGGTCTTGCGGGTCGCGAAAATTGCCGTTTCTTTTTCCCAAACGCGACGTATATGGTAGGCGATGTCTTTCCCGATATCCATTTCAAAAACGGCCGAGCAACTTCCCATTGACCCGTTGCTGATCGTCACACGGGCCGCTATTGGCCTCGGCATAGGCATATTAATGGCCGACAAAATCAAACCATCGATTCGACAGGGAGCAGCGATCGCGCTTGTTGCGATTGGCGCGTTGGCAGCGGCGCCGTGGCTTGTAAAACTAACACTGGGCCAGATTAATCGGCCGGAGTCAAAGTGGGGGAGTCGCGCCCGTTTGCGTTCGATTCGCGGCGATTCGGGTTATACCTCCGATACGGATATCTATTAATCGGCCGCCGTGTCGGCTGCAACGTCTTGGGATCACGCAGGCGACACGCCTGCCGCTACAGTCGCGAGCCTGCTGCTCCATCTCGGTTTCCGAGTTCGCGGCTTCACTAATCATTCACGACCATTTGCGACACAGAGTTGCGCATTTGCATCTGCGCGGTCACTCTTCGGATCTTTTCGTCCTGCTCTTTCAGGTGAGCGACAAGAGTGTCCAGATCCTTCTTCAATTGAGTGATAGTCCCTTCCTGTTTCTGAATCTTGCAATCTTGTTCTTCTACCCTGGCATGTTCTTTAAGGAATTCGTTGAGCAACATTGCGTTCACTGCGTCGTAGCGCACGGTGTAGATTTCCCCGTTCTCGTCGCGCACTACTAGGTCCGGATTTACCTCAGCGACTTCTTCGGCGATCAAACCGAACTGGGATGTGTCGGTCCTGTCGCTCTTATAGCGGAAGGTGACCGGCTTTAACGCCAGGATTGATTCGCTGGCGCTTTCCATTGCTGTGATCTTGTGTTTGAATCGGCGTGAGGAATTCATTGTGCCTAGCTGACCGTTGGAGTCGATTAGCACGTTGACTGCATTCGCAACTCCGGTTGTCGCCCCGCGAATCCCAGCGATAAAGGTTTGCGTCTGAGTTCCCTGAAGGCCAATACGGATGGTCTCGGTGTCGGCATTAGCGCCACTGTTACCAATGTGGATGTTATTATTGCCTGCGAGAACAGCGACACCAGCGCTCTCCCCCAAGGCGACGTTGTCTGAACCGGTGGTGTTTTTGAGCGCGTTAGCGCCTACGGCGGTGTTTGAGTTTCCGGTTGTATTAGTTTGGAGGGCTTCAAAACCGATCCCAGTATTGTTGCCGCCGTTTGTGGCTTGCAGGGCTTGATAACCGTCGGCCGTATTATTGTTAGCACCAGTATTGCTAAACAGGGCTTGCCAACCCGTCGCCGTATTGCGGTCACCGCTTGTGTTGGAAGAAAGAGCTTGAAAGCCAACTGCAGTGTTATTGCTGCCTGTATTGTTATTGTGGAGCGCAGAAGAACCGGTGGCGGTGTTTTCGGTGCCGGTCGTGTTGCCAAAAAGAGCAACAGTTCCAACCGCTGTGTTATCCTCCGCGGTGGTGCTTTGCGCGAGCGCCGAGACACCTATGGCTGTGTTGTCATTACCCGTAGTATTTGCCATAAGCGCACCAGCACCAGTAGCCGTGTTCGAGTTACCATTGATGTTGCTAAAGAGCGCTCGGTCACCGGTGGCTGTGTTGAAGCTGCCAAAGAAAATTCCAGTTGGGTTCTGGACGCTGGCCGTACCGGTGTTGTTAAAAAGTGCGAACGCTCCCGTCGCCGTGTTTGAGCTACCCCCCACATTGCTTAAAAGAGCTCCCGCGCCAGTGGCCGTATTCTCAGTTGCAGTGTTGAGAAGAAGCGTACCCGCGCCAATGGCAGTATTAAAACTGCCGTCGGTAAGGCTGAGAAGCGAATATATGCCAACAGCCGTATTGTAAAAGCCACCGTTGAGGCTAAAGAGAGCGGATGTTCCTTCTGCCGTGTTGCCACCGGGATAGCCTCCGTCCGGCGGCGGGCTAACGGCCTGTGCCACTGAGAAAAAGGCGAAGCAGCCGCATACAAGGAGAGTGAGAAGTTGAGGAGTTCGTACAGCTTGTGTTTTCATAGGCACAAAGTTTCGAAACAACCCCATCAGCTTGTCGAGACCAAAATATTAGCGCTCCCGCCCGTAGCCAGCGCCGGCTTTGTCACACCGAAGAGAAAGGCGAGGCGGATGCTCGCTGTCAGGCAATTCTACAGAAATGCTTCTGCAACGGAATCAGCCAGACTTTTACCCTTTCGAGTTAACGAGAAGTTACCGTTCGATTTTCGAAGCAGGCCAAGCGAAATAAACTCCTCTGTTTCTCGGTGTTTCAATTCCGAGGCAGCGATTCCTTCGCGCGTGCGTAACGACAGCGCAATTCGCTCCGAGCGTTTCATTTCGTTCGTGAGGCTTTCGCTGAATCCCCTCGGCGACTGGCCGGAAAGAACGCGATCGGCGTAACTGCGATAATCGCAGACATTCTGCCAGCGCTGCATGCCGACAGTCGAAAACGCGCTCGGACCGATGCCCAGATAATCTTTGCCCAGCCAATAGGCGCGATTGTGAACTGACGCAAAGCCGGGACGTGCGTAGTTGGAAATTTCGTATTGCTCGTAGCCGGCGTCTTCGAGAATGCACATAGTCATCTCGAAAAACGCAGCATCTGCGTCCGTGTCTTGTCGAAATTCACCTCGTGCGTGGCGTAGAAAGAATTCTGTATCCTCCTCATAAGTGAGGCAGTAGGTGGAGATGTGATCGGGCTGAAGGTCGATGGTTTTCTCCAATGTGAATTTCCATTGCTCGGTAGTTTGTCCCGGCAAACCGAACATGAGATCGACATTGATGTTCGGGAACCTGGCAGCTCGTAGAATGTGGAACGATTGCTCGGCTTGTTGTGAGTTGTGTTCTCGCCCCAAGAGTTTCAGCAATCCATTATCCCAAGATTGAATACCAAGGCTTATTCGGGTTACTCCGAGTTTGTGAAGCAACTCGGCTTTGCGCGCCGATACGCTGCCCGGATTTGCTTCGATCGTCCTCTCTGCGAGCGATGAGAGGTCGAGTCGCTCATGGAACCCTCCGAGCAGAAATTCCAACTGCGAAGTCGTGAGAGCCGTTGGCGTCCCGCCACCGAAGTAGATGGTTTCAGGCGTCAGCGCAAAAGTCGCGCATTGCTGATCGAGATCGCGCAATATCGCTTCGCAAAATCGCCAGGTCTGCGATCGATCCAGCAAATCTTTGTAAAACGCGCAGTACGGACAAAGTCGCGCGCAAAAGGGGATGTGAACATAGATATGTCGAATTGCCTCTGCTGTAGAGGTCCGCCTGAGGCGGATGTCGCCTGCATTTATACTCGGTTCCGCAGCCGACACGGCTGCCACCACAGCGCCAGAGTTGTGATTCGCGGCGTTACTCATACAATCGCTTGGTTTTCGCTCGACATGACTGAACTCCGGAAGGTAACTCTCATTCTGGTTTGCGCCATTGCCTCCGGGCCGGCGCAAACGCCGCCACAGGCAGCGCCGACTCCGTCGATCGTGTACTCTGTGCACGATCCCGCGGCGATCAAAGATTACAGGACGAACCCGCGGATCGTGCGTGAGATGGTGAATCGGCTTGTCCTCGCAGCGACTGGACAGCCCGACGTGGGAAAGGCGTGGGCGTCGTTAGTCGCTCCCAATGACAAGGTGGGAATCAAAATCTGTGCAGCTGGGGGTGAACTTTTTACGACGCATCACGACATTGTGAATGCAATTGTTGATGGGCTCACTGCAGCGGGACATCCCCGTGGCAGCATTATTGTCTGGGACCGTTCTCTTGGCGGAGTCAAGGAAGCCGGGTACCGGCCGTCAACCGATGGCTACCAGCTAAAGGCTATCGCACCGCGCGAGGGATACGATCCAAAAACAGTCCTCTCCGCTCCTTTGCTTGGGAAACTGGTTTGGGGCGATTCTGAATACATTGGTGACTTGGGAAAGATGCCAATGCTATCCGATAGCGAGAACACGAGCAATGTGAGTCATTTCTCCAAGATCCTCTCCACTGAAGTAGACAAGGTAATTAATGTTCCGGTGATGAGCATCAGTGAAAGGAATGGGATCGCAGGTTGCATTTATAACATGACAATTCCCAACATCGATAACTGGCGCCGTTTTGCTCAAGGCTCTCGTTTTGGCGCAGAAAGTCTCGCGGAAATCTACGCCAATCCCATCATCGCAAAGAAGGTGGTCTTTAATGTGATGGATGGACTCATCGCGCAATATGCTGGTGGACCGCAACCCCAGCCGAATTATGCGATTCATCATGCGACGCTGTATGCGAGCAAGGACCCGGTAGCTTTGGATGCCGTCGCGTTGAAGTATTTCGAACAATGGCGCACACGCGGCAGTCTCCCCGCGATCGGCCCATTAGCTGCCTATATCAGTTATGCCAGTCAGATAGGCCTGGGCAACTCAGCTCCGAATCGGATCGAAGTAAAAAATATCGGAAGATGAATTCTGATACTCTAGCCGGGGTCGCTCACTCCGGCCATCGATCCCGGCAGCTGCGAACCACTATCCTACGGTCTGTCTCCCGTTCGTTTTATCTTTCAATCCGCTTTCTGCCGCCGCAGTTGCGTGACCCGATTGCCCTCGCCTATCTGCTTGCGCGCATAACAGACACCGTCGCAGACACAACTCAAATTCCCGCGACTCTGCGAATGGAAGCTTTGAAAACGCTCTCGGATGGAATTCAAGGCAAAGCTTCGCGAGAAATGGTTGTAAATCAGTTGGCTTCGTTCATGCCGTTACAAGAGAATGGGGCGGAGCGAACGCTCCTGGGTGCGTTGCCCAATTGTTTGGAATGGCTTGAACAAACCGAGGTACCAGATCGTGATGACATTCGCGCAGTGCTCGAGAAGATCACGCAAGGCCAGATGCTTGATTTGCATCGGTTCGATAACCCGGCACAAATTCGCGCACTTCAGACTGCTGCTGATCTGGACGAATACACATATCTGGTTGCAGGTTGTGTAGGTGAATTCTGGACGCGACTCTGTTTTCGGCATCTTCGAGACTTCGCCAGCTTGATCCAGGACGAAATGCTCGCACTCGGCCGGCGCTACGGCATGGGACTTCAGTTGATTAATGTCTTGCGCGATGCCGGCACCGATCTGCGAGCGGGTCGATGTTATTTTCCTGATGACGAGCTCGGCGCGAGCGGGCTGAGTGTGACGCAGATCTTGTCCGAAACGGATCGTTTCCAACCGATTTATCAAAGATGGACGAAAAAGGCGCAGGATGATTTGGCGTGCGGAATGCAGTATTCGCGCGCGATCCGGAACCGGCGAGTACGTGCAGCCACGGTCTTGCCGGCGTTAATCGGCGCCCGCACCCTTGCGCTTCTACGTAAGGCTGGCACCAGCGCGTTGCATCAAACGATTAAAGTTCCACGTCGCGAAGTGCGCTCGATGATTGTGTCACTGGCCATTCATCTCGGATCGCGCGAAACGATCGATGCAATTTTCGAGCAAGCCAAAGGGTAGGGGAGGTCTGGTGACCGCCGATCGCGGACTTTTCGCCGCTCATAGTGCGCCGCCGGCGGATTAGAGAAAATAATTTCGCTGTTTCTCGCTGATCGGCTTTTCGAGTCGCTCGAGCACTAGCATCATGTCTTCCCAGACCTTCCGTTTCTCAGAGGGCGACTGGTTACGTAGCAGGTAGGCCGGATGATAAGTGATCATCAACGGCGTGCCGTTGTAGGAATGCCAGCGTCCGCGCAATTCTCGCATCGTCCCGCGCGAGCCAAGCAGGCCTTCCACCGCGACCGCGCCCAAGGCGACCAGCACCTTTGGCTGAATAATGTTGATCTGCTCGACGAGGTAAGGCCGACACATCTGCATTTCTGCCGGCGTCGGTGCCCGGTTCCCAAACGAGCCCGCCGGCATGTCTGGCCGGCATTTAAGAATGTTCGCGATGTAAACCTCCTCGCGCGCGAAGCCCATCGCTTTAATAATTCTGGTTAACAATTGTCCCGCGCGGCCGACAAAGGGTTCGCCCTGCTGATCTTCGTCCGCGCCGGGCGCTTCGCCGATGAACATGATTTCCGCGTCGGGATTGCCAACGCCAAAAACAGTTTGAGTGCGTGAGCTGGCCAGGTGCGCGCACTTTGTGCAGCTGCAAACGCGTCCCCGAACCGACGCGAGGCTCTGCGCTTTATTCGATGCAATTTGCTTTACCTGTCGCCTTGTGGGCAACACGTGTGCTTCCCGCAAGGAACAAGCTACAGAATATGCGGATTGCAATTGCGCCAGCGCGTTTCTCGACGCGCACGGTGTGCGATCAGTGGTCTCTCGAATCTTTTCCAGCGTGGCGATAACGAGGTCGAGAGCCGGGTGGATCATTATGCCTGCGATCATCTCAAATGTTGCGAGCAACCGCAATTTCTTTGTGAAATGGGAAACTTCAGCTTGCGAGCGCCAGCTCTCATTAACACCGGCTTTTAAGCCGGTGTGATCCGGCCAAGGGATAGACATAAGCCGTTTTAACGGCTTACGATTCGAGCTTGATGTCTGCTCACTCTTACTCTCGCTGCTGGATTCACTTGATATGGGGGACGTTGAATCGTGCGAAACTGCTGAATAAAACAGCCGCCGCGCGTGTATCTCAGTTCCTAACGCAATATGCCGAAGAACGGGGCGTATACATGAAAATCAATTATGTGAACGCCGACCATGTCCACACGCTCGTTGATCTCCCGACTGCGCTCTCGATCGAAAAACTGGTACAACTCCTCAAGGGAGGCTCTTCCCATTGGATTAACTCCAACGACATCATCACCGGAAAATTCGCCTGGGGTTGCGGCTATGGCGCATTCTCGGTATCAGAGTCAAACCTGAATCAGGTAGCAGCATATATCGCGCGACAGGAAGAGCACCATCGCGTACGCACATTCGCAGAGGAGCTCAAGGAGTTAATCGACCGCCATGGACTGAAGTGGAGAGATGAAGTAAGCCGTTGAAACGGCTCGTGTCTATTCTTCGCTAGAATCACCGGCCTCAAGGCCGGTGTTAATGAGAGGAAGCGCTAGGCGTTGCGCGTGCTCAGCCATTGCAAAGCGAATCGCGCGACTTCCCGTGAATTCTTTAAATCGAGTTTATCTTTGATGTGCGACCGATGGGTCTCCACGGTCTTGGGGCTGAGATGCAAGAGCTTTGCAATTTCACGCACGTCCTTGCCTTTGCCGATGAACTCCAAAATCTCAAGCTCGCGATCGCTAAGTCTTTCGACAGCGTCGGTCTCGTCTTCAGATTCCCGATGCGCGAATTTTGTGATTACCTGTGCTGCCATTGCCGGGCTGAGATAAGGACGTCCGTTAAAGACTTCGTGAATAGCGTGGATCACGTTCGCCATAGCCTCATGTTTCATTACGTAGCCTTCAGCTCCGGCCCGCAGAGCCCGCAAAGCGTAGAGGGATTCATCATGCATTGAGAGGACGAGGATTGGCAGCCTCAAAAATTCTGCTCGGATGTTTTTGATAAGCTCAATGCCGTTAGCGCCCGGGAGACTGAGATCGACAATTGCCAGATCGGGATTCAGTTTGCGGATGACTTCCATTGCTTCGGCGGCGTTGCCAGCTTCACCGCAGATCGCAAAACTGTCATCGGAATTGATCAACTGTTCGAGACCTTTTCGAAATAAGGGGTGATCGTCGACAATCACAATGCGTTTCGTCTCTGGCTGGTCGCATTTCGGATTCTGGTTAGTCGATCTGGCGTGTTTCATTTTGTCACGACTATTTTATGCCCTCAATAAGCATACGCTGCTCGGCAGGTTGTCCGATGCAGGAAACTTAGATTAGATTAACGTGTTTAACGCTTTCGTTAGTTTTGCCGACAAACGCTCCGGAGCGCGTTTTTTTCTCTTATTTGATTTGACTGTTCCGTCGGGCAAACAACAGGCCACACGGGTTCCGCCTTTTTCGGGAGATTCGACTTTCAACTGCCCTCCCATTAGGCCCGCGCGATAATTCATGATGTGAAAACCTAACCCGCGTGCGCCGTTTCGCGCTTCCTGAATTCCGACGCCATCATCGGTTACGCTCAGGACCATTTGCCCTTGCCGGGATCGCTCTAGTTTGACCACTATCTGCCGCGCTTGGGCATGCTTGTTGGCATTGATCACTGCTTCGCGCGCGATGCGATACAGATGTGCTGCGACCGTGTCGTCATCGAGATGAAATGACGGTTTGACTTCCAAACGACACGGCGTTCTCCACATCTCACGGTCAACCAAGTCTTCCAATGCTTCCACAAGTCCGGCCGCGTCCACATCGAAGCGATGCAAAGCGCGGGAAAGGTTTCGGGTATCGGTAGCGGCGTTATTCACGAGCTCCGCGATTTTTTCGATGTCTTTCACCTCGATGACTCGATGATTCTTTAACCGCAGGCCGACCGATCGGGCCATGAACGCAACTGCCGTGAGATGCTGGCAAATCCCATCGTGCAGTTCCTGGGCGAGTCGTGGTTGTTCGCGATCGCTGATCTCGAGGATTTCACCCTCCAGGCCCTTCCGTCGCGCGATCTCGGCCTTTAATTCGGCGTTTGTGAGGCTTAAGGCTTTCGTGCGTTGAGTCACCTGTTCTTCCAGCGCTTCGTTCGATCGTTGCAGGACTTGTTCCACTTTCTTGCGTGCCGTGATATCGACGATCACGGCTACGGTCGACTGGGCCTTGCCGTTCGGTTCGCGTATTGCGCTGGCGCTGACGTCCGCCCACAG
>JBKPLX010000035.1:0-23189 GCA_046731855.1 Verrucomicrobiota bacterium | reverse complement strand
CTGCTGAGTTGCTCCACCAATTTATCTGTATCTGCCATTTCTTATTTTCCTCCAATTGCCGCTCCCGAAAGCCTTCGGAAAATTAAGGCCAATAGCTACTGGCCCGGACAGTTTTTGTTTCACTTTCCGACCCGCCGTTGCGAGCGGAAAAACTATCTTACGCCGTCGCTTGCGCGGCCGCGCCCTCCTTTTCTGACTTCGCTTTCAATAGGCGCGCCAACGCGGAGCCTGGTTCGTTCAGTAAGCGCACCAGGCGAGTTGCGGGAGATAAGAGCAGTCCTAGCAATTGCGCCTGCAAAATTTCGCGCGCGGGCAGATCCGCCAACTTCTCCAATTCCGTCGCGGAAAGAACGGCCCGGTCAACAAAACCAATCTTCAGCGTCGCGATTTTGAATTCAGCGGCAAACGTCTTGAAAATTTTGGCCACGGGCGCCACATCGTTCTCACCCGTAACAACGGCTGTCTGACCGGTCAGCGTCTCGCCCGCATCGGGAAAACCAGAATCGGTCATGGCCCGTTTGAGGAAATTATTCTTCACAACGTGCACTTCCGCGCCGGCTGGAGCCAGCCGGTTTCGCAGTTCACTAAAATCGCCGACCTTCATGCGCTGGTAATCGGTTACGAGCACGAAGGGAGAGCGTTTCAACTTGTCGGAAAGATCGGAAACAACGTTCGCTTTTTCTGGTCTCATTTTATTTACGATATTGTGTCTCTAAAACTACACATTCAAATACGGCGCTGGATCAACGCGAACTCCGGGAGACATGGTCGCACTGATGGTCACCCCTTCAAGGTACCGCCCCTTTGCTGAGGCGGGACGAGCTCGAACGACCGCCTCAATCACCGCGTTACCGTTTTCCACCAGAGCATTTTCCTCAAACGAAAATTTCCCAACGGGGACCGCCACGTTGCCATTTTTATCCAGCTTAAACTCCACGCGGCCTGCTTTCACTTCCTGCACAGCTTTGGCTGTGTCATCAGTTACTGTCCCAGTACGCGGATTCGGCATCAGTCCACGCGGCCCGAGTACCTTTCCCAATTTCCGGACCTCCGCCATCGCTGCCGGCGTCGCAATTGCGACATCAAAATCCTGAAAACCTTCCTGACACTTCTGGATCAAATCTTTCATCCCGACAAACTCCGCGCCCGCTTCGCTGGCCGCTTGGGCCGCTTGGCCCTCGGCAAAAACCAGGACCCGAACTTTCTTGCCACTGCCATGCGGAAGCGGACAGGTTCCGCGAACCATCTGATCAGATTGCTTCGGATCAACACCGAGCCGGAATGAGACAGTCACGGTTTGATCAAACTTCGTCGGCGGAAATTTTTTCAGCGTCGAGACGGCCTCCTGGAGATTGTAAGCTTTTGCCCATTCTACCTGTTGCGCCGCTGCGCGATAACGTTTGCTGCGATTTCTTTGCATGTTGGTTTGCAGTTCTATCGCCCCGGTCTCTTAAGAGAAGCACGGGGCTCCTGCCAAAAATATTAAGCCGCCCAAGCCGGCGGCGGATGGCAAACTTAGCGGCGATCCTCACATTGTCAAAATCAACTTCCTCTCGCGCCGTGCGGACCTGTCACTCCGATCATCTGCGCGTCGCCCGCTACGGCCAGATTGGTGCCAACCTCGACAATGCTATCGCCTTGGGCGATAACGACGCCATTTGGACCAAGTGATTTCGATTTTTCGTCGAATATGCGTTTGGCTTTAGCGCGATCACATTGTCAGCCGCCCGAGTTGGAATCGTTCCAATGGCGAAGACCAGGATTACCGGAAGAAGACGCGCCCATCGATCACAAGTCAGGAGATTCATTGCCGCGCATATAGAAGGTTCGCGCGAACAAACCAAGGCTACGCCAGGAAACTGACGAAGTCCGAGTGGGTACCGAAGCTTGAATCAGTGAACGACAAAAGAAGCGCTGCGCTACGGGCTCCGCGCTCTCGCGGCACTTTCGGCAAGCCCCTGACGTGCCAAAGCCAGATCCGGATTGAGGGCGAGCGCCTGTTCGAAAGCTGCAATGGCACGCTGATGCTGACCGAATAAAGCAAGATAGCGTCCGCGATTGATCAACATGTTCGCATAGACCGGCAGTACTTTAACGTTTACTGGATCGCCTTTTGCGAATCGCAGTGTCCCGTCGGCGAGGCCGCGGGTTTGCAAATGCACATCAGGGGAATCATGAAAGCCCTGATCGTTCGCGAGATTAAAGACGAGCCCTTGTGGAACCAGTTGGTATTTTTGCGTAAGCCATCTGGTCAGCTCTCCGTTGACTGAGTCGGAGGAAAGCAAATCATTGGTCATGTAAACCGGCGCAACCCGACCTTCGTTCGTCACCATTGATTGAATCATCTGTAGAAATGCTGTGCTGATTCGTTGAGTCAGCGCCGGACTTCTGGCAAAAGCCCCGGGATCGCGTTCCCATTCTTTGAGATTTTCGACAAATACCTCGATTTTTTCGCGCGATCGCTCCATCAAGCCGGGATAAGCGTGTTTCAAATAATCGAAATACCACGAGCGCCGCAGAAGATTGATGTCCACCACCTTTACGTCCGGCCGGAGCTGTTCGATCTCCTGCGCATAAAAGATGGGGGACGCGACTTGCCAATCAAGTGTGAGCAAGAGCCCATTGGGCCCGATCGCTTTGAGCAGATTGTCGACATAATCATGCGCGATGAAGTATTGCCTGCGATTATTAAACGGCCAGTTCGCTGTGAGAGCGATCGTGCAAACAATCAGAACGGCAATTGCTGCTGCCAAAGATGGCTTCACGCCCGGTAAGGATTTGGAAACGGTCCTTTGGACCAACCATCGAATGCCAAAACCAGTGGCGATCGCGACCGAAATAAACGCGGGCAGATAGTACGCGTCTTTATCCTCCGCAATTTCGTAGCTGAGGGCGTAAGCCAAATCGGCGATCACGATGGTCAAGAGAAACCAGAAAGTCGTACGGTCTCGCTTGAAGGCATAAGCGAAACCCGCGAAAGCCAGAACGAGCGAAAGCGGAAGCCATGGAAAGCAGAACTCGCGCAGTGCCATCCTGCAGAATTCAGTAAACTGGCCTCCGATTATCTCCGGTTTAAAGGAGAAATAGACCTGATACTGGCGGCCCGTGAGATGCCACCATATTTCCTGCAGCGATCGCGGATGGCCCCAGTTAATGACAGGCGAGCGCGAAGCTGCAAGCGGCAGGTAAGCATAAACGGCGACGAGTGCGCCAATTGAAATCAATGCGGCATAAACCAACCGCCTGCTGGTAAAAAACCTCACGCCTTGCGTTCGAAAAACAATGACTGCAATAGCAGGAAGAGTCAGCGCCACGGTAACATGATGAACGCCCAGGGCCAGGCCGAATAGCAGCGCAGCCGAATAAAGGAAAGCGTCGTGCCTCGTAATCTGGGCTGTGTTCGCCCCCTTCGAAATATGCATCCTATCTGCGACAATGCGCCGGCGCCACCGAAGCATCAGGAACAAGATGACGACAATCAGCAGCGCATTCAGGGCATAGACCTCGGTGATCGTCGCATACGACCAAAGCGTTCGGGAAAACGCCATGAGCAATCCCGCGCCCAGCGCAGGCGCAGCCACCATAAGGTCCGTGACAAATTCCTCAGTCTTCTTACTCCCCTGCGCGCCTCTCTTTCGTCGCTTCGCCGCAGCCAGATATGAAGCCGTAATGATCAACTCCGCCACGACTAAAGCGAGCATTGCGCAAGCGAGCGCCGCGAAAAGCGCAGACGAAAAATTGATCCGCTGCGCGATGCTTCCAAAGGGCACAAGCGATGCAAGATGGGCGAGAATGATCCATAACGGGACGCCTGGTGGATGAGCGATCCCAAGGTCCCGAGCAACTACGATTAGCTCTCCGCTGTCAGTCACGGTAACGGTCGGCGCAAGCGTCCAGCTATAAAGCGCCAGCGCCAAAAGAAACACGATCCCAGCGCAGAGTAACTCCACCGAACGCGGAAAACTTATTCCAAGATTCATACGCTGAAGCGACTTTGACATGGGCTCAGAGGTCACCGCTCTCTGCTCAGTCGTACCTCTGAGACCTTGCTTGTCCTTCGAAAGCCCGCGCGCCATTGCCTATCGTCTCGCAAACTCGGCCTCCTGCAAATCGCGAGCCAACGGCGAGTTCATGGAATCGCATCTGTTTCGAGCCGTTTTTGCATCGATTTTGAACCATCGGACGGTCAAACGAGAAACTCAGTCTTCGATTCAAGTTTCTTGTGTCGCGCGCTTTCTTCGCTTGAATCGCGAGTGATGAAACTCCGAGACTTTTTGCGATCCCCGACGCTCTCGCGTTGGTGGATCCTAGCTTTCGCCCATTGCGCTTTCTTCGCTGCAAACGTCAATGGGCAAACTTCAACTGCCACGCCATCGCCGGCCGATTACGACTTGCGCTGGGGCGTCAAAATTCCCATGCGCGACAAGGTCGAACTGAACGCAACGTTATATTTGCCGAAAACTCCGGATGGATCCTTACCGAAGACGCCGGTCATCTTCACACTGACGCCCTACATCTCTGACAGTTACCACGCGCGCGGCGCATATTTTGCCTCGCATGGCTACACATTCGCGCTCGTCGATGTTCGCGGCCGCGGAAATTCCGGCGGCGAATTCGAGCCGTTTGTAAATGATCCTAGGGACGGGCACGACCTGGTCGAATGGTTTGCAAAACAGCCATTTTGCGACGGCAAAGTCGCGATGTGGGGCGGTTCGTACGCGGGATTTGATCAATGGGCAACGGCTAAAGAATTGCCACCTCATCTCGCGACGATCGTCCCCGCTGCAGCCGCTCATCCCGGACTCGATTATCCTTTCCCCCAGAACGTCGGTGTAACCTACGACATGCAATGGTACACTTTCACCAGTGGTCGTGCCGGACAGCAAAACCTTTTCGGTGATCAAAAATTTTGGCGAACGAAGTTCCTCGACGCCTACAAGAAACATATTCCCTTTAAATCGTTAGACTCGTTAGTCGGAAATCCGTCGGTCAATTTTCAACGTGTCCTCGAACATCCCACACTGGATGCGTACTACGATGCGATGGTGCCAACGCCCGAGCAGTTCCAAAAAATCACTATCCCAGTCCTGACAATCACAGCGCAATACGATGGAGATGAGCTTGGTGCACTTAGCTATTACCGAGATCATCTGGCAAATAGCTCGTCAGAAGTACGAGCAAAACATTTTCTGGTTATCGGCCCGTGGGACCACGCGGGCACGCGCACGCCTACGGATGAAGTCGCCGGCGTAAAGTTCGGGTCCGGAGCCGTTATCGATCTTAATGATCTGCATCGACAGTGGTATGACTGGACAATGAAAGGCGGCCCGCGGCCGGAATTTCTCAAGAATCAGGTCGCTTACTATTTGCTCGCAGCTGGCAACAGCGGCACCAATGGCGAGTGGAGATACACCGATAATTTCGAAACACTGGTTGCGAACCCGAAAATTTTCTATCTCGATTCAAAAAACGGTGACGCGAATGGTGTGTTCCGTTCAGGCTCGCTTGCCGAAAAGCGGCCGAATGAGGGTTCGGACACTTTCACCTACGATCCGCTGGATACCACGCGTGGCGAAACAGTTGATGGGATCGATCCGAAAGAGAAAACGGCAGGCATCGATCAAACGTATCCTTTGAGCATTGGCAAGGATGGTTTGGTGTACCACACGGAAACGTTGCCTAACGACACACCGTTCATCGGCTGCCCGGCAGTGACATTATGGGTATCGATAGACACCCCAGATGTCGATCTCTCCGCTCATCTGTATGAAATCCAGCCCGATGGCACCAGCATCGTGCTTTGGAGCGATACTCGCCGCTTGCGTTATCGCGATTCGCTGCGCGAAGCGAAGCTGGTGAAACCGGGTGAAATCTTACGGTGTGACTTCAATCCCGGATTATTCGTTGCTCGCCGATTGATGAAGGGGAGCCGGCTTCGCCTGGTCGTGTCATCCCCAAATTCCACGCAGTGGCAAAAGAACTATTGCTCGGGCGGAGTCGTCGCCGAAGAAACGGCAAAGGACGCGCGCACCTGCCACCTGCAGGTGTATCATGACGCCGGCCATCCCAGCACGATTCAACTTCCGCTTCGATGATCCGCTGCCTTCTTATTCTAGTCCTCACGGGCACGGCTTTACTGTTTGGGACACCCGCGCGAGGCGCTTCGGAAACCGTCATCGCAATCCGCTATCTGCAAGCGGAGGGTACCAGTCACTCCCATCTCTATTTGTATCGCGAAGACGGAAAACTTTTGCGTCAATTAACGAATGATAACTCCGGACAGGACTCCGCTCCGATTTTTGCGCCTGATGGCAACGTGATCGTCTTCACGCGCGAAAAATCCAATAACGCTCGCGAATTTTGGAGTGTTGATCCATTTGGCAAAGCAGTGAAAAAACTGGACGCTGCGCCTGGTTGGTACACCTCAGCGAAAAGAGCACCATATTTCACGAACGTCGAGTCCGAGGAATCCGCATCTTCCAACCCGTCGGTCTCACCTGAGGAATCTGCGTCTCCCACCGCGACCCCAATACCCATCTACAAATCGCCTGATGGTTCTGTCGAATTGATATTGCGCCAGGATCCAAACGACGAAGATGATCAGATCGACGGGCCGGGTCATGGAAAACACTATGTGCTCCGCGATTTGAAAACGGGAGTGGAAACAGAATTCGGGAAGATACCCGGATTTTACGGCGTCTTCGGGTTGCTTCACAACAATCAGAACAAGGATCAGCATTTTCTTTTCGAAGGGCCGCTGCGACTGGCTTTTTTCGACTTACATTTGAACAGTACGGACGGTGACACCGTTTTTGCCCTCGACATCACCGGCCCCCGTCTCGTCAGATTATCTCCGAATTGGGCCACTCCGATTCCGTTGCCTGGCGAAGCAGCGTTTCTCACATTTACAGAAAATCGTTATGTGCCCATCCTGGGCAGCAAGAAAACGGCGAATTGTTCTTACATCGAACACTGGGACGAAAAACTGAACAACATTCGCTATGCGCGCGAAAAATCCGCCGCGCTCTGTTACGGCGCGTCGATGTATCGGCCCGGCAAAGATCCCAGCGTCATCACGCTGCGGCGCGGAACCGACTAATTCCCGATGAAGAAATGTTGGGCGGGAGCTATGTTTGTTACGGTGCTGTTAGTCAATGCTTCGACTGCAACCGAATCACTGAATAACTTGGCGAACGATTTCTGGGCGTGGCGCGCGAAGTACGCGCCATTTACCGGCGACGACGTGAACCGTATCGAGCGACCCGGCGGGATTCGCGACTGGTCGCGAGCCCGTATCGATAGGCAACGAAAAGATCTCGCTGAGTTCGAGACGCGCTGGAAAAAACTGGATCCGACTAGTTGGCCAATCACGCAGCAGGTTGACTATCGTCTGATTGGTTCAGCCCTGGCGCGAGTACGCTGGGAATTGGACATCAATCCACGCTGGAAACGCGATCCCAATTTTTATGTCGCGCAGACGCTCACCGCAGTAGTCGAAGCGCTCACGGTGCCGGGACCGTATGATGCATCGCAGAGCCGGGAAATTCTCACACGAATTGAAAATATTCCGTCAATCCTGCAACAAGGCGTCCAAAATCTTGATAAGCCGCCGGCGCCATTCGCCACTGTAGCGATTCAAGCGCTGGAAAACATTCGGCCGCGCCTGCATCAAATGGCGCCAGCATTAGTAAAATCCACAACTCTCAAAGAACAGGAACTGAACAGCGCAACTGATCGCGCCGCGGACGCTCTGGAACGTTTTCGCGAAAGGCTTCGGGAAATGTTGCCGTCGCTGCCGAATGTGACCGCCATCGGACGCGACGCGTATTCATTCTTCCTCAAAAACGTTGCGCTGATGCCGTACTCGCCTGAAGACCTTTTGGCGATGGGCAAACAAGAGTGGAACCGCGCTGTCGCATTCGAAGCGTTCGAGAAAAATAGAAACAAGGATGTGCCGCCACTTAAGGCTGCCGACAACATCGACAATTGGATTAAAGAAGCAGCGGAGAACGAATTGCAGATCCGAAAATTTCTCGAGGAGCGGGACATTCTTGCCGTCCCGAGTTGGGTCCAGCATTACACGCTGCGTCCAATGCCGGAGTATTTGCGCGCATTGCAAGGCTTCGGCGAAATGGACGATTTCACGTCAGCATCGCGGTTGAAGGAGAATTGCATCCGTTACGTGACGGAGCCTTCAGGAAATCTCGGTTACTTCTGGCGCGCAACGGTAGAAGACCCACGGCCGATCACCGTTCACGAAGGAATTCCGGGTCATTACTTCCAGCTTTGTCTTGCGTGGAAACATGAGGACCCAATCCGCCGTCATTACTACGATTCCGGCGCGAACGAAGGGATCGGTTTTTATGCAGAAGAAATGATGTTGCAGGCCGGTTTATTCGATGACAGCCCGCACACACGCGAGATCATTTACAATTTCATGCGTCTACGTGCACTACGCGTTGAGGTAGACGTACGACTCGCTCTGGGAGAATTCGATCTCGATCAAGCCGCAAAGTATCTACACGAGAAAGTTCCAATGGACGAAGATACCGCGCGCCAGGAAGCAATCGCTTTCGCAACCGGTCCAGGTCAGGCCATTACGTACCAAATCGGCAAACTTCAAATCCTCAAATTTCTTGCCGACGCGCGACTGCAACAGGGTGACAAGTTCAATCTTCGCACATTCCACAATTTCGTTTGGAAAAACGGAAATGTCCCGATTGCGTTGCAGCAGTGGGAATATCTAGGGCCGAGGATAGATCCTGCTGCCGTTCAGTGAAAGTTCGTTTCGGCGAGGACGCCGAAACCAGCAGGAGAGACGCGAGCGCTCCGTAATCCGTGATATCCGCGGAATCAACAGTTCGTCTAATCGACGATTTCGAGCCCCATTTGGCGGGCGGTCCCGGCGACAATGCGGAAAGCGGCTTCGTCGTTGCGCGCGTTCAGGTCTTTGCGCTTGGTGTTCACGATGTCCATCACCTGTTTGCGCGTGACTTTTCCAACTTTGGTCTTGTTAGGCTCTTTAGAACCGGCGGCGATGTTTGCCGCTTTCTTTAACAGAACCGCCGCGGGCGGACTCTTCGTGATGAATGTAAAGGACTTGTCTTTGTAAACTGTGATGACGACCGGGAGAATATCGCCGGCTTGCTTCTGGGTCGTCGCGTTAAATTCCTTGCAGAACGCCATGATGTTAACGCCGCGCGGACCGAGCGCCGTTCCAACCGGCGGCGCCGGGTTTGCCTGTCCCGCAGGAATTTGAAGTTTAATCTCAGCTACTTTTTCTTTTGCCATTGTGGTTCGTTGAAGCGTTGAATGGTTGAAGCGGAAAATTAACCGCGCTCGACCTGCCAATATTCCAGTTCTACTGGAGTAGCGCGGCCGAAAATGGTAACGGAGACGCGCAGTTTGCCCCGTTCCGGATCGATTTCTTCGACGATTCCGGTCTGGTTTTGGAACGGGCCGTCGGCGACCTTTACCGATTCGCCCACTTCGAAGCTAACCTTCGGTTTCACCTTTTCTTCGCGCTCTTTCATTTGCGCCAGCATGCTGTCCACCTCCGACTGCCGCATTGGAATCGGTTTGTCCTTAGTACCAGCAAACCCAATCACGCCGGATGTGTCGCGGATGAAATACCATGTGCGCCCGACCAACTGATTGTTTTCGTCAAGCAGGTGCATGTTAACGATCAGATAGCCCGGAAAAAACTTCCGCGTGGTCTCGCTCTTCTTCCCTTTCTTGATCTCCGAGACGCGCTCCGTCGGGACAAGCACGTCATAAATCAGATCGCCCATCTCTTCCGTTTTGACACGTTTCAGGATATTCTCGCGCACCTTGTTTTCCTGTCCGGAAAGCACGTGCACGACGTACCATTGATCTTTGCCTGCAAGTGTCTGTGCCATAAATCAGTGCAATCTTGTGAAAAAATGGACTACGTTCACAAGAACCAGATCGAAAAGAGCAACGTATCCGCCAAGCAATAGCATCGCGATAACCACCACTACGGTCGAGTCACTGAGTTCCTTGTAACGGCGGAATCCTTTCTCTTTTGGATCCCACGGCCACGAACATTTCTGAAGCTCGACCTTAACTTCGCTGAAGAAGTTTTTGATTTTGGTAATCATCTAGTTCTCAAAGGAAAGGTCCAACATCCAACACTCAACGTCCAACGCCCAATTCTCTTTTTCCAAATTCGAAGTTCAGCGTTCGACGTTGGGCATTCGGCGTTGCAATTCTTTTTCCGCACGCCAGGAGGGACTCGAACCCCCAACCGACGGTTTTGGAGACCGCTACTCTACCAATTGAGCTACTGGCGTAAGTTTACTCTTCCTCTTCCGCTCCCTGTTAATGTTCTCTTTCTTCCACATCCCACAAGTGAGCAGAATCAGAGAAAGAGTGTTAATCCAGAATGTCACTCACGCGACCGGCGCCGACGGTCTTGCCGCCTTCGCGAATGGCGAAGCGAATCGTCTTTTCCATTGCGATTGGCGTGATCAAGTCGACTTCGATTGAGATGTTGTCGCCGGGCATGACCATTTCTACGCCTTCGGGCAACTTGACGGTGCCAGTTACGTCGGTGGTACGGAAATAAAACTGTGGACGGTAATTGGTGAAGAACGGTGTGTGACGTCCGCCTTCCTCTTTGCTCAGTACATAAACTTCCGCCTTAAACTTCTTATGCGGAGTGATCGAACCCGGCTTCGAAATTACCTGGCCGCGCTCAACTTCTTCTTTCTTCAAGCCGCGCAACAGAACGCCGACATTATCGCCCGCACGCGCTTCATCGAGAAGTTTGCGGAACATTTCAATGTCGGTTGCAACCGTCTTCGCGGTAGGACGAATGCCGACCAGCTCGACTTCTTCCATCTTTTTGAGAACACCGCGCTCGACACGACCGGTCGCGACTGTGCCGCGGCCTTCAATGTTGAACACGTCCTCGATCGGCATCAGGAACGGCTGATCCACCGGCCGCTCCGGAACCGGGATGTAATCGTCGATGGCCTCGACCAGAGCGAGAACCTGTTTCTCGGCGTCAGCGTCACCATTGAGCGCTTTGAGAGCACTGCCCTTGACGATAGGGATCTTATCTCCGGGAAATTCATATTGCGTCAGCAGGTCTCGCACTTCCATCTCGACGAGATCGAGCAGCTCGGGATCGTCGACCATGTCGACCTTGTTCAGGAACACGACGATCGACGGCACACCGACCTGCCGTGCGAGCAGAATATGCTCGCGAGTTTGCGGCATCGGTCCATCTGCCGCAGACACAACCAGGATGGCGCCATCCATTTGTGCGGCGCCAGTGATCATGTTCTTGACGTAGTCGGCGTGGCCCGGGCAATCCACATGGGCATAGTGGCGTTTGTCGCTCGAATACTCCACGTGCGCAGTGTTGATTGTAATGCCGCGCTCTTTTTCTTCCGGCGCGTTATCGATGGATTCGTACGCGCGCACTTCGGCCATGCCCTTCTTGGCCAGCGCTGCCGTAATCGCTGCCGTAAGAGTTGTCTTACCGTGGTCAACGTGACCGATGGTGCCGACGTTCACGTGCGGCTTGTCGCGTTTAAATGCTTCCTTAGCCATTTCAATTCTCCTGTTTAACTAAAGTCTCTATTTTTTCTAATTGTCCGCTGCCGGTCTTGAGCTTATCTGGAGCCCATGACCGGGATTGAACCGGTGACCTCGTCCTTACCAAGGACGTGCTCTACCAACTGAGCTACATGGGCTGCTCGTCGCCAGCCCAGTGCCTCTGCGGCAACCCGAGCGGCAAACCGGTTTTGCCCTCTGCCAGAGATTCAAAAGTCCCAAAGCCGCGTCAAATTTGCAATTTGAACGACCATGGGACCGCCTCGTTCCAGCAAAAAGCGTCCGCAAGCTAACAGCGCGCATCATCGTGTCAAAGAAATTTCTCGCTAGGAGAGCGCGCTGGCGGTCGCCGCGACCGATGGTGGTGCGTCGTCCCAACGCTCAGCGAATTCTGCCGCTTGTCTCTTCGGCTTTTCCTCGTGTGACCAAACGCACGATGAAGGCAATGATAATGAACGCCACGATGGCAATGCCCACATTGAGCGGCGTGATCAAACCCGATCCGGGCGTTGGAGTGGGAGTAGCCGAAGGAGGAGGCGGTGCGTTTTTCGCCTGCAGCATTCCTTGCACGTATTGCAAACGCTGAACGGTGTCATAGTCGTCGGGTTTTATCTTTAACGCTGCCTGGTAATCGGCGACGGCCTTCTCGTACTGCTGCAAGGATGTGTAGGTCGCGCCTCGCTTTACCAAGTGCTCGGCATCGTTCGGGTCTTTTTCAATCAACATTGTATAGTCGGCCACCGCAGCGTCGTAGTTTTTCAAGTTTCGATTTGCCCAGGCGCGCCGATCATAGTTTTGCGGATCATCCGGTTGTTTCTCAATTGCGGTGGTGAAGTCCGCGACGGCCTTGTCCCATTGGTTGAGACCGATCTCGGCAAAACCGCGAAACTTGTAGGCGTACGCATCGTCGGGCTTGAGTTCGATTGCCTTATTAAAATCCGGCAATGCTGCATCGAATTGATTTTGCATTACCGCAGTCATGCCGCGCTCGCGATAGGCCACTTCATCCTTTGGAGCGACTTCGATTGCCTTTGAGAAATCGGCGAACGCCTCGGCGAGCCGGGGAGGGTTGCCGGCACGATAGGCGGTACCGCGATTAGTGTAGCCACGTGGATCTTTTGGATTCGCCTCAATCGCCTTGGTAAACTCCGCAACGGCGCCATCGAAATTCTTTTGTTGAGCCAACTCGATCCCACGCTGCATGTGGCTTGCTCCACCCGCTGGTGATTTCTGAGGTTTCCCTAGGCAAACGGGATTGCCTGCAAAACATAGAAGGGACGCGGTTGCGATGATAATTGTTTGCTTGTTCAAGATATTCATTCTCCTTTCAGCCTAACTGTTGAGCGATTTATGCCTGTAGGCGAGCAAATTAACGTGCCGAACGCCTAAATGAACCAAACAAATTCGATGGCGGGACTTGTCGATCGACACCGTCGCACAAGTCTGTCGGAAGGCTACGCTGCAGTCTTTGCCACGGTCCTTATTTGGTCCACGCCATCCCTGTTCATGTATTATTTGAATCGCTATTACGATCCGTGGGCACAAAATTTTTATCGTTATCTTGTCGCCTGTCTCGCGATTGCACCGCTCCTGATTTACCGAGCTCGTCGCGGCGTTCCCCCACTCGACTGGCAGGCTGTGACGATGTGTCTTGTGCCATGCCTCCCCAACGTAGTCCATCAAGTCACGCAGGTGGTCGCCCTGTTCTACATGGGTCCAGGCGTTTACACTATTTTCACCCGAGCATCCGTAATTTTCACTGCTTTACTCGCGCTCGCATTTTTCCCTGAGGAACGCCGGATCATTCGCCAATGGCAGTTCCAAGTGGGCACACTCCTCGGCTTAATTGGAGCCTTTGGCGTAATCTGGTTTCAACCAGGTCGAGAAACAGAACACATGAGGCTGCCTGGATTATTCATCGCCTTCACTGCCACATTTTGTTGGGCACTCTATGGCGTCCTGATTAAACGCCCTTCCATGAAGCTTGGCCCGACACGCAGTTTTGGGCTGGTCAGTTTAATTACCTCGATCCTGTTACTTCCGCTTACATTCGCGTTTGGAAAAATTGCCGCACCACTTCATGCCGGAGCGCAGGTGAACTTGATTTTGATCGTCTCGGCCGTTACCTGCATTACGCTGGCGCACGTCTTGTATTACGTCGCCATCCGTGAAATTGGCGTGGCGCTCGCGCAAACGCTTCAACTCCTCTGCCCGGCCCTGGCGCTAGGTCTCTCAGCTTGGATTTATGGTGAACGACTTACTCACGCTCAGCTTTGGAGCGCCGCCATTCTCCTGGTCGGTGCATTCCTCGCCATGCGCGTGAAACCGATCGCGACGACGGAAACGGCCGAGAATATCTGAGCGCTGGACACTGAGCGCGGGATTGCATTATCCAGTAACAAGAATCGACCATCGAGCATCCGCTTCCGTCCTGTGAATCTCAAAAAATATCTACGGACCCGCCAGACAGAGATCGACCGCGCGCTGGATCGCTACTTGCCGAAGGCGAGTACGAAACCCGCTACGCTCCACAAGGCGATGCGGTACAGTCTTTTTGCCGGCGGTAAACGATTGCGACCGATTCTGTGTCTTGCCGCGGCTGAAGCTTGTCGCGGCAACGTCAACAACGCACTCCC
This sequence comes from Verrucomicrobiota bacterium, assembly GCA_046731855.1. Classification (GTDB taxonomy): domain Bacteria; phylum Verrucomicrobiota; class Verrucomicrobiia; order Chthoniobacterales; family UBA10450; genus Udaeobacter. The sequence goes on along the minus strand of JBKPLX010000035.1, from coordinate 8,970 downwards.
CCTCGCCTGCGCCGTCGAATGCATCCACACTTATTCGCTGGTGCACGATGATCTTCCCAGCATGGATAATGACGATTTCCGGCGCGGCCGCCCTACATGCCATAAAGTTTTCGGCGACGGCATCGCGGTGTTGGCTGGAGACGCGCTATTGACCATCGCATTTGAAATTGTGTCAACTGCTAGGCCCGCGCCGCGTTACGACATTTCAGTTTTGTTGCGGGAGATTGCGGTCGCAGCCGGAAGCCAAAGACTGATCGCTGGTCAAGTGGCCGACCTCGAAGCAGAAGGCCGGAGAGTCAAACGCGATCAGCTGCGATTTATCCACCTGAACAAAACCGCAGCCATGTTGAAAAGCTCGGTCCGGCTCGGCGCGATGAGCGCCAATGCAGAGACCCGGAAACTTTCCGCTATCACACAGTTCGGGGAGCGGCTTGGTCTCGCTTTCCAAGTCATCGACGATATCCTCGATCTAACTCAAACTTCGGAAATATTAGGGAAAAGCGCCGGCAAAGACGTCGCGGCAAAGAAAGCGACTTATCCTGCGGTGATTGGTCTGGAGAAATCACGCGCGGAAGCTAGCCGGCTCACGCGCCTGGCACACGATGCTCTGTCAGCATTTCATGGCAATGAAGCCAAACCTCTCCACGCGCTCGCGAACTATCTTCTCGAGCGCGAGTACTGATTGATAGAAACGGCGCGCCGGGCGATCACGCTTCGCCTCACACAAGCGCCAGATTAGGATCGATCTCTTCGGTGACTTCAGATTGAAATCCAGCCTGCAATCGTAATAACCCAGCAAACGCGATCATTGCCGCGTTGTCCGTGCACAACCACGGCTCGGCATTTTTGAATTCAAATCCTTCGCGCGCACATGCCTCGCCCAATTGCCTTCGCAATTCCTGATTGCAACTTACCCCGCCGCTGACTGTCACAAGATCGACCCGATATTTCTGCGCTGCCGCAATCGTCTTGCACACCAACACATCGATAACCGCCTGCTGAAACGAAGCGCAGAGATCAGCCAACAACTTGCCATCCTGAGCGAACGCGAAGGACCTCTCAAAGGCTGATTGATCACGCATCGGTCCTCCGTAATCCAAGCTTCGAATGCGAGAGGCTTCACTTTCGTTTGGGATGAGACCGATCTTCGGCAGCAAGTAGCGCACGGCGGTTTTTAATCCGCTAAAACTAAAATTGTCCGAGTCGAGCATGCTGCGCGGTAAAGCAAAACGACTGGGATCGCCGCTTCGTGCGTACTTTTCAATCTCCGGCCCGCCCGGATATCCGAGTCCCAGCATCTTGGCAATCTTATCGAATGCTTCCCCAGCAGCATCATCGACAGTTCGCCCAAACAGCTGGTAATCACCCAGCCCTTGCACTCGAACCAGCATCGTGTGTCCGCCACTGACAATAAGCGAAACATTCGGATGGAGTTGATTTTCCTTATCTACGACTCCAAAGAAGGGCGAGAGCAAATGTCCTTCCAGATGATTGATGGCGAGGTAAGGTTTGGCAAAGCCAATCGCCAATCCTTTGGCAATCGACGCGCCGATCATGAGTGAACTCGCCAGACCCGGTCCGCTGGTTGCGGCAAAAGCATCCACCTCTGGCAAACTAATGTTCGCTGACCTCGCAGCGCGATCGAGCAGCCGCGGTGCGTAGATAAGGTGATTCCGCGACGCGACCTCCGGCACGATCCCACCATACTTTTCATGCGCGGCGATTTGCGACGCGACTTCGCTAGCAAGCAAATCCGACCCTGAGCCACCGTTAGGTCCGCGCAGGATCGCGAGGCCAGTCTCGTCGCACGAAGTTTCTAAGGCTAATACTGTCATGTCGAGCGAGTCGAGACATCTCTCGAAGTTAAATTCCCAGGAACACAGAAAGAAAGTAAGAGATTCCTCGACTGCGCTCGGAATGACAACTATGTGGACGGCGCGCCTATTTCTTTACGGCTTGTGCCTTTGGCGCGTTCTCTTGTGCGTAAATCATGACGCCCTTGAGCGCATCAATTGCTCGTAACATCTGCGGGTCTCTGGCCTTGATAATGCTTTTCTCATCCTCGGGCTTCATATCTCCCGCATTGCGCAGAGCAAAGAGCGAACGCTCCTGCTCGGCAGTCACCGCAACATGAATATTCGGCGTCACGCCATTACCCTGAATGACCTGTTTGCTGGGCGTGTAATATTTTGCCGTCGTAAAACGCACCGCGGAGCCGTCCGGCAACTGCATGACATTCTGCACAGAACCTTTTCCAAAGGTTGTTTCGCCGACAAGCACCGCTCGATGCAAATCCTTCAGCGCTCCGGCAACGATCTCTGCTCCACTTGCGCTTCCTTCATTGATCAACACGACCATCGGAAAGTTCGGGCGTTCTTTTTTCGCGCCTGAAGTTGAATAATCATGTTGTTGGGAAGCGACCCGGCCCTGCGTTGAAACGACTTTTGTGTTAGGCGGCACGAATTGCGCGCAGACATCGACCGCGCTATTCAACAGCCCACCAGGATTGTTCCGCAAATCGAGAATGAGCGCCTGCATTCCTTGCTTCTGCAATTCATCGAGCGCTTTGGACAGTTCGTCGGCGGTCGGCTCATTGAACTGTACCAATCGGATATAACCGATCTTGAATGGCCCGGTCAGCTCCGGAGCGAGCAATCTGGTTCCTTTGACACTTTGGATTTTGATCTCCGCACGTTGCAACGTGTATTCCTTGATTTCCTTGGTCGAAGGCCGCAGCAGCGTAAGCGTTATTTTTGCCCCGGCAGGTCCGCGCAAAACATTGATGGCGTCCTGGAGATCCATTCTTTCCGTTGAAATCCCGTTGATTCGCAAGATCTGGTCGCCGGAGAGGATTCCAGCCTTGGCCGCGGGCGTGTCCTCCATGGCTGTAATCACAGTAGGCAGGCCATTTTTCATCGAAACTTCGATCCCAAGACCGTTAAACCGACTACGCGTGTCCTCCTGCATATCGCGGAAATCATCTGGATCCATGAACTGGCTATGTGGATCCAGCGAGGAAAGCATTCCCTTCATTGCCGCATTGATGAGATCGTGATAGCTCGTCTTGTTCTCATCCACGTAATCCTGACGAATCAATTCGAGCGCTTTTGCGAAAATTGAGATTTGCGCGTAGCCGTTATCGTCTTCACTCTTTCCCGGCTGCGCCTCCTGTCCGAAGGCAGAAAAAACACCCAGCAAGAGACAAGCCAACGACGGCAAAATCATGAAGCGCCTCATACTTGGACCCCAGATTGAAAAACAGGCTCACCATCGCTCACGGGAAATTTTTGGCAACACCCAACGCGAACTGTTGTCTTAACTTGCGCGCCAATGAAAACGGTCTCTAGCGCTAAAGCTTTCTCGTTCATCCTTTTCCTCGCCGCGCTCTGTTTTTTTCCAGGTTTCGCTGCGGAAACCGAAGACGGCGAGTATGAGGCCGTCGCCGAGGAATACATTAAAGGTTATTTGAGCGCTCACCCTCTGGAGGGGACCGCTCTCGGGCTTCACGAGTACGACGGCAAAATCACCGATTACAGTCGCCTCGCGCTCGACGCCGAACTTTCCCGGTTACGGCGCTTCGACGATCGGCTCAGCAAGTTCGACTCGGGCAAGCTGGGTCCCCGCCAATCCATCGATCTGCGGATCCTCCAGGCTGCCGTGAAGAAAGACCTCTTTGAAATGCAGGACATGTCAGTGTTCGAGCGAAATCCCATGGTTTATGCCCGTGCAGCAGACGTGAATGTCTATATCAAGAGGAATTTCGCGCCGCTCGAGGATCGCGTTCGCAGCTTGGCTGCGATCGAATCGCAAATCCCAAATATCCTCATCGCCGCGAGGACAAACCTCAATGACGTGCTTCCAAAACCGTACGTTGAGCTCGCCATTCAGATCGCGAAAGGTTCCGCCGATTTTCTGAAGAAAGATCTTGTTGCCGCTATCGGCAACCTCAAGGATCAACAGCTCCGCGTCGCCTTTCATGAGGCCAACCGCAAGGCCGCAAATGCGCTCAACGAGTATGCCGCGTGGCTGGAGCGCGAGAAACTTCCGAAAGCCTCCATGGATTTTGCGCTGGGCGAAGAAAAGTTCAGGCGCTTCCTGGCGCAGACGGAACTCGTCGATCTCCCTCCTCAAAAAGTCCTCGAGATTGGCCTGGAACAATTAAAAGCGGAACAAGCAGCGTTCGCCGAAGCGGCCAAAAAAATCGATCCGAACAAGTCCCCAATCGACGTTTTCAAACAAATTCAAAGCGAACATCCCACGCCGCAAAATCTCATCCCGGATGTGGCCAAAGACCTGGACAAAATTCGCAAATACGTCTTGAGCCGTCGTTTGGTCGGCATCCCGTCCGATGTCCGGGCCAAAGTCAAAGACACCCCGCAATACCTGCGCGCCACCTCCTTTGCTTCGATGGATACGCCCGGTCCATTCGAGAAACGCGCCAATGAGGCGTATTATTACGTCACGCCCACGGAGAATGACTGGCCGGAGAAACAAAAAGAGGAATGGCTCACCGCCTTTAATTACTATACTTCCGACGTCGTCTCGATTCACGAAGCTTATCCTGGTCATTATGTTCAGTTCCTGCACCTGAACGCATCGCCGGCGAGTAAGGTGGAAAAAATCTTCGGTAGCTACTCGTTCGTCGAAGGATGGGCGCATTACTGCGAAAAAATGATGCTCGACGAAGGCTACGGCAGCTCCGCCAGCTCGACTCCCAGCGAAAACGACGTGAAACGCGCGGCAAAATATCGCATGGCACAGGCCGACGAAGCGCTGCTTCGTTTATGCAGATTATGTGTGTCGATCAAGATGCACACGCAGAAGATGTCGCTCGACGAGGCAACGAAATTCTTTCGGGAAAACTGTTATTACGAAGAAAAGCCGGCCCGCCAGGAAGCAATCCGCGGTACCTTCGACCCCGGTTATTTTAATTATACCCTGGGCAAATTGCAGATTTTGAAACTGCGCGACGATTACAAAGCGCAGCAGGGCGACGATTTCTCATTGCTAAAATTCCACAACGAGCTGCTCGATCATGGCATGCCGCCCATTCGTCTCCTCCGCGAGATCATGCTCAAGGATCAGAGCAAATGGGATCAAGTGTTGTGATCCGTGATTTGTGATCAGTTGTAGCGACAAGTCTGCCGCTGATCACAGTTTACTGATCACCGAGCACACGCCGTTTGGCCAAGAGGCATCACCACGGAATTTCCTTCCGATCGCGCAAGAATTTTCCAGTCAAACTCTGCGGCGCATCAACAGCAAGCCACACAATCGTGTCCGCGCCTTCCTCTACTGAGCGGGTAGCACCTTGCCCGCCCATATCCGTGCGAACCCAGCCGGGGCAAACTGAATTCACCGCGAACTTCGGCAACGCGGTGGCGAGCTGCGAGGTCACACCGTTGAGCGCGGTTTTCGAAATGCAGTAGGCCGGCGACCAACCATCAGCACCGCCGGTCAACTGACCGCCCCCACTGGAGACATTGACCACGCGCGACGCTTTGCGTTTCGTAAGCAAGGGGACGAACGCGCGTGTCACTCGCAGCGCACCCAGCGTGTTTGTCTCCAGCGTCTTTCGTAATAGGTCGTCGCTGATTTCCAAAATTGCGTTGTCGCCGTCAACAATGATCCCTGCGTTATTCACGAGGACATCCAGATGGTCGGCCGCTTTGGCAAACTCGCGCGCGGCAACAGTAACGCTTGCATCATCCGCGACATCGATCTCCAGAAAGATTGCCTTCCCGCCTTCCTCCGCGATCTTAGCCACCGCTTTTTGCCCGGCGTCCCGGTTCCGGGCGCCGACGAACACTTGAAATCCCTTTCCCGCGAGCTGGCGCGCGACCTCGTACCCAATCCCTTTATTCGCTCCCGTGACCAATGCCGTCTTCATGGTGGCGATGCGGTATCGCTTTACTCGGCGAGGCCGTCTTCATTCTCGCCTGGCAACAGGTCCCTCAACATTGGCTGCGGATTAGAAGGTAATTCCTCCACGTCACGCAATTTTTTCGTGATAACACGGGACCGAACATCGACGTCCTCCATCTTCCGTGAAGCTTGATCAATTTTCTCTTTCACCGCCGTTAATGCTTCGCCGAATTTTCCGAACTCGGTTTTCACTGTCGCCAGCAGATTCCAAACCTCGCTTGAGCGCTTTTGAATCGCAAGCGTGCGAAAACCCATTTGCAGACTGTTGAGCAACGCGGCCAGCGTCGTCGGTCCAACGAAAGTCACCCGGCAATCGCGCTGCACGTTTTGAACCAGGCCGACACGGCGAATCGCCTCCGCGTAAAGTCCTTCGCTTGGCAAAAACAAGAGCGCAAAATCGGTCGTCTTTGGGGGGTTAATGTATTTCTCGCAAATATCCTTCGCACAGCGCTTCAACTGACTCTCCAGAATTTTCATCGCCCCTTCCACCGCTGTGGAATCGCCACTTTCTTGAGCCGCCGTCAAGCGCTCGTAATGCTCCATCGGAAATTTCGCGTCAATCGGTAACCAGACCGGCGCTCCGTTCTCATCACCGGGCAACCTGATTGCAAACTCAACACGCTCGTCGGTGTCGTCACGAGTCTTCATGTTTTTAGCGAACTGTTCGGGTGTCAGCATTTCTTCCAACAAGACACCGAGCTGCCATTCACTCCAGCCGCCGCGCGTTTTCACGTTCGTAAGCACGCGTTGCAAGCCGCCTACGTCGCTCGCTAATTGCTGCATGGCGCCCAAACCCTGATGCACTTGCTCAAGGCGATCGCTCACCAATTTAAACGATTCACCGAGGCGTTTTTCCAGCGTGCCCTGCAATTTTTCATCCACAGTGGCCCGCATTCGGTCGATTTGCTTCGAGTTGTCCTCCTGCAATTGCTTCAAGCGCAGATCCACGATCGATCGCACGCCTTCGAGAGACTTCGTTAGTTCTTCGCGTTGCGTTTTTGCGTTATTCGCACCTTCTTCGCGACTAAGTGCCATCTCTTCGCGAAGCATCCGCTCGCTTCGCTCTTGCGCGCGTTCTAGTAACTCAAGTTTTCCGGCAAGCGTCCCATCACCAGATCCGCCGCGACGCGCCAGCAATAGAACGATTGCAACAAGGAGACCGGCTCCAAGCGCACCGATGATAAGGTAAAGAACGTTCATTTTCCGCGGTTAAATTTCCTTGCTGTTAACCATCAAGAGATTCCTCGACTTCGCTCGGAATGACAAGAGCGACTAGAACTGGTAACTCACGCGGCCATTGAGGAACGACGGCAAGGGCAAACATCTCTAAGGAACGGGCTAGATCCCATGTGTTCTGTGGCCCAAAGGATAGAGGACCAAAAACTTGACTTATACTTGACCTATTCTTGCAGGAGTCGAACAAGCCACTTGACTGATAACTTGACTTATGCTTGACTAATCGCATGGATTACAAGCCGGTTTACAGCATCACACCAGTACTACTCACGGAGGTCGAGCAGATCGCCGCGTTGCGCGAACGCATCCTGGCTGCGGCAATACAGGTGCCCTGGATTCCGGCGTTGCAGAAAGACACCCGCATCCGCAACGCGCATTCTTCAACGGCAATTGAGGGCAATCCGCTGACATTGGAGCAGGTCCGCGCGATCGAAGAAGGCCGGGAGATTCCGGCGACAGCGCGACGTGCCCGCCGGGAGGTGGCGAATTACTTCGCCGGATTGCGCTTCGTGGAAAAGAACGCCCAACGGAACGTTGTCACGCACGTGGAGGTGTTGAAGTTGCACCGCATCATGGCCGGCGAAGTGATGGATCAGGGAATGGCCGGGCAATACCGGACGATTCGCGTGCGTGTAGGTAGTTATGTGGCGCCGCCTCCGGAGCGAGTACGCCTGATGATGTCAGAGTTGCTTGAGTGGTGGAACAAAGACGCGCCAAAGATTTCTCCGATCCTGAGCTCAGCTATCGTGCACCACTGGTTTGAAACTATTCACCCGTTCGCCGACGGCAACGGAAGGGCCGGTCGCATGCTCAGTCTATGGGAGCTTTATCGGCGTGGTTTCGACAATCATCACATTTTCTCGATCGACGAATTTTATTGGGAAGATCGTCCGAGCTACTATTCCGCCTTAGAAAGAGTGCAGCAGCAAAACGGCGACCTAACGAACTGGATCGAGTACAGCGCGATCGGGTTGCGCCTGACGCTGGAGCGAGTCTGGAGCCGGATTCAAAAACTGACGGCACGCTCGGGCAAGGCAAAGCTGGTCCTTCGTCCGAAACAGGAGCAACTGCTGCATCTTTTGCGCGAGCGCAAGGCGTTGACGCCGCGTGAAATCTGGGACGGATTAGGCATATCGAAACAAGGCGCGCTCGATCTATTGCGACCATTGATCAAAGCCGGTTTGGTACGCAGGATCGGAACAAAGAAAAGCGGCCGTTATGTATTGAAATAAGGATTTAACCTCTCGCGCGAAGCTTTGGAAACTCGCAGGCGAGAGGCTTGCGCTGCTCTAAAATCGCACTTTCATCCCTCCATACGCGGCGCGGCCAAGCGCGGGAAAGCCGAATACCTCCGAGTAATGTTCGTTCGCCAGGTTATCAATCCGGCCGAAAATCGACAGGTGCGGATTCACTTCATACTCCGCTGCCACGTTCACAAAGCTGTAGTCTTCGATGTCGAAATTCGGCCCACCAAAGTTTAGTTCCTCTCGCGCATTAACGAACTTTGCTTCGACTACAGTGCGCAGTTTTTTCCACCAAAGATATGAAGCTGAAACATAAACTTCGTTGCGTGGCCGACGAGGCAAACGCGCGCCTTGTAATTGGGTAATGTCTTTCGATGAAGTGTTTTCCGCTTCTAAATAAGTGTAGCTCGCCGTAAACAAAAGATTCGTAATCGGTTGGGCGCGCAATTCAGCCTCAAGTCCCTGCGTCTCGGCCGCGCCAAGATTCAGGGTCTGAAAAAGACCATTGGATCCAATCGCGTTCGACAGATCGTTATGAAAATAAGTCAGGCCGGCGGCAAAACGG
>JBKPLX010000034.1:0-3764 GCA_046731855.1 Verrucomicrobiota bacterium | reverse complement strand
GAGCGTAATGAATAAGAGTGGAGTCCGTAGCCAGGATTGCTGACTTTACAGGCGCACGACCCTTGTGGAGGAGGCGCCGATGAAGAGAAACTTGAATAACATATCTAAAGTTGAGCTCAATCTCATGAGCTTCCGTTGTATCGGAGAATCGATTGAAAGGCTTCTGCGTTGAGGCTTCGAGATCTTCGATAATGCTGATTAGCTTGTTAATCGCTGCCTCATCGATCACACCGCTCGGTCTGTAGATGAGCAGACGAATGTCCCGGTGAAACTCAATTTCAGGTGCGAGTTCCATTACTCCTTATAACCTCTATGATTTACGTTTTCTTAATATGAGGCTCCGCCTCGGAGGACTTCCAAGTTCCGTCGAGAGACGACGGTTGCCTGAAATAATTTGGCTTCTGCCGCGAAATGATCGACCTCCCGCCCCCAAATACTCATCTCTGGCCTAACGAGTCTGGTGCGGCTCGTCCGCAATGCTTGCTCGCATGCATTGAGAGACATGCAGTCTTTAGGCTATCTTTTACGTCAAAAAAAGACAAGTAAGACCTAAGGCTTACGCGAGCTAGGGTCGGAAGTCAGAGGTCACGTGCTCCCATGGAAAATATAGTCGCCTGGGCTTTGACCCCGCCTACGAAGGACATTCAAGCGTCTTCAGCGGCACCTCGAGCCATTGCGCCGCCGCCGAATGTTCATTGAAAGCGCGGACTTCAATCATTGCGTCGGACATCAGCAATTCGTACGAGTGCGCGACGCCAAAGGTTACCGGGTTGTTCGCGAAGAATGCCGACTTCGCCGGTTGTTTCACTTTGCGGCGCCGACGCGCAGTGTGAATAATATGGTCGATTCCTATCCGGATCTGAGTCAGTCCAGATAGGTCGGCGTAGCGATCGAAAGGCGCTTCCTGAATACGCTCTTCCATTTCGATGAATTCGATCACCTGATCAGCGAATGCTTCGTTCAGCACACCGCGAGGAAACCACGCGAGGAGGTGCCATCATGGATGATACCAGGTCCGCGGGAAAGCCTTGCGAATGAATTCGGGCGCCTTTTCTCTTACTGGACTTAGTTTTCAAGTCATCCTTAATCCAACCAGGTTCGTTCCCGGAAACGACTGGCTCTTATTTCGAATGCTTGTGTTACCACCAAATCCGCCTGAAGCCGAACCCGCCGTACCAATCAAGGGCAGCTTGCTGCTGCATTTCCGCCGCCGCAATTTGGTTCTGAGCTATCTGTTGCTGGATTGCTAGCTGTTGATAGCTTTGATATTCCTGTTCACGACCGACGTAGGCAACGCCCGATTTCTCATCTTTGTACACATAGAAAACTTTCCCATTCACGGTCGCACGCTGGACCTGATACGGCGGAAGTGCGGCGTAGATCTGCTGTTGTTTAGGCGTTTGCGGTGTGCGCGCGCGGAAGCCTGCCGCCGTAAGCAGCGACTCCGTGTTAGCTGATGTCATGCTCGCGCACCCAGCCAAAAGGATCGTTCCAGCTAGTGTGGCGATGAAGACAAAAATGTTTGAAGGACGTGATGTGGTTTTCATGATGACTTCTTCAAAATCGCCATTCTCCTTATTCGGCTATCGATTGGCAACACTTCTCTTTCCAACACAGGGAATGACTAACGAGCGACGATCGACACCTTCGACTCAGTGGCGAGATCGGCGATTGCTTCGCGTTCCAGAAGCAAGGTCTTTCCAGCTTCAACGGCAATTACGCGCAGTTTTGCTTCGGCCGCGACGCGGATTGTTTCGACACCGATTACCGGTGCATCGAAACGCATGTCCTGATTTGGTTTTGCCACTTTGACCATAACGGCACCTTCGCGCGCGAGTGCGCCGCCGCGCCTGATCGCTTCGTTTGTCCCTTCAAGCGCTTCCACTGCAACGACAGTTCCGTTCTTCACGATAACAGTCTGCCCAATGTCGAGCCGTGCGATTTCCTTGGCGATCTTCCACCCCAAATCGACATCTTCCTCCTCACGCCGACTCAGCTTTGCCCCCGCGATCAACCCCGAAGACGCCAGAGAGCCTTCGAGAAATGTCGTCGCCGGCAAAAGATCGACATCTATCCCCGCCAGTTCATCTGCAATTGCGGCAAAAATGGATTCGGCATTTCGCTCTCTGAGTTTTCCCAGCAACAGCAACGCTTTCAAATCCGGTCGCAGATCGAAAAGATTCTTCGGCGCAATCTGACCGGCCATGATTGCGTGATGAACTTTGTGTTCGTTAAAAAATTTCAAGAGCCGATTCAGTTGTCCGATCCGCATCCATTCAATCAGATCAACGCGTTGCGCGAGGACTGGATCGGTCTCGCCAGTGAATGCGGCTGCAATTATTTTTTTTACACCAGCTTTTCGTGCTGCGTCAGCGAGCAATCGGGGATACGCGCCGTTTCCGGCGATGATTCCGAGGATGTGCGGTATCTGTGCCAAGCACCGAGTTTGAAATAAACCGGCGCCAGACACAAGCGCCTCTACATTGTTACCCGTGACGGCGGCGTTTGACGTGCAACTGGGCGAGCGCTTTTTGCAGTGACGCTTGAATGGCTGCCACCTGTTCAGGGGTCTGATCTTCTTTCATCGCCGCCTTGGCGCGCTCGACCGCTGCCTCGGCCGCAGTAATGTCGATCTTCTCCGATTCAAGAGCCATGTCAGTTAAAACCGACACTGCGTCGGCCTTAATTTCCACAAAACCTTCGCCGATGGCCAGCGCCGTTTCGCGCCCGTTTTTTAGAACGCGTAATTCGCCCGGCACCAAAGTGGTTAGTAGCGGGACGTGTTTAGGATAGACTCCCAGCTCCCCTTCCGACCCCGGCAACGTGACCATCTCAACGTCTTCGGAGTAAATTTTTTCCTCGGGCGTTACGATCTCGAGCTTCAGCGTAGCCATAAATGCAACTTAGCAGATTATAAGAGTTACAAAGTCAAAACGTGCAATCCCGGAACATTCTAACCATGTAACTTTTCTAACTTTCCTTAATCGTGTCGATGTTCCCCTTCATGTAGAAATCTTGCTCGGGCACATCGTCATGTTTGCCGTCGAGAATTTCCTTGAAACCGCGGACTGTTTCGGAGACTGGAACATACTGGCCCTTGAAGCCGGTGAAAACTTCCGCCACGTGGAATGGCTGGCTAAGGAACCGTTGAATTTTGCGTGCGCGCTGAACAGTGACCTTGTCTTCCGGGCTTAGTTCATCCATTCCCAGAATCGCGATGATGTCCTGCAAATCCTTGTATCGCTGCAAAACACGCTGCACACCGCGCGCAACGTTATAATGCTCTTCGCCGACAATTTCCGGCGCCAGCGCTTTCGATGTTGATGCCAGCGGGTCGACTGCTGGATAAATACCTAGCTCGGCGATGGCACGCTCAAGCACAATGGTCGAATCCAAGTGCGCGAAAGTGTTTGCCGGCGCGGGATCAGTCAGATCGTCCGCCGGAACGTAGACCGCCTGGAACGAAGTGATCGATCCTTTATTTGTCGATGTGATTCGTTCCTGCAAATCACCCATCTCGGCAGCTAGCGTAGGTTGGTAACCAACCGCGCTGGGTGTTCGGCCCAGCAACGCCGATACTTCCGAGCCCGCTTGCGAGAATCGAAAGATGTTGTCGATAAAAAGCAGCACGTCCTGGTTGCGCTCGTCGCGAAAATATTCGGTCATGGCAAGCGCAGAAAGCGCAACGCGTAAACGCGCGCCCGGCGGTTCGTTCATCTGACCGAAAACCATCCCTACTTTCGACTTCGACAGGTCCTTTTGAT
>JBKPLX010000033.1:0-13153 GCA_046731855.1 Verrucomicrobiota bacterium | reverse complement strand
GCGTAAAGATCGCTCAGCCGTTTTGTCATCGGACCGACTTTGCCATCTCCAATTTGGCGATTATCCAGCTTGGTGACCGCGGCCAGCTCACCCATTGTGCCGGTGCAAAACATCTCACTAGCACTGTAAATATCGACGACTGACAGATCGGCCTCGACACAGCGGATTTTTTCCGCTGCACAGATCTCCATCACCGTCGCGCGAGTAATACCCTCGGGACAGGCCAACACGCGACTTGTCGCCAGGTCGCCGCTTGCTCGCGATTTATCGGAGTTGCGCACGATGAAAACGTGGGTGGCATTTGTTTCAGCGACGAACCCTCGGGTATCGAGCATCAAAGCATCGTCGGCGCCGGCGTTGTTTGCTTCGATCTTGGCCAGAATCGAATTCAGTAGGTTCGCGTGATGAATTCGCGCATCCAGAACCTCGCGCGGCGGGCGCCGGACCTTGCTCGTAATCAAAGTCAGCCCCGTTTTCGAGTAAACCGGCGCCTTGTGCTCCGCTAAAACAATCAACGTGGGCCCGGTCTGATTCAGACGTGGATCCATTCCGGATGTGATTTTCACACCGCGAGTAAGCGTGAGGCGGATATGCACGGCGTCACTCATCTTGTTTGCCGTAAGCGTCCGTTTGATCTCCTCGACGATTTTTTCGCGCGACGGAATTTCGGCCAGTGACAAAGCGCGCGCCGAACGCTCCAGCCGATCGAGATGCTCGTGGAGTTTGAAAATCCGACCGTTGTACAGGCGCAATCCTTCCCACACCGCATCGCCACCCTGTACGGCGGAATCAAATGGGCTAATCCCTGCCTTATCGCGATGCACAAGCTGACCGTTGATATTAACGATCAGGTTACGGTTTCGCTCATCGAATTCCTGAAGCATTGCCTAACTGCGGATTACGTGAATCACGCAGATTCTTTTGTTGTAGCCAGTTTGTGTCAAACGCCATCGAATCGACCCAACCGTGCAGGCGCTCGCCGCGGCGAGCGCTTCTACAAGTCACTAGGAAACCACACAACGCGTCGCTCATCGCAATCGATATTCGTGAAGCCTTTCATAAAGCTCGCGACAGCGATCATGAATTCCCTTTAAATGCGCCGGCACTTTGGCGTGGGTCGGACGATATGGTTGAAACGATGTCGTTCTTGCCACTTCACCGTACCAATGGCTGGCCCAGACCCCGTCGGTCTCACGCAATCCGGGCGCCCAGGAAAGCATCGATTCGCTAAACTCGACACCGATTGCGTCACAAAGCAGACGCAACATTCTTTCAGGATTTTCCAGCACGTCTTTTGCATCCACGACCGGTGGGACGGAATTCGTGCGAGTGCGCACAAAATCAAAGATCTCTGCTTGCTGCATAAACCCCAGGTCCGGCAGCGCCGGGTCCTCCCGTTTTTTGACATATGAAACAATCACCTCGCGCGGGTCGCGAATAAGAAAGCAATTCGTCACTGCGCCGAGCCATTTACGATCCACTCCCTGCAAAAGATGATGTGCCATCTGTTTTTGGAAGAAGATCCGCTTGCCGTTCGGAATGGGACCGGTCAGTTGCGCGATAACTTTCGACGAATCGATCTCGCCTGCTGCTATCACTTCGTCTGCGCCGGGGTGCTTTTTGCCCGTTGCACTGAGATAATGGGCATAAAACGGCTCGTCTACGACAAAGGTGTCGGGCCGATTGTCCCAGGCCCGCATCATCGCGGTTGAAATGTTTCTCGGGCCCGACCACATGGCGAGGCGGACCGGCTGAATCATCGCCAAAGAATCTGCGCGGCTGGAGAAATTGCCAGCCGTAAATGGATTCTTGTCTGCTTATGATCGCTCGAGTGAGCGACTCAACTCTTGGCGAAAACGCCTAGAAGCGGACGGCGTGACGGCGTCTTGGAGCGAAAGTCGCTTACGAAACCATTCTCCGTTCGAATCTCGACGTGACCAGCCGCGCGGTTGGCCCCATAGACCAATACTGCGCCAACCGGCGCTTGATAAGGATCGGTCACCGGGAGTTTCTTGAATCCGTAGTCTTTCACCAACTCCTGCCCAGCTTGTTTAGCGAGGAGAGTCTGTGGTCTAGATTTGACCACGCCAGCGGCGACAAGAGCTTCCTTCACATAGCGCCAGCACTTCGAAAGGGAGTGTGCGCGAGCGCGTTCTTCCGCAATAGTCGCAGCTCGGCGCAGCTTAGGATCGATTTTTGAATCATTGCCGAACGGACGTACAATTTTCTTTGGATAATATTTGTCGACAATCTCAATCGACTGGTTTTTGCCGGAAGCGTCCGTGTAACCGAACTTGGGTTTCGGCGCCGAAAAATTCAGTGCCGCCGCCGGACGCGGATAGAATGCTGCGCAACAGAGGCCGAGAATAAGATAGGGGGTTATTTTTCGCATAAAGCGCGCGTCCTATCGATGAGATCGAGTGGACCTGCAACTGATTTTTTTCAGAAAACGTAAATTTTTTCCTTTGACAATTGCCCAATGCGGACAGGGTCCCCGCAAGAGCAGTTTGAGAGGCGATTTTTGATCGGTAGCCGCTACCGCGAGGAGACTAATTCAACCATGCGCTGGCGCATTTTTGAGTCTGGAAGCCGTCCAATTGCTCCCATCATATTATCCTCGAGGTGCGGCGGCTTGCTGGTCGCGGGAATGGCGCAAGTGACGGCGGAATTAGCCACAATCCACTTGAGGAAAAATTGCGCCCAGGAACGACAACCAAATTCAGCAGCCCAATCAGGCAAGGGCTTTGAGCGCGTCCGACTGAAGAGATCGCCACCACCAAACGGCCGATTTACGATCACGGCAACGCCGCGTTCCTGCGCGAGCGGCAAAAGGCGTTCTTCAGCTTCGCGTTCCATGATCGAATAGTTGATCTGCACAAAATCGAGCTTTTCGCTTCGCATGATTTTTTCCACGTTAGCGAATGCGCCTGCTTCGTAGTGCGTTATCCCAAGGTAACGAATCCGCCCCTGGGACTTCCACTCACGCAGTGTCTCCAGCTGCGTCTGGACATCGACGAGATTGTGAACTTGCATCAGATCGATTCTTTTTGCTCGTAAAAGTGTCATCGAGCGCTCCATCGATTTGATTCCGTTTTCCTTGCCTCGCGTCCAAACTTTCGTGGCCAGAAAAACTTTGTCGCGAATGCCGAGCGCAGCCGTCAGGTCACCAATCACCTCTTCGGCGCGACCATACATCGGCGAAGTATCGATTACGCGGCCGCCGAGCTTTACAAAAAGCGAAAGGACGTCGCCGAGTTGTCTTCGGTTGTCCGATGTAAGATGCACATCGAACGCCTGCCAGGTTCCCAGGCCGATCACCGGTAGCTTTTCCCCGGAGGAAGGAATTGTGCGCTTCAGCATCGCTGATGATTCGGCTTCCGCCTGAGCGCGTTTCATCGGCAAAAGCAAGCCACCCGCCGTTGCGCCAATTAGTCGTGCAGCTTCGCGTCTCGTCATATCCTTTTGTCTTTCCGACCGAAGTGGAGGAATTTCTGGCTATTGCCCTATAAGAATTAGAGATATCTCGACTTCGTTCGACATGACAAACTTATGAAACGCCGCCGTTTTATCAAAACCACTGCTGGAACCGCTGTTGCATTCAGCACAGGATCCATAACGCTGCTGGCAGAGAAACCCGTGAAGCCTCTGCGCATTCTCATCCTTGGCGGTACCGGGTTCACCGGGCCGTACCAGGTTCGATACGCATTGAGTCGCGGGCACAAAGTGACCACGTTCAATCGTGGCAAGAGCCATCCGGGCGAGTTGCCGAGTGAGGTCGAGCAACTGATCGGTGATCGCAACGGACAGTTGGACGCGTTGAAAGGCCGAACCTGGGATGTGGTGATTGATAATCCCACAACGCTGCCCGTCTGGGTGCGAGATGCCGCGCAGATTTTGAAGGGAAACGTCGATCGATACGTTTTTACCTCGACCATTTCCGTCTATCAGGACTCAAAGACCGGTCCGGACGAAAACGCTCCGCTGCAAAGTTACGAGGGGGCCGATGCGTACAAAGAAACGCTCGAATCAATGAAGGCGAATGGTTTCAAGTTGTACGGACCCCTCAAAGTGCTCTCAGAAAAGGAGGCGGAGAAATGGTTTCCGGGAAAAACGCTCATCATCCGGCCTGGATTAATCGTTGGGCCACGGGACGAGAGCGATCGCTTTACCTATTGGCCGGTTCGGATCGATCGCGGGGGCGAAGTACTCGCGCCGGGTAAGCCAGAGGATTCGGTTCAATACATCGATGGACGTGATTTGGCGGAATGGACGATTCGCATGGCCGAAAATGGCGAGACTGGAATTTACAATGCGACCGGCCCGGCCAGACCGATCGGCATTGGTGCAATGCTCGACGGAATCAAAACCGCCCTGAAATCCAACGCCAAGTTTATCTGGGCGGATGAGAAATTTTTGACCAATCAAAAGGTGCAGGCTTGGTCTGATATGCCGGTGTGGGCCGGCGCGGAAGATGGGATCACCCGCACCAACATCAGTCGTGCGCTTTCCAAAGGGCTAACCTTTCGGTCGCTTGATGAAACCGCACGTGACACGCTTGAATGGTTCAAATCGCGGCCACAAGATCGCCAGGCGCACATGAAGGCCGGCATTACCCCGGAGCGCGAAGCGGAAGTGCTGGCTGCGTGGAAGAAACAAAAATCGTAGCCGCGTCGCTGTGCGACGCGCGCGCGGCCCACGGGGCTGCGGCTACAGTATGAAGAAACTCTTCACGAAAATCGTTGACGCAAAGCCGAACGAAATCCGCGCGCTGCTGCTGGCATTTGTTTTCAACTTTGTCGTTCTCGGCGGTTACTATGTTATCAGGCCAATCCGCGATGAGATCGGCGCCGACCGGGGCGTTGAAAATCTGCCATGGATGTATACCGGCACGCTCATCGGTATGCTGATCGCTAACGCGCTTTATGCCGCCATCGTCGCCCGTATGTCGCGGCGGCGATTTATTCCAGTCGCGTACCGTTTCGCCATCGCGAACCTTTTTGTTTTCTTCCTGCTGATGCGTTGGATGCCAGCAGCGCAGGAACGCGCGATCCTCGCGCCCATTTTTTTCATCTGGGTGAGCGTCTTCAATCTTTTCGCAACCACAATGTTTTGGTCGTTCATGGCTGACGTGTTCACACCAGAGCAAGGCAAACGACTTTTTGGATTCATTGCCGTCGGCGGCTCGATTGGTGGAATTGTTGGTGGTCTTGTCACGAGCTCGCTTGCCGGAAAGCTCAGCACCGGCCTGTTTCTGCTCATCACAGCAGTCATGTTGGAGGTTGCTGCGCAATGTGTGCGCCGATTTCCCGCCGATATTAGGGCAGGCGACGAGCAAAGCGAGCAACCAATCGGCGGCAAATTCTGGGAAGGCGCGACTCACATTGCCCGATCTCCCTACTTACTTGGCCTCGCCGCGTTTCTCATTATCTACACGATTACAAACACGTGGGCATATTTTCAGCAATCCGACCTTACGGGACATCAATTGCAGAATCGCGCCGCGCGCACATCGTTCCTGGCGAACATCGATATCGCGGTGAACACGATTACGGTGCTGATTCAGGTTTTTCTGACCGGGCGTCTCATGAAATGGTTTGGCGTTGGGATCACGCTAGTGCTCATGCCGCTTTTGAGCGCGGTTGGATTTGCTGCGATCGGTTTCGCGCCGATTCTCACGGTCCTTGCAACGTTCCAGATTGTGCGACGCGCTACAGGGTTCGCCCTACTTCGACCAGCTCGCGAAGTTCTCTTCACGGTCTTGCGGCGAGAGGACAAATATAAAGCTAAAAGCCTGATCGATACATTTGGTTATCGCCTTGGCGATATAACCGGCGCGTGGTCTTATCCGTTAATGCAGTGGCTAGGCTTGGGATTAGTCGGCATTTCCTGGGTGGCGGTTCCGTTTGGAGCAATCTGGTGCGTCCTCAGCATCTGGCTGGGGCGCAAACAACGCCAGCTCGCTGAAGCGAAGCGTGGCCAGAGCGCCGCAATGCCCGACACCGCCACGCCTGAAGCGGCGTGAGATTCGCAATCGAATGATATCAGGCTGAAATCGATTGCGCCTGCCCGCGTCAGGCGCGAATCATAATCAACAACAAAAAAAAGGAGGCGACACAATGGCAACACGAACTGGATCGGCTGTTTGGGAAGGGACTTTGAAGGAAGGCAAGGGAAACATGAAATTGGGAAGCGGAGCGTTTGAAGGGCCTTTTTCATTTTCATCACGCTTCGAGGATGGAAAGGGCACAAACCCCGAAGAACTCATCGGCGCGGCTGAAGCCGGCTGTTTTGCCATGGCACTCGCGTTTAACCTGGAAAAGGCAGGCCATCCCGCGAAACGCGTCAGCGCAACAGCAACGGTGAAACTGGAACCCGGCGATAAGGGATTCAAGATCACGTCAATTGATCTGAAAACCGAAGGCGACGTCCCCGGAATCGACGAAGCAAAATTCAAGGAACAAGCCGAGTTGACCAAAAAGACTTGTCCCGTCTCGGTCGCTCTCGGCGGGACGCAGATCAATCTCGAGGCAAAGCTGCTGTAGCGGCAGGCGTGTCGCCTGCAAGACTGAAATTGCAACACAGCCGAAGCGGTTGCCACTGCAATTAGGAATCGTTACTTTCCTAACTCGTACAGATATTCGACGAAGGACATCACCGCGCCGTCGAAATCCTGGATCTTCGGGTTTGTAGATTCGATGATGTAATATTCGTCCGGCGCATGCGCGCCGCTGCCGTGACCAAGCCCGAAATGCCCGGCGGCAAGTTTGAGCGGTTCGCCAGTGAAAACATATCCTGGATAAGAGCCCGCGTTGCGTGGCCAGAGCTGCGCGTCGATTCCGAATTTCTTGTAGGTCGCAACCTGCGCTTTAATCAGTTCGGAATTAGCCGAAGTGCTCGTCGGATCGTATCCGCCAGTCATGTTCACTTCGATGTCGCCGAAACCGCGCTTTGCCAGATGCGCTTTCAACGCCGCCAGCGCGTCCGCAGCTTTCATGTCGGGCACGAGTCGCATGTCGATCTTCGCGACGGCGCGATGCGGCAAGATTGTTTTGCCACCGGGACCGGTGTATCCGCCGACCAAACCTTCAATGTTGACAGTCGGCTGCGATTCGAGTCGTTCGTTTGCCTGCTCCCATGGCAGATCATTGATCCAATGTTGAACGCTGAATTGTTTCTTTGCCTGAGCTTCACTCCGCAACTTCGACGCTTTTTCAATCATCGTCTTCTCTTCGGCGCTCAGCGGTAGAGGCTTCGGATAATTATCGATTGCGATTTCGTTACCGTCTTCCGAGACAACCGTATTAAGGGCTTTGACCAAATGCCACGCTGGGCTGTCCACCATCGCCTTTAGAGAGGAGTGAATGTCTTTCGCCGGTCCGCGTCCCCATTTTTCGCCGCTTGATACCAACTCCAGCTCGATCACGCCTTTCGATCCGAGATTCACTGTAACAATTCCATCCAAATCTTGCGTCGCGTGGGGCATGAACACGCCAACACATTTTTTCAATGCCGCGAGCACCTCGGGCCGCCTAACGAGTTGCGGAATGTGCGGCGAACCGATCTCTTCTTCGCCCTCGGCCACCATCACCAGATTCACCGGCATCTTCTTTCCCGCGCCACGAATCGCATGCAGCGCCGCAAGGAACGCTGCTTCCGGCCCTTTCTGGTTCACAGCGCCCCGACCGATCATTACTTTGCCCAGCGACGGTTTATCCACGATCCGCGCTTCAGTCGGGGGCGACGTCCATTCAGCCGGATCGAACTGTTTCACGTCGTACATGAAATAAAGTCCAACCGTTTTCGATGCGCCGGCGTCGAGCGTCGCAAACACACCCGGTTTTCCATCTGTGTTAATGACGGTTGCCTGCTGAAATCCCGCATCGCGCGCCAGTCTCGCCATATACTCCGCACCCTCGGGATACCCGCGATTCTCCGCTGCGATTGACACTTGCCCTATCCAATCTTGCAACCGCTTCACCGACTCTTCGTGCCGCTTAGTAATTTCGGCTTTGATTGCAGCAAGGCCAGTATCAGCTGAGTAACAATGTGAGGTAGCTGTCCAAAGCAGAGTAAAAGCGAAAACAACCTGAGACAAAAATCGCATTCGTTCCATGCATGTTGAATGCAATATGGCTGCGTTGGTTTCAACCAGAAATGTCGTTGGAGCTGCAGGTGATTGCGGCCAATACCACCTTCACCTCAACAGTCACCGGACCAGGAGCCTACAACCTTCTGGGCGGATCGACCAAGGTTACCGAGCGATTCTGACGAGGGCTGCTTCGAAGTTTCCGCCGAAGATTGTAGTTCCGTTTGGTGTTACCGCGCCCGCAGCCGGATCCGCAGAGATGCCTGCGGGTTCGGTCAGGATTCCTGCAACGACCGCCAGCGTACCCCGGGCCGCCGAAAGTTTCGCGGAGGCATCGAGCAACGAATAGGGTGGCGGATTGGTGGTAGTCGCGGCCAGCGCGACCGTGCCGGCGATCACGCCAACGCCCGAGCCTTCCTCAAAACCGGTTCCTCCCCAAGTGACCGCGTCGAGCAATTTCTTGCCAGTCGGAACCAGGTGAAGAACGAACGCGTCTTGGAATCCCCCGCCGAAGCTGGTGGTCGTCCCGGCAACGTACACCGTGCCGTCGTCCCGCGCGACTGCCACTCCGGCGGCAACCTCGCTGCTTCTGCCGTCAAACTGCTTGTCGAACAGCAGATCGCCGTTCGTACTGAGCTTCACGATCAGGGCCGCGATGTCAGCAGTCCGTCTGACGGTCTGGATCGCGCCCACCATGTAGACCGACCCGTCAGACGCGACCGCCAGCCCGCCACGTGGGTCTACGACGTCGCCTGCTGAATAGGTGCGCTGCCAGACCAGATTGCCGCCGGAGGTTATTTTCAGCGCGATTACATCGAAGTTGCCGATAGGGTCCGGCCGCGGCGTCGTCCCTGCAGCGTACACGCTACCATCCGGTCCGACGCCAACGGCGTTACCTGCTGCTCCATCTGAGATTCTCTGCCACACGAGATTGCCTAACGAATCGAACTTCACGACGAACAAGCCGGACGAACTCGGTCCGAAACTCGTGGTGGTTCCGGCAATGTAAGCGGACCCGTCCGGGGCTGCCGCCACGGCGAGACCTTCGTCGGAATCTGGACCGCCCCATGTCCTTTCCCAAAGCAGCGTCCCGTTCACATCGAATTTTAGAAGAACCGCATCGTTCCCGTTATTAGTACTCACTCCAGTCACATACACTGAATCACTGGCGCCGAGCGCAACGCCTGTTCGTCCAAGACCCCGGACGGTGGTCCCGTTCCAGATCCTCTGCCAAACGAGTGATCCATCCGCCGCGAACTTCACGAGAAAGATTTTGGGACTTGGATTTCCAAATTGATCTGTTGTGAAGCTATCGGTGATACCTACTACGTACGAGCTTCCGTCGGGTGCGCTGGCGATGCCCTCCGCGACATCGCTCCCGGCACCGCCCCATGTCGTTTCTGTGAGCAGCGTCTGGCCCTGAACGCTGCCAATAGAGAGGGCGACGGCAAAAATGATGAAATGGAACGCTTTCATAATACTTGAAGGTTGATGTTGGGGGTTTCTCATCGGTTTAGTTCATTGGTGATCGCCGGGAATCCATGGCGATCAAGTTGACTGGGAAATTGTCGGCGTCTAAAAGATAAAGGTTGCGCAGTTGTAACCTTTGAAGCGGGCAAAAGAATCATGCGCGCTCTTCAGAAATTTGAGGCGACTCAGCGGTGGCGCCGGTCGTGGCCACTCGGACTCTTTGACTCGTTAGGCGCCTCGCCACAGGCGAACGCGCATCTCTGTCCAATTATCATCGGAACGCACCAGCTCAACATCGCCCCCATGCGCTCGAGCCAGCTCTCGCGCGATGCTCAGGCCCAGCCCATGTCCTGGTACGCGTTCGTCTCCGCGCACCCGGTAAAAGCGCTCGAATAACTGTCCAGTGCGATCTTTGGGGATTCCGTTACCGCTGTTACCAATTATCATTTCCACGGTGCTGTTGACAGCCCGCGCCTCCACCCGAATGCGACCACCAGGAATGTTATATTTAACGGCGTTTTCGACCAAATTCTGTGCGATCATCGCAACAAACGTGCGATCGGCATTTAGCAGCAGATGCTTCTGGATGTCCGCTTCCACCTTCAGATCAAGGGGCTCGGCTAAAATAAGCGCGTCATCAAGAACGCCTTCGAGCACTTCGCCTAAGTCGAACTTAGCCCTCGACAACTCAAGGCGACCGGCATCGGCGCGAGAGAGTAAAAGTAGATTGTCCACGACTGAACTAACATGATGAATGCGATGCAGCAGCCCTTCGGCGCGCGCTTGTGTACTTTCGCTGCAGTTGACGTCGGCGAGGATTTCTTCAACACCGGCGCGCAAAACAGCGATCGGCGTTTTCAAATGATGCGAAGCGTCGGCAGAAAAACGAACAGATTGTTCGAAACTGCGCTGCAACCGTTCGAAGGTCGCATTCAGCACTTGGATCAATCCTGCGATCTCGTCCTTAGTCGGCGGGACAGGCAGCCGCTGGTCGAGCCGCTTGGCGGTGATTGTCCTGGCCGCCTGGCGGATTTCCTCCACTGGCGCGATCGCTTTGCTCGCGACCCAGGTCGAACCGAACAACGTTATTAAGAGCACCGTGGGAATGGCCCCTAGCATCGCCAGGAAAATATCCAAGCCGATTTGATTGATTTCCGTAAGATCGTCACCGGCGCGCAAGATGAGGCCATTCTGGCTAAACTCCGCCACGCGGACCTTTTTCCCGTCGATCTTGTGGTTGTGAAATTCCTTGATGCCGTCGCGTGGGAATGGCTTGCGCAATCGCGGGGAAAGATAGAGCACCGCGCCGTTTGAGTCAGTCACTTCAACCAGGTGCTTACGCAGTGAGAGCGGCACTAAGATGTCGTTGAACACCAGCCTGCTGTCAGTCCGACTACCTTCGAAATGTTCGACGTCCCGAAAGAATTCATCGGCATCGGTCGTTAGGCGCCGATCAAAAGCAGCAATCTCGGCGTGACGCATGACAACCCAGGTGGTCATTGCGCCGCCAAGGGTAGCGGCCACTGCAAGCGACGCGGAATAAAGCGCAATCTTCCAGCGTAATGGCCAGTTCCTCATTCCGGCTCCCGAATCGTGTAGCCTAGGTATCGTACGGTGTGAATAAGCGGCGGCGAGTCGATCTTTTTGCGCAGGCGGCTGATGAAGGCTTCAACCAGTTTCACGCCGTACTCATGTTCCCGTTCCCAGACGCGCTCGCACAATTCGGTGCGGCTAAAGATGCGGCCAGGTTCGCGCATCAGCACGCGCAACAACGTAACTTCTCGCGCCGAAAGGTCGATTCGGCGAGTGCCTCGGTATAATGCTCTATCCGCGAGGTTCAAAACCAAATCGCCGACTTGAAGCTTGATTGGCGCTTTCTCAGGAAAACGTCGCCCAAGCGCACTCACTCGCGCGACCAGTTCCTGCATGGCAAACGGTTTGGCAAGGTAATCATCCGCTCCCAGTCCGAGGCCAGTCACGCGATCGCTGACCTCGCCGCGCGCGGTCAAGATTAGGACACGCGTATCCATTTTCGCCTTGCGCAAACGCCGCAGGACTTCGAAGCCATCCATTCCCGGCAGCATCACATCGAGCACGATGAGCTCGTAGTGGTGCGCCTCAGCTTCCCCCAAGGCGGTTTCGCCGTCGTGCACCATAGTTGGCTCATGGCCAGCTTCAGTAAGAGCGCGAGAGATATGGTGGGCAAGGCGAACTTCGTCTTCAACGACTAGAATCCGCATAGGTTCACGGTGTCGACGCGCCACCGGCGAAAAATGCGGGCGACGTCACTGTGGCGAGTAGATAACCGGCCACCGGAGTTAGATCACAACTGGGCGACACACATCAACATCTCAATCTCAAGTACAACGAATATTGTTAATGATAGGTTGATTAGCCTCACCGTGCCGTTTGCTGGATCTTGTCATCCTCTGTGACACCGACATACGAAAAACTGGGTGTTCATCGTAATTTGATTCGACCGTCCTGTGCTTTTAACAGCGGCGACGGAAATAGATTCATCGTCACTACCGACGAAAAATCTCGTAGATCGCGCCGTTCGAGAGCGAGACGACGAACAGGTTTCCGTTAGGTCCAGTGCGAATGTCGGTGGCGACGCCGAAGTTTCGCCCGAACAGTAGGCTTTCGCTTTCGACCATCGCCCGCTCATTCGCAGCCGGATCGGTCGGCGACGGCTTGTCCAGGTTGTCGGCGACGCGGTCCTCCAGCCGGGGATCATCAACCGCGATTTGCCGTCGATTGCCGGTCAGGTTGAAGTGCCATAGAAAACCCCCTTGGAGGAAGGGCCGGGCGGCACCTACGAAGAGGTCGCCGTCGTACTGCTGACCTATCCCACTGCCGTTCATGAAGCCAGTGGCCGCCGGGGCTACCTCAAACTTCCAGCTAAACTCCGGGTCGCTGTAATGCGCGCCCGGCAGCATCACCATCCGCGCCCGCGCTTCCTCGGGCGAGTCGGCGATGTTCGTCGGTGGCCAGCGCAACTGCTGGAGGTTTCCGCCGAACATGGTCGTCTCGATCAACTTGAACTGGTCGATCCGCGCGAGCGGCCCCATGATCTGAATCCAGCCTCCGTTCTGGCCGGGCGCGACCAAGTTCAGCTCGGTAAACGTGTCGTCGCCGTTCTCCTCCAGCCACAGGTTGCCGGTCCTCGGATCGAAGTCGAAGCCGAAGCTGTTGCGCCGCCCGTAGGAGAACACCTTGTGGAGGTTTGCGGTGACTTGCGGGTTCTCCTCGATCTGGCCGCGGACCTCGCCGCCTGGGGCACGGACGGTGTGGAAGTTGATGTACGACAGGCCAGCGAGAATGTTTGGCAGCTGGGCGGTAAGTGTGGTGTTGTTGCCCTCGGCGACGTCCCACTTGGTAATGACCGTACCGCCGACACCCGTGGCGAAGGGCGTCACAATTGTGTCGCGCGGGTTAGTGTCGTTGAACGGCTGGCCGAAGAAGCCCCAGACGACCCCCGCCCTTACGCCGCGAGCGCCCGGCGCGTGGATGTGCGCCGCCGTCAGGTTGTCGTTCGGGTCGGCGGTTTGCGCCCCAGTGAAGTCAATGCCGGAGACAGTCGCGATGAATCTGAGT
>JBKPLX010000032.1:0-7216 GCA_046731855.1 Verrucomicrobiota bacterium | reverse complement strand
GTCGAAGGACAATTCCCGCCAGGTTCTTCGTCTCTTCTGGAGGCGCACAATCTCAGAATCAACGCGGCGGGAAAAGAAAGGCCAACCCATGATTCCATTGCTCAAATTAAACAGAAAACTTCAATATTTATTCATTGCACTGCTGCTCGCTAGTTTTGCTGTCGCGCAGAGCGGTCGAGCGGTTACCCCGGAGCCGGACCTTAGCATCGGTGAACCAAACGCCGCGGCCGGGCAGCAAGCTAACGAAAATGAACCTAACAGGCGATCTTTCAGATTCAATTTTCGAGATATGCGTCAGTGTGCCAGCGGCAATGTGACCATGGGTGGCGAATTGGTGGTCACGTTCCAGAATGAGTTTCGAACCCCAAGGCTTTTCCGGATGAAGCCTAAATTCATCGCGGTAACAAACTTCAGCGGTACTGTCCAAGCCGGTAATCGTACGCTTAGGGTAGAGAGTGTGGCCATAAAGGATGTTGAGGCTTCGTTGCCATTCCCGGTTTTTGGCACAGGCACGTTCAAAATCGAGATTATAGTTGTCGGTCCTGCATTACCAGGGGGGTTGCCCTTGCGATTTCAGGTTTTATTTGCTCCGAACAACTACACATTCAACAACGTGCAGGTGACAGAGTTCACGCCGGATAGGACGCCTCACGTCTCGTGTTTGTAAATTGACAGTCGCAATCCAACGCGACGCTAACCGTGGTAAGTGTAATTGCGGCCCAAAGCCAGGGAGTAGTTAGCTAAGTCTCGACCAAATCGAATTCGCGAAGAGCCGGAATCAGAACCAGAAGCGGAGTGCGCTTTTGTTGCTTTTAAAAAGGCCTCGGTCGGCGTCTGATGCTGCAGTTTGAGCGCATCGACATCACGGACGCCGACGGTCCATATAAGGGGTAGGACGCTAACGGGTCTCTACGCGTTTAAAGGTGACGAGCTGAAGGAGTGCTTTGTTAGCGTCCTATTTCTTCACCCAACCACGACGCGGAGGCAGGCTGGCTGCTTTATGCTGTTGATCGTTTGTCTGTCAAACGGTCTCAATCGTAATCCACAGCCCTTATCGGCAAGGCGGATATCCATCACGCAGGGCACTGGTTCAGTATGGCTAACGACGGTATAAGATCCTGACGGAAGCGAGAGCAGCGCCTCAACGACAATTTTCATGCACAAATCCGGATGGTCTAGGTAGTCCGCTTCCGAGATTTTTACGATGTTGATTCCGACTAGCTTTGAGTATTTGTCGTCCCAAGGATACACGGTCATACCGACGATCATGCCGCCAGTTATTGTGTCGCTCTTAATGTTGCCACGTCGTCGAGCACCTCGCCGGGACAAATCGCTCATTCAAGAACTTCATACGGATTTCTGCGGGCAAAGTTCTCGAAACTTTGATCGTATCGCCGCCGGCTGACACGTGGTTTGCCAGCCTGTTTGCCACGACCTGCCGCAGCTTATGATGTTTTCTTCCCGCGAAAACACCCTTCGGGCTTCCCGTCCATGTCGCACCGCTTCCCGAGGGCTCCATTCTCTTTGTCGTTAGATGGAACTGGGTGTCAGGCCACTTTCCGTCGAGACCGGCCCGAGACATGCAAACAGAGGACAGCATCGCGCAGCAGCGCAACCAGTCGCTGGGCTCTTGACCCAAGACGGCAGCGAGTTGAGCCGGCCTGTCTCGAGTCGTAGAGTAGGCGCAGATAGAACGCTGGAGCGGAGTGAGCAAATGCCAAAATATCTCGAGCGGTAAACTGGGCAGGCAGCAAATGATTATCATCGCCAGGTGTGTTGGTTTCCCAGAGGCTGACAGTAACGCGATCGATACCTTTTATCTTTTCCAGTGCCGCAACTTTCGAATCCCCGGGGTTTCAATCTTTAGAAACCTATGACGCTATGAACTGGAGAAAATTCGTTCTCCTTGGTTGTGTGCTAGCATGCGTTTTCGCAGCCTCGGTCGCGAAGGCGCAGATAAGGGGGCACGTTAATACGCCACGTTCGATTGCCCGAATGCCGGTGCACCGCGCTCCGACGCCAGGTTCGATGGGGCGGATGCCATTGCGCCGCGCTCCAATGATGAATTCAGCCTTGGGGTTTCGACGCTTTAACCGTTTCAACTATAAAGACTTTAATCAAGCTAATCGGTTTCGTCGCTTCAAGCATTTCAACAAAATCATCTTTATCGGCAACTTCGCCTCTCCATGGCGGTGGAGTCCTTGGTGGGCCTGGAACTGGGCCTACCCATACGGATCCTACGCATATCCCTATCCATCCGACTACTCCGACTACTCCGGCTACGGAAACGGGTATGGTAACTATGGCTATGGTTATGCATCGTCCGGCTATGATTACGGATATGTCTCCCCGCCTCTGAGGTACTACGACTACGCCAATGACGATGAGAGTGCTGTGCGCAATGTTCTCGCGGAATACGAAGTTTCTTGGAATGGCCATGACGCGGCCGCCTTCGGTCGTCTCTTCACTGAAGACTGTGACTACATAAACATCGACGGTGTCCACTGGAAGGGACTGCAGGAGATTGTCCAGCGGCACACGGAACTGTTTCAGAAGAGATTAAAGACTGCTGTTCGGAAGCTTACCGTTGTAGAAGTTCGTTTTTCAACACCCGATGTGGCACTTGTCGATGCTACGTGGGACGTCACTGGTTCGAGTCGTCCCACTGGAAAGGCCGTTCCAGTTCAGAAAGAAATCACTACGATGGTGATGGGCAAAACTGACGGGAAGTGGCTAATTACGTCTTTTCAGAACACGGCGAGCGGGGACTGAGCAGAATATTGTGGTCCGGTATCTCGCCATCTATTTAGCCAGTTTTCCGTTTAAAAGGCTGGAAATAGATGACAAATTGCCGTCTGATTTCTAGGTAAACCCGTGCGCGCGACGATATGGTATCTGAATTGCCGGTTCACTTTTCACGGAACTTCACCGCTTCGGCTCCGTAGAACGAGGTGACGAATGCACAACGAAGGCGAAGAAAATTCGATAACTGCGCCAAAAGAGACTGAAAGGCTTGCTGGTGAACTGGAAATCGACTATCAGCGCAATAGGGTGATGTTTTATCCGAATGCGTTGCGCGACCTTACATTTAGCTTACCGCTCGCGCCGTCGGACGTCGATGTCGTGCGGAGTCTGGCGCAGATCACTCGAAAACTGGAAACGCACGGTTTGCGCAACGAGAGCGACGGAAACCAAGCTGCCGCTTGTGACGATTAAGCCACCGTCCCGATTGCGTTTGTGACGGTCCAGGACGTCGGTCGGATGGATTTCTGAAGAGTGGCATCTGGCTACACCCAGTACCACTCCCCGCCGGTACCGAGATCCATAAAAGGCAGGTCCATACGGATTGGCACTAGCTGGTTTTCTCGGACACCTTGGGCCAATGCCAACAGTTCGTTAGCGACGCCAGTCCGGAAAGCATTCTATGAGTTCGAAGGTCTAATGATCGTGTGGAAGGCAACGCGGCCCAAATGATTTTAAGCTGGTTGAGTTAGCCTAACGACTAGATCTTTCGATAAATTTGTCGGAAGGGTAAGGCCGCGAAATTCCATCATAGAACTGGTTTCGCGAAATTTAACTTTTTCGAGAACTCTGTCTCATCGTTTCCGGAGAAGAAGATGATATGCGGCATAGATGCCCATAAACGGCGCATACAGTCCGCGGACTGGATTGGTGCGTCACCTTGGAATCTTATGAATGAGATATTCGGGATCGTAATATCGATTCTGGTACTCGCATTTGCGGTTTTCGCGGGCCTGAACAAGTCGCACGAGAATCGCGGCGACCAGTAATCTTCCGATAAATTGTCGGGTCCATACGGATTGTCGCTCGTTTTCAGCTTGCGATGGCGAGGTTCGACCATTCTTAATTGTTGAAAAAGGCGACAATGAATGGCTCCGCAACCAAAACTATGTTCTGGTGCGCGATAATAGTACAGGTTGCAGGAGCCCAAGTGTTTTTCTGGGACGCGCTTCCTGATTATCGAGAGTTAACTGCCGGAGAAGTCGTGGTGGGTACGCCTGTGGACTTTGCCCTCGCGATGTTTGGCCTTGTGGTAATGCAATCGGCCTACTGGTATACTCGCCGTCTTCAGCCCAAAATCCAGTTCCGGCATCGGGTCGTATTAGGTCATGTTCTGCTCTGTGTTAGCGAGGTCAGTTTCTTTTTCGTCAGCGCGCTGGCGACGGTGGCCATGTTTGATCATTGGAGGCGATCGCAATTCGTCTTCTGGAAGTTGATGCTGCTGGCATCTGCTCTCTTCGCCTTCTTCTGCTATAAACGTCAGCTCGCCAGTGTTGGGGACGCCTTGCTGGAAGCGCCCCCCGGAAGTGGGAAAGCAACCATCGAACCGAAAGGAACCGGCAAACTATGAAAAAATTGCCGGTGACGAATTTTTCGCGCTTGGCAAGTTTGGACTATCGCTGACCGAAACCATGACTGTGCTTGAAATCAGCCGGCGTGGTTTTCTCATTGGATTCCATGGGTCTCGAGGCATCGAGCAATTTCATTAGGCGCGCCTCGTAAGAATCACACAACGGAGACTCGCCATTTGGCTGGACCCATTCGGGATGTTGGACGCGCAGATCATTGTGGATCTGTCGCAGTAATGCTGAGTAAGTGTGGATTTCGTGGCGCATCGTCGGTGACTCGGTTGAGGGCTTCAAGTGTGGCGGGGGAGGATTCCCTGGCCAGAGGCCCGACGAAATCGTCGGCCGGCGGTGATGCTATGAGCGCGCGCCAGTAACCAAGTGAGGCCATTTCCAAAGAAGCCTCGTTCCCGCTCGTTGTGTGCACGACGCTGAGTTAATTCGATCACTTTGCGGCGCTCGCATCGCAGCAACTCAGCCAGCAGTCCGCTTTGCGTCAGGGTCAGATTGGATCTCGCAATGTAATTTCTTTTGCTTTTCATAAACGCCTTTGATCTAAGGTTTGACAATGCTTCTGACAGATTCCCACATTGGACTTTGGTTCTATCTCTTTCGAGGTAGGACGCAGCCTTGTGCCGCAGCTCCGTCCAACTGTCCGAATTGATGTTTGAATTTCACGAACTTGGGCTCGGCTCTTCACTCTGTGGTCGCGTTCACTTCAACGTCGTTGTCATCGCGTTAGCCAGCGACAGAGCTGTAGTGATAACGATTATTCCGAAGGCGACGAGCTCGATTAAATAATCTGGCCGTTCTCTGTAGGCGTATCGATTACTGAAGAAACGAGAGGCCCGAACACGCAGCGAGTTAGTAGTTTTCATGTTTATAGTACTCCTTTCACTAATGAGATGACGATTTTCATGCAGTGAAATGGACAACTATTTTGGCGGGCGCGTTGTTTTACAAAAGTAACGCTGCTGTTACTCTGGCAGACGTACGACCTATTGCGGCGCTCCGTTTTGAAAATTCAAGCTAATCACATAAGCTCAGCGCATGCGCACCGTTTTACCTTCGATTTTTCTTTTCGTAGCACTGACATGCATTGCGAACAGCGCACCGGTTTCGGAGACTGATCTCAAGGATCTTTTGGCCAAAATTCGACAGAATCGGATCACTCAGGCCGATTTTCAGGAACAACGAGTGATTCATTTGATGAAGAACCCCATCCTGAGCTCGGGAAAAGTTTGGTTTCAGCCGCCTAACAAATTCCGGCGCGAAGTCACAGGCAACTCGCCCAGCCTGACTGTGAGCGACGGCCGCCAGCTCTGGATTTATTACCCAAACTTTAAATCGGCGGAGCGTTACCCACTGGGCAAAGGATCGCCGCTTGATTCCACAGTGGCAGCGATCAATTCGTCATTGAACCTGGAGGACGTGGAAAACAATTTCCAAATCGCTGCGGCAAAAACTGGCAACGGGTATGAGCTGAGATTGTTACCGCGAGCGCCGTCGATGAAACGCGTGTTTCAGAAGCTTGACCTACGAATTAATAACGAGTTGCGAGTAGAACGCACCGATATGTTGCTACCAAACGGTGATCGGATCGTGACCACGTATTCAAATCAGACGCGTGAGCCTGTTTCCGGTTCAATGTTCGAATTCACACCACCAGCGGGGACGGAGGTCTCTACGCCACTGGGGAAATAGTGCCACCTTTGTTCTGGCAGGAAAAAAATGATATCCATGCCACAACCAAGAACCAGGGTACAGATGAGCGGCTTACGGGATCCGCAGGAAACCGTGAGACACATCGCTCGCGTCAATATAGTATCCGGTGATCCTATCGGCCGGATTGTTGGAAAGAGGGATAGTGCCTTGCCCAGGGCCTGTGCCCGCGCCCGGAACATCGAACGTGGTGATGGTGCCGTCCGAGGCGCGCACGAAACCGTGATTGACGTCGCTCGCGTCCACGTACTCTCCCGTGACCACCCCTGACGCGTTGATGCCTTGGGCAGAGGTACCTTGGAACGGGCCTGTGCCCGCCCCCGGAACGTCGAACGTGGTGATCGTGCCGTCGGAGCCACGCACGAACCCATGGTTTACATCACCCTGGTCAATGTAGGTCCCCTCAATCGTTCCAGCCTGGTTGATCCCGAGCGGCAGTGTACCTTGGAAAGGGCCCGTGCCCGCGCCCGGAGGATCGAACGTGGTGATGGTGCCGTCTGGAGCGCGCAGGACGCCGTGATACACATTGCTCGCGTCCAGGGAAGCTGCTGTGATCGCCCCGGCAGCGTTGAGTAAATAGCCGGTAAATACAAAGGTGCCCTGGCCCGGGCCTGTGCCGGCGTTCGGAGCATCAAACGTAGTGATGGTTCCGTCCGGAGCGCGCAGGAAACCGTGAGCCACGTCGCTAGCGTCGACATAGCGTCCTGCGATCGCCTGCTGCGGGTTGATGTTGCCGGCGAAGGTACCTTGGCCGGGACCTGTGCCCGCACCGGCGATATCGAAGGTGGTGATGGTACCGTGTCGAGTGCGCAGAAAACCGTGAAACACATTGCTCGCGTCGTGGTAGTAGCCCGCGGTCGCGCCTGCCGGGTTGATGCTGAAGGGCCGAGTGCCCTGGCGGGGACCTGTCCCTGCGCCTGGAGCGTCGAATGTGATGATGGCACCGTCCCGAGTGCGCACAAAAGCGTGAATCGCAGTGCCCGAGTCCGCGTAGCGGCCCGAGATCGTCCCTGCCGGGTTGATGGCGAACGTGATTGTGCCCTGGCCGGGGCCTGTACCCGAGCCTGGGGCATCGAACGTGATGATAGTGGGTGCGGCCCGAAGTAAGTCCGTGTTGCTGAAACTCT
>JBKPLX010000031.1:0-3771 GCA_046731855.1 Verrucomicrobiota bacterium | reverse complement strand
GTTTGTCCAAATTGTGAAGGCGAACTCGTGCGGCGACCACGTCGCAAAGAGACGTCTAATTCCGGCGCTGGCCCCGATGTTTGATTCGATATGTAAGAAAACACTCCTCGTCGACGACGCGCATGTCGCTCAACGAACAATGCACGCTGGCGGGCAGGAAATCCTTGCTCGCGCCTGTCAACGTCGGCGCCTTTGCTCCACCGAACATGTAGGGCGCAATGGTTAGATTGAGCCGATCGATCAGGCCTTGTTCCAATAACGCTCGAAAAAGCGTCGGCCCACCTTCACATGCAACAGTCTCGACTTTGTATTTAGTGCGCAATGTTTTGAGCATGCCGGCGAGATCCACATTTTTTGCGTCGCTCAAATGGAGCGTCGCCTTTTTCGCCAAAGCCCGCTGATATTTTGGCGGCATCCGTTTCGTAGAAAAGATGATGATCGGGGAAACGTCCGACTGAAAAATGTTCAGACGGTGGTCGATCCTGCCTTCGTTAGAAACGATAACGCGTAATGGGCAGCGGCTTCGACCGCGCTTCTCTCTGGCTTCCTGCATTCCAACTGGCAGTCCCAGCCGGACGTTGTCGCGTTTTAAACTCGTGTGCCCGAGCAGTACCGCGTCGGCCAAAGCGCGCTGCCGAAACAAATGCGACTTGTCTTCACGTGAAGTGAAATCGACAGGCGATAAATTTTTCGTGGTAACCTTGCCATCGACCGTCATGGCGAAGGTGGCGACGACAAGTGGGCGCGGCTGCTTGCGCTTCATGACGAAGAAAACACTCAATTCCGATGAATCGCGAGGAGGCGCTCAAAATCCAATCTGCCCTCGCCTTGGGCGGGTTCCGGCGTGGCGAGTGTCCGACGTCCACCCGTTTGAATTGAGAGTTGAGCGTTGAGCGCCCGCTCGCGATTCATCAGAGTTGGGTGGTGAGCGTTGAGAAATCTCATCGTTCTGCTTCGCCCATCTCATGTTCCAGCGCGGTGACTTCGTGTTCCATCTCGCGCATTTTCACCCGCGCGACCGCACCACTCGGCTTGTACAACAAATAAACAAGTGCGCCTGGCAGGCAGCAAACGAGAATGATAAGGAAGCTAAGGGAACCAATGAGAATGGCTTTTGCTTCCGGGACTCCACAAAGGCCGCTGAGCATGATCTGTAAGACTTTTTCACGAAGACCAATTCCCGCGAAACTGATTGGCAGCGCGGAGATGGTACGTTCCACGGGCATCACGGCGAAGAAGTTGACTACTGGCACTGGTGCGCCCAGCGCGTAAGCAGCACAGAGAAAAGTCGTGAAAGTGGCAACATGTGCCACCAGAGACGCCCCAAACGCAACGAGCGTTGCACGCCAATGATGTGCGTAAAGATGATAGGCTGCAGAAATTTCGATCAGTTTGTCGCGGCCGGGGAACTTCGCTGGTAAGGAATGGAACAGGTTAAAGCCGCTGATTACAAAAGTGGCTATCAATGTCAGTACCGATGTGCCGAGAAGAAAGAGGAGAAGCCAGAGCAAATTTCGTGTTTCGGTGGTCTGCGCGAGAAAATCGTAGCGCAACCCGATGAGAGTGACAGTGATGGCGACCAAGGCAACAAGACCAATGAAACGGTCAAATACGACGGCGAGCAATGCGCCTGCTTTTTTGTCCGGCGTTTCCTTGAGCAGGTAATAACTTTTCATGATATCGCCGCCGGTGCCTCCGGGAAGAAATTGGTTGTAAAACATTCCGATGAAGAATAAGCCCGCGAGGCGCGGAAGACTCAGGTGGATCTTTTGAACTTTAAGCAAAACACCCCAGCGAAAAGCTGCAGCAACTTCCACGACCACATATGCCAGGATGCCCATCGCAACCCAGCGATACTGAGCGTTTCGGATCGCCTCGACCATCTGCGCGCGCCTGTTGGGATCGTGATAAACCCAGTAAAGCACTGCAATGGTGACGCCAACCTGGAAAAGCGTGATCAGGATTTTTTTCATTCGCCGAAGCGCTCCTTCCACGTTTGAACTGATTGGCGAATTGCCTCGATTGTTGTATTCGCCTTCATCTCCCAGACAAATAAGCAGTTTGTGGGCAGGAGCGGAACAAGTTTTTCGAAATCGACGCCTCCGGTAAAGGGTAGTTGGCCTTCTCGCGCAGGCCAGATGCAGTCTTGCACGTGGCAGCCGAAGGTGTGCGGGCCCACCGCGCGCAGCCATTCAGCATGATCAATGAACGCCAGGTTCTCTTTGACCTGATAGTGGCCGAAATTATGCCAGTAACCCAGGTGCGGCGAATTCATCTCTTCAAGTAGCTCGGACAATTCCCGCTCAGTTGGGATCTGCTCGTAATCGCGCCGAGCTTCCAAACCAATCCTAATATTTCTCGGAGCGGCGTAATCGATCACACGGAGCAGACAATTCTTCGCGCGTTCGAGGCATTCAGGGGCAATTCTTTCCCGTTCCTGCACCGCACTGATTTTCATTCTCACGTATTCGCGCGACAGAAATCCGCCGGCTTTCGCCATCGCAATCAGTCGATCTGTAATTGGCGACATGTTCACTTTTCCCATATGTAATACAACAAATGTAGCGTTTAATTGCGTGGCGAGATCAATCGCTTGAAACGCTCGCGTCACGGCACGCTCCCGGTCCTCAGCTGACGGGGCGGAAAATTCGTAACAGTTGGGCGAAGTCGCTGGAGTTTCGGGAGGTACCGAGAAAAAATTACTCAAGCTACTGAAGCCGATTTCCCCGGCGTCGAATATCTTTTGAATTCCTGGCATCAGCGATGTGTGAACACCGCCATCCAGTTCAATCAAGTCAAACCCAAGTTTGCTTTTGATTTCACGCAGCATGCCATCACCGGTGGTATGGCGTGCCGAGTTCCAGCGAGTGGAGAACGAAATCATCGGCCTAACGAACTGTAAGGCGTTTTGTGAAACGCCACCTCTAGAATTTAGCAGACTGGCTCAATCTCAGGCGCGGGTGCTGGCGAAATCGGGTGGTCGCAAACGTGCCGTCCGGCAAGGCTTAAGACTGAGGCTGCCGCGATTCCATAGATCACCGAAGCGATACCGAGCGTGGTCCGCATTCCGATCAGATCGGAGAAGCCAGGCGTGATCAGACCAGCAATCGGCATTAATCCGAAAAAGCTCATGCCCACGACCGCAGACACCCGGCCGCGCAAGTGCGCTGGTGCTTGCTCCTGCACAATCGTGTTGGTCAGACCGAAGTTCATCGAGAGTGCGATGGCAATGGCACCCATGGCACATGCCGTAAGCAAAAAACTTTGCGACCACGACATAAGAAACACTCCCACAGCAATGGCGAGCACGTTACCGCCCATGAATTTCAAACGGTTCTTGCGCGCCACGCTAAGCAAGCCAATCGACCCAAGAAAAGCGCCGCTGCCGGATACAGCCATCAGTCCTCCCATACTTTGCGCACCAAGATGGAGGATATCGCGCACATAAAGTGGCAGCATTACTGAGATGGCTGGAAAAATGAAAATCGTGTTTAACGCGATCAGCGCGATCAACGACAAAACAATGCGATTTGAACGGACATAACGAAAACCTTCCAGTATGCCGCTGCGGCGTTGTTCTTCTTCCTCGGGCGTTCCCATGGGCCGCTTCGGAAGTGAGATGAGTGCGACGATGAGCGCCACAAACGAAAACGCGTTTGTGAAAAATGCCGCTGCTGCGCCCCACCATGCGACGAAGAATCCAGCCAGTGATGGACCGATCAGACGCGATCCATGAAACACAGAACGATCAAGAGCAACGGCCGCTGCGAT
>JBKPLX010000030.1:0-4802 GCA_046731855.1 Verrucomicrobiota bacterium | reverse complement strand
TGTCCAAGTAGACCATCGGCATATCGAAGCCGTAATAGTTGTTGTGCTTCAGCAATTGATCACTGAACAGTCCGCGGGAAATCATGAAGCGATAATCGAGTCCGTAAACGCCGGAGATACGAAAGCCCCAGTCGATATGATCTGTCTGGAATTCGTCCGGCACGCGTTCGATGTAGAGAACAAATTGATTTTGCTCGAAACGATTTGGTCGCAAATCGTAGATCAGTGGAAAGTTCGCATTCGGCCCGGCGTAAATCGCTTCCATTAATGGCCAGGGCGCCACGTTGCCCGGATCACCGATGACCGGCATTCCGCCGATCTGCCAGTCGCCAGATGGAAATGGCGGCGAGTCGAACGGCGCGGGCGGAATTCGTCGAAGAGGTGGTGAAGCATCTGGTTCACCCGGCTGATAAGCGGGCGTAGCCAAATTTTCACCGAATTTGCTGAACAGTCGCTCGCCGAACCATTTGTCTTGCCCATTCGCGCAGGCGATCGCATTGACCAGGATCACTCCCTGAGCGAACAACGAAGCCACGCGCCACGCGCGCCCGACGTTTTGGATTTTCAATTATTTCCTTCGACTCAAACAAAGGCGACCTCGCGCGACGAAGTGCCTCACTTTAACAGGAGCCGGATTTCACGACATCCCTTGCTTTTTAATGATGCTGACGAGGTTAGCTGTCGGGCTGGAGCCATTAAATGCTCTCGATGCCGCGCATCGTTCGCCCCGATTCGCGTGATTTTTGTGCGCGAAAATTGGGTCCCCCGTTGGACCGGCTACTCGCCGGCCCATTAAGCGAAACAAAGAACTCTCAAAATGTTTTCCCAGACTGCTGAAATCAAAGTTATTGTGCAGGGTCACGCCTGGCCACGTTGACCTCGACGAATGGGACGCGGGTTTTCGACAAACCAAGTCCAAAACGCCGGTGCCGACTCATCATGGATTGTCGATTTATCTGCGCGGTGTGTTTTGGAAGGGTCTGAAACGGCGATGTCTTGCAAGTTACCGTCTATGGTGATGACCAGCGGCTGTCCTGGGGGCGGGTCCACGTCACGCACTTGAACCGATACGATCACCGTCTTTTGCATGCTTAAGTGTCGCCCCGACTTCGCACGAAACGTGAATTAAAATGTTGCTCTGAAATGCTAAAAGATTGTTAACGCATCGTAAGCATGGTCCGTGTTATTAGGGCTGGGTCGAAAGCCTGTAACCGATTCCGACTTCTGTTTTAATAAGGCTTGGCGCATTCTCACGAGTTTCAAGCTTCTTGCGCAGATGAGTAACGTAAACCCGAAGATACTGCGCCTGGCTTTCGGCTTTCTCTCCCCAGACCGTGCGAAGTAACTGCCGATGGGTTACGACTTTTCCGGCATTCTGCACGAGTACCCGTAACAGTGCGTACTCTGTCGGCGTTAAACGGATCTCTTCGCCGCCGAGCTTCACCTGCCGCGCTGCGAAATCGACGCAGAGCGATCCGGAGGTAAAGACAGGCTCGCCAATCTCTATCAGCGAGCGGCGCTGTGCGACGCGAACGCGCGCCAGGAGTTCCGCGGTGTCGAACGGCTTCGTCACATAGTCGTCCGCCCCTGCGTCGAGGGCGGCGACCTTTTCGTCGGGGTCGTCACGCACCGACAGGATTAGGACCGGTACATCTGACCACTCTCGCAGGCGTCGGAGTACTTTGAGGCCGTCCATATCCGGCAATCCGAGATCGAGTAAAACCACATCGGGCCGATGGTGAACAATTTCTGCGAGTCCGGCTTGTCCCGTGTCGGCTTCATAGACCTGATGATCTGCTCCTTCAAGAGCTAGGCGAAGCAGCCGGCGGATCTGCTTTTCGTCATCGATAATCAGCGCGCTGCGAGCTGATTTCATCAAGTTGTTTCCATCCCGTTCATATTCGTTACGCGAACTGGCAGCCTGATAACGAAGCGTGCGCCGCCGCCATCCCGATTCTCGGCTGTAAGTGTTCCGCCATGCGCTTCGATTAGTCCTCGTGCGATTGATAATCCAAGACCGAGACCGCCTGTCTTGCGATTATCGCAACGGTAGAATTTTTCGAACAAGCGCTCAGTTGCCTCAGGTGGAATCCCAGGCCCGCGATCGCTTACAGAGATCAGCAGATCTTCGTTCGTGTAATCGGCGTCAATTTCGACCGGCAGGTTGGGCGGGGTATGACTTCCCGCATTGGCCAGAAGCTTCGCGACAGCCTGCTCGATCAATGCGTGATCCACAAGCGCCAAAGGAATTTGTTCCGGTACGTCCAACCTGATATCCCGCCCATTGATCGATTCACGCTCGGTGTCTACCGCCGACTGGAGTAATTCGCGCACATCGCACCATTCGCGTTTCGGACGGATTACTCCGCTCTCAAGGCGATTCATGTCCAGCAGGTTGTTTACCACGCGATTGAGTCGGTGGGCTCCATCACGAATTTCGCCAGCCAACTCTTTTAGTATTTGTGAATCCTGAATGTTCGCGGTCAGGCGCGACAGTTCCTGGCTCGCGGCTGCGATGGCCGCGAGCGGAGTCTTCAATTCGTGCGACACGCAGTCGAGTAACGTTTTGCGAAGCCGCTCCGATTCCTGCGCCAGTTGGACTTGGGCAGCGAGGTGCTCGCGAGCCTTCAACTGCGCAGTCAGACTGCCGACGGTGATCGCTATTATGAAGTAGGTCGCAAACGTCAACGCATCCTCGATCTTTGCGATGTGCAACGTAAACAACGGCGGGATAAACAAAAAATTCCAGGAAAGTGCACTGAGTGCTGCAACCAGTAGGACAGGGCCACGATTAAGAACCATCCCGGCCAGCAGCACACCGAGCAGGAAAATCAGCGAGATCGCTCCGTACCCGGTTAGCGGTGTTAGCAGCCAACATGCGACGGTAAGCGTGGCTACACCAATTACCGCGGTGATATATTCCCTTAATGGCGCAAGGGAAGGTGCAGCCGAGACATTCTGCTCGGCGTTTGTCGTAGCCTTAATTGAAGGCTCGGAAGCCTGCGGCCCTCTGGGACGCGAAATTGACGGCCCCATCACGCGACTACTGTAGCGCATCCAAATTCGCACGAAATAGATTCCCTCGAATTTTAGTACCGTTTTAATTATTCCAGACTGGCGCGCGATTTAAAGTCTCTCTTAACGGGTGAATTCCGGACCGCCATCTTTGATTCCAGCTGTTGCGAGTTCGGCTGGCATTTCTCCTGCGATTGCGATCTCCCTTCGGCGCAAGAGAAAACTCGGTTTACTCTGTCTTGCCAGTCTGGGAATAGTTTACGGCGACATCGGCACAAGTCCGCTCTATGCCATGCGTGAGTGCTTTTACGGGCACCACGGCGTTCCTCCAACTCACGCAAACGTGCTCGGTGTGCTGTCACTAATCCTTTGGTCTCTGATCCTGATTATCTCGGTTAAGTATTTAATCCTCATTCTGCGGGCCGATAACCGTGGTGAAGGCGGAATTCTCGCCTTGGCGACGCTGGTAAACGATGTGTTGCGGCGCGGGAAGTTTCTCTTTCTGCTGGGCCTGTTTGGAGCTGCGTTACTTTACGCGGATGGAATCATCACTCCGGCAATCTCGGTCATGGGAGCAGTGGAAGGCTTGCACGTTGCCACACCATTGTTCGATCACTACGTCCCGCCGATTGCCGTCGTCATTCTGATTGGGCTTTTCTTCTTTCAGTCGCGTGGCACTACCAGTGTAGGTGCGGTGTTCGGCCCGATCACCATGATCTGGTTTGTGGCGATCAGTTTGCTCGGATTTCAGCAGATCATTCGCGCGCCTCAAGTGCTTGCCGCCATCAATCCCATTTACGGGTTCGAATTTTTCATGATCAATGGTTGGCGCGGTTTCGTAGTGCTCGGCGCCGTGTTTCTGGTCGTTACGGGTGGCGAAGCGCTCTACGCCGATATCGGTCATTTTGGAACGGCCCCGATTCGCGTGACTTGGTTTGCAGTTGTCCTACCAGCGCTGGCGCTGAACTATTTTGGGCAGGGAGCGCTTTTGCTTGTTCAACCGGATGCTGCGGTTAATCCCTTTTACCGAATGGCGCCGCCGTGGGCGCTTTATCCACTGGTGGTGCTCGCAACGGCTGCGGCGGTTATAGCTTCTCAAGCGATCATTAGCGGTGCGTTTTCGCTCACCATGCAAGCCATCCAGCTCGGTTACAGCCCGCGCGTAAAGGCCGTTTACACCTCAGAGCGAGTTATCGGACAGATCTATGTGCCAGTGGTGAACTGGGGATTGATGGTCGCATGCGTTGCTCTTGTCCTCGGCTTTCGAACATCAAGTAATCTGGCGGCAGCCTATGGCGTGGCGATTACGACCACCATGCTCATCACTACAATTTTGTTTTACGTCGTGGCTCGTCGACGATGGAAGTGGCCCGCCGCGGCAGCTCTGCCGATCGCTGCATTTTTTATCACGATCGACCTCGCGTTTTTCGGCGCGAACATGCTCAAAATAACGCATGGCGGCTGGTTCCCGCTGCTAGTCTCCGCTGCGATTCTTTTCCTGATGCTAACGTGGAGGAAGGGACGCCGTGTTCTTCGCAGCCGACTCGGCGAAATTTGCATTCCAGTCGATGCTTTTCTCTCGGAATTGAAAAGCCAGAGTATCAGACGCGTGCCGGGGACCGCAGTCTATATGTCAGGAAATCGATTCGGGACGCCGCTCGCCCTGCTTCACAATCTCAAACATAACAAAGTTCTGCACGAGCAAGTCGTATTGCTCACTGTCCGAACGGAAGAGGTTCCCTATCTTGCCAACCAAAAAGATCGCGTCGCGCTGGAAAATCTGCATG
>JBKPLX010000029.1:0-8435 GCA_046731855.1 Verrucomicrobiota bacterium | reverse complement strand
GTACGTCCCCAGTTAAAGGAGCGCTCGGTCCGAAAGTCGTGCCACTCAACGGCGACTCCGATTTTGTCCACGTCGCCGTACAAGGGGCGCCATCCATCCTTCACTTCACGCCAGGCATGCTGTTCCGCTGCGCAACCAGGATTCATCTTGCCTAATTACGAATGTTGCAAAGCCGAATGCAAGACTGGTTTCTTTTCCTCCAATGCAGCACGGTCCCACTTCCCCAGCTTCGAGGCAGCGTCGTAGGCGCTTTGCGCAAAATCGAGAAGGACTTTATCCGGCTTTTCAGCAGTGCAGACCGCGTCGTAGGGAAGGATGAATTCCCGCAGCTTGGCCTCGTAGAAAGCCCCGTCTGTCTGAATTTTCGCCTGTGAGAATCCCGGTGGTTCCGGATATGCATAAGAATAGAAGAGTGGCGTCGGCGCCGCCGCATTGCCGGGCCAAAAACCGAGGCTGCTCACTTCCTGCGAGTAGGCCTCGCGCGTAATCTCGTCCGGCAAGTGCGGCACTCCGCCGGGATGCGGTGGCGCTGGGCGGCCCGAAAAGCGTGTCACTGCCAGATCAAAACTACCCCAGAAAAAATGCACCGGACTGCATTTCCCACAGAAACGCGACCGAAACTTTTTAAATACGCGGTCGCTTTGCACGAGAACGCGCCAGAACCGGTTGGCATATTCGCGATCATAAGAGCGGTGCTCTTCATCCTGATCAAACGGGATCGGATTTTCGATCTCGTTAGGCATGGTGTTAATGGTCACAGGAAGCTCGAGGTCGCTCAACGTCTTCATCACGATCCGATAAAACTCGGCAACTGATTGCGGTTTCAATTGAATGCTTCGCCGCGCGCCATCGCTCTTGTCTATAAGCAGTTGGTGATCGATGAAATCAAACTGGATCTCGAAAGTGTGAGAACCGTGCGGGATGGGCGAAGTCGTTAGTCCGCGTGAAGTGACATAGAGCGTGACATGCCAGGAGTGGTTGGTCCATGGACTGAGCATCATCCGAATCTTGCCGACGATTTGGGTCCACATGTGCAGAGTGATGGCCGTATCTTTCCACTCTGCAAAAGGCAGAGAAGCCCACTGGTTGGATACGCCATTCATGTTA
This sequence comes from Verrucomicrobiota bacterium, assembly GCA_046731855.1. Taxonomy (GTDB): domain Bacteria; phylum Verrucomicrobiota; class Verrucomicrobiia; order Chthoniobacterales; family UBA10450; genus Udaeobacter. The sequence continues at coordinate 7,328 of JBKPLX010000029.1, read as the reverse complement.
ACTGCCGTTACCCACGGTTGATGAAATCGGAAAATGAGCGCTTCACCCTCTCAAACATGTCACGCGCTTCGTCCTGGGTGCGGTGAAAAGTACCTTTGATACGCCTTTTGACACCGCTGAAAGGGCCGCTTTCCTCGTCGCTGTCGTAATCGTTCTCCACATCCTCCATCGTCGTGCCGGCAAACATGCCTTCTGTTCGCTTCACCGTACCACCCATCGCTCCGATATGGATTGTGCCAACTGGACGCGACGATCTACTTAAAAGAGTAACGATCCAGGTTGGTTCGCCATGCTCATCGGTCCGTAAAGTATAATCAACGGTTGCAAAATTGGCATGCGACAGGTCTGCCGTGTGGCTCGCCACTTCATACGCGCCACTCGAATCCAGGTTCAAACGCGAGGTGTCGATCGTTGCGCCCTCGCTCGAACCCGCAACTGAGCGGCCCGGCCGGTGCTCGGAATCAATCTTTCCATCGGCAACTTTCAGTTCGCGCACACCGCGACCATCAGGGTCTTCCAAAATAATTATCCATTTTGCCGGCTGCGGATCGCCTTTCACGCCCCTAATCGACACGACGTGAGTTAGAGCGCCGCGTCCCAATTCAGAGCCGACCACCCGCAACGCTTCATAAGCGGTCGCGTTCTCCTCCTGCGCAAGCACAGGTGCAACGAAAAGCAAAACAATGGCGAAAGATCTCCACATAACGCGAAATTGAACTACGGTTTTAGCGTGTGTCCATCGGCTTTTCACACATTCCATAGCGTTCGGAGTTGAATGAACCTCGTAAATCTGCTCAGATTTCCAGAGCGGTTAATGAAGAAGCAAACAGTCGAGTTCAGCAGTCATACAGCCAACCTGGCGTTGATGCGCACCTGCGTGCGCAAATTTCTTAACAGTTATCCGTTCTCCGAAAGGGAACGCCTGCTGATGGTGCTCGGCGTGGATGAAGCATGCACGAACGTTATCCGTTACGCCTATCGTCTGCGTGACGATCAACTCATCTCGTTGCATATGGAGGGTCTGCGCACATGCGTGCGCGTGCGATTGCGCGACTATGGCGAGCAGGTTTTGCCCAACCAGATGAAAGGGCGCTCTCGCGATATGATCAAACCCGGCGGGCTCGGATTATTCCTCATACGCAACGCTTTTGATGGAGTCGATTACATTCACAAACGCCGCGGCACAGAGCTTGTGCTCACCAAAAATCTGGGAAGCTAGTTGTCTTAAGCCCGTTCGTGTCCTGCGCTTGACACGAGCGCCGCTCAACATTCGCTTCAACGCTTTAGCATTGTAACGTTTTAACGGTCACTCAATGAAACCGCCCGAACCAGACGCCGCTTTTGAAATCTCGCTACGGCCACCGGCCTTCAGCGAGTTCACCGGCCAGATGAAAGTGCGCGAGCGGCTTGAGTTGATGGTTGAAGCCGCAAAGAAACGCGGGGACGTGCTCGAACACATCTTGCTAAGCGGCCCATCAGGTCTCGGCAAGACCACGCTCGCTTATATCATCGCGAACGCGATGAACGTGAACATCAAAAACACCAGTGGCCCCGTGATTGAAAAGGCGGGCGAACTCGCCGGGCTTCTCACAAGCCTCGAAAAGGGCGACGTGCTTTTCATCGACGAAATCCATCGGCTCCAACCGACCATTGAAGAATATCTCTATCCTGCGATGGAAGATTACCGGCTCGACATCATCATCGACCAGGGACCCCAGGCGCGCAGTCTTCGTTTGAATCTGCCAAAATTTACATTGATTGGCGCAACGACGCGCGCTGGAATGGTGAGCGCGCCGCTCCGGTCGCGTTTCGGAATGACCGCGCGCCTCGACTATTATCACGCCGAAGAAATGCAGAAGATCATTGTGCGCAGCGCCCGCTTGCTTGGCGTCGAAATTGACTCGGCGGGCGCAGCCGAAATCGCGGCGCGCACGCGCGGTACACCGCGCACAGCAAACAATCTTTTGCGTTGGGTGCGCGATTATGTGCAGGTGAAAGCCGATGGTAAAATCACGGCTGAACTTGCCGATCGCGCACTCGCCATGCTCGAGATTGATCGCGACGGGTTTGATCAATGGGACAAGAGAATCATCGAAACGCTGATTCACAAATTTAATGGCGGTCCGGTGGGTTTGAACTCGCTCGCAGTCGCAATCGGCGAAGAGGCCGGCACAATTGAAGAAGTAAACGAGCCATATCTCATCATGGAAGGTTACATCAAACGCACCGCTCAGGGCCGAGTCGCCACCGCGAACGCCTATCGCAAGCTCGGACTCAAGCCGCCTGTCAGCGCGCAGCAGGACCTTCTGTAGTCGCCTCTCTGTGTCGAGGCGTTGATCATGCTCTCCCCGACACGGCGACACAGCGCCGTCACTACAACGCCTGCTCTAATTGCTGCATTTGAATATTGGACGTTGGGCGTTGGACGTTGGACGTTTTCTTCAATGCAGGTCCGTTCCGATTTCTTCCCACAAACGTCGAAGATTTTCACTGTTGGCGAATTGACACGACACATTCGCGGCACACTCGAGACAAAATTTCGATCAGTGTGGGTCCAGGGCGAAATCTCAAATTACAAACTACCTCCGAGCGGCCACCAATATTTTACACTTAAAGATCCGCGCGCCCAGCTCGCGTGCGTGATCTGGCGCGACACCATCGCACCACCTGGACAGTCCCTTGTTGATGGCAACCAGGTGCAGGTTTACGGCACCGTCACAGTTTTCGAAGCGCGCGGACAATACCAGCTGAATGTCCAGATTCTTCAGCCGCGCGGAGTCGGCCTGCTCCAGGCAAAATTCGAAGCGCTCAAACGCAAACTCGAAGCCGAAGGATTATTCGCAGCGGAACACAAACGGCCATTGCCAAAATTTCCGCGGCGCATCGGAATCGTCACCTCGCCAAGCGGCGCCGCAATTCGCGATATGATAAACGTGCTGCACCGTCGCGCGCCGTGGTTACGGATTCTGGTCAACCCCGTTCGTGTCCAGGGAACCGGAGCCGCGCAGGAGATCGCTGTCGCCATCCGCGAACTCGCCTTGTCTAACGAGGCGTTTGCGCCGCTCGATCTGATCGTGGTCACCCGAGGCGGCGGGAGTATCGAAGACTTATGGGAATTCAACGAAGAGATCGTGGCACGCGCAATATTTCATTCTCCGGTGCCGATTGTCTCAGCAGTGGGCCACGAAATCGATTTCACCATCTGCGATTTCGTTGCCGACTTGCGCGCACCTACGCCGAGCGCCGCGGCTGAATTGATCGCACCCGACATTATCGATCTGCAACGGCGGATCGACGGTTGCACACGGGCGCTCTCGCGTCAGTTGCTCAACCGGGCCCGAGACGCCCAACAGCGTCTGGATCACGCGCGCGAGACTTTGCAGCGTTGCCTTGCGCACAAGCTCGACAGTTATAGACGCAACCTCGCCCACATCACGCGCGCGTTGCAAGCACGTAGCCCCGCGCGCGAGCTCATGATGCGCCGCAATCGGTTCGCGGATTTGCATCGGCGCCTAGTTGCTTCGCCGGCACGATTGCTGGAAAACGCAAGGCACCGGTTTGAGCGCATTCAAGGAATCCTGCGAGTGCTGGGTCCGGACGCAACCTTGCGACGCGGATACAGCATCACGATGAACGAGCGCGGAAAAATCATCCGGACGATCGCGGCAGTACGGCTAAAGATGAAAATTCGCACCCGCGTGAGCGACGGCGAATTCGGCTCGGAAATACGGTAGAGGCAAGGAAGCGATCACACTTCCTTCAGCAGCATGGAATTAAAAGTGGCCTCCGCTGATATCATCGTTGGTTGCCCCAGGAGTATAGATCGGCCTGTTGTACACTGGGGTTTCAGGTAGCCCTCTTTGTTGAGTGTGCTTGTTGGTATCAACCACAGTCTCCGAATAGGGAGTATTTGCAGCGCAACCGCAAAGCAGTCCGGATAGGAGTAAAGCCAGCAGCAGGTGAACCTTCATCGTTTGATTCCTCTTTATTTCATAGTTTAGCCTGAGACAGCAATCAAGCGAAACACTTTTGCAGCGATGTACGCAGCTTCTCCGCAGTCACGAGTTTTGTTTTTCGCGCGATGACCTCGTATGCGAAAATCGTTTTTCAAAAAACTCGTTTGTAGATGGAATTGTTGTTGTCATGAGCGAGCCGTATGTGATCCGGATCGACTTTGCGAGCCAAAACTGTCCCACTACGGGTATGGGATGAAAGCGGGCGATGTTTCGAACCGCCGCGTCCGTTTGGATGAATGCCATGGCGAGAAGTAGAAGAGTTCAGCTGATTCTCAACGGCAAGGTAGCTGGTGACGACGCGCTCCGGGCCGCAGTTGCTGGCCAAGCAGAAGTGGGGCATCGCATCAAAGTAAGAGTGACTCGGGAAAAGGGAGACGCGCAGCGGTTTGCCTCGGAAGTGGGCAGGACAGATTTGCTGATTGCCGCTGGTGGAGACGGCACACTAAACGAGGTGGTCCACGGTTTAATGGATCTGTCTGCGAGCGCGCGGCCCATTTTGGGAGTGGTGCCACTGGGAACGGCGAATGACTTTGCTACGGCGTGCGGAATTCCGAGGGATCCGAAGAAGGCGTTGGCGCTCTGCATGAAGGGCGAGGCAGTATCAATCGACATCGGGAAGGCCAATGAATATTGGTTTATAAACGCAGCCAGCGCGGGTTTCGGTGCCGAGGTGACGGCGACTACTTCGCCCGACCTTAAACGCCTGCTTGGCCCTGCCGCCTACACCGTAATGGGTGCAATCCTGGCGATGAACGTTCGTCAATATCATGGAAGGCTCATCTTGCCGGATCGAGAAATCACGGGCAGCGGTCCGGTGGCGATCGTTGGGAATGGGCGCCAGACGGGCGGTGGTTTCCAAGTCGCGCCGCACGCACGTATCGAGGACGGTTTGCTTGATGTCCTCGTTGTACGGCATATCCCTGCAACCGCGCTGCTGACTGCGGCGCGAGAACTGCAACAACTTTCACCGGATGGCGAGTATATTTCCTATTGGCAAACCCCCTGGGCCGAAGTCCATTCCGAAGAGGTGATCCCGGTCAACCTGGATGGTGAGCCGGTACGCTTTTCGAACGTGCGATACGAAGCAGTACCTAAGGCAATTCGGCTGATTGTTCCGCCGAATTGTCCATTACTGTCGGTAACCGCGAAGCGGTCTAGGTCGCCTTCCCCAGCTTAAATGCCAGCGTCGCCAATGGCGGCAAGTGGATCAGGATTGATTGTTCGCGGCCCATCCAGGGAACATCCTGGGTCTGGACACCACCTAAATTTCCGACGTTACTGCCGCCGTACGTTTCACCGTCGGTATTGATCAGCTCGCGATAGAAGCCAGATTCAGGGACGCCCAGGCGGTAATCGTAGCGTACCATCGGTGTGGCGTTCACGACAAACACTACGGCGTCGCCTTCGTGCGATTTTCTCAGGAACGACACCACGCTGTTGTCGGCATCGTGAAGGTCGATCCAGTCAAAGCCTTCGTAGCTGTCATCGAGCTGCCAAAGCGCTGGCTCGCTTTTGTAAATGTAATTCAAATGTTGTACCAGCCGGCGCAGACCGTCATGAGGAGGAAGATTAATTAATTGCCAGTCAAGGCTGGTGTCATGGTTCCATTCGTTCCGCTGACCGAATTCGCCACCCATGAAAAGCAGCTTTTTGCCAGGATGCCCGTACATCCACGCTAGAAACATTCGGAGATTGGCGAACTTCTGCCATTCGTCGCCTGGCATTTTGGATAGCAGCGAACGCTTGCCGTACACCACTTCGTCGTGGCTAAGCACCAGAACGAAATTCTCGTGAAAGGCGTAGAGCAGCGAAAAGGTGATGTTACCGTGATGAAAACGGCGGAAAATCGGGTCGAGACTCATGTACTGCAGGAAATCGTGCATCCAGCCCATGTTCCATTTGAACCCGAACCCAAGCCCGCCCAGATAAGTCGGACGTGTTACGCCGGGCCACGCGGTTGATTCTTCCGCGATGGTCATGATTCCGGGGAAACGCTCGTAACAAACTTCGTTGAAACGCTTAAGGAAATAGATGGCGTCGAGGTTCTCACGGCCGCCATAAACATTCGGGATCCATTGGCCGGGTTTCCTCGAATAATCGAGGTAAAGCATCGAGGCCACAGCGTCCACGCGAAGCCCGTCGATGTGATATTTGTCGAGCCAGAAAAGAGCGTTGCCGATAAGAAAATTGCGCACCTCGTTGCGGCCAAAATTAAAAATAAGCGTGCCCCAATCCTGGTGCTCGCCCTGACGTGGGTCCATGTGTTCGTAGAGATCGGTGCCATCGAATTCAGCGAGTGCGTGGGCGTCCTTTGGAAAATGAGCAGGCACCCAATCCATGATCACGCCGATGCCGGCTTGGTGGCATTTGTCGATGAAGTGGCGAAGCTCGTCCGGCGTGCCGAATCGGCTCGTAGGCGCGTAATAATTTGTAACCTGGTACCCCCATGAACCTTCGAAGGGATGCTCGGCGACTGGCAATAATTCGATATGCGTGTAACCCATCTCCAACACGTATGGCAACAACGTCTCAGTGAGCTCGAGATAACTGAGGTGGCGATTTCCTTCCTCGGCTTTACAACGCCACGAGCCCAGGTGCACTTCGTAGATGGTGATCGGGCTTCTAGGCCAGTTGCGCGTCCGGCGTGATTCCATCCACGCGCCATCGTTCCAGCTGTAACGTTCCAGATCGTACACCAACGATGCGGTGGATTTTCCGTGCTGATTAAAGAATGCGAACGGATCGCTTTTGAGAAGTAACGCACCTGACAGAGTGCGGATCTCGAACTTGTAGTGCGCTCCCTGTTTGATGCCGGGCAAGAATAATTCCCACACGCCGTTGCCGATGAGTTTGCGCATTGGATTGACCCGGCCATCCCAACCGTTGAAGTCCCCAACCACACTGACGCGTTGCGCGTTAGGTGCCCATACTGCGAAATAAACGCCAGCAGCATCGCCGATGGTGCGCACATGCGCGCCGAACTTGTCGTAAATCCTCCAATGCTGTCCTTCGGCGAAGAGATGCAGATCGACTTCGCCCATGATTGGCCCGTACTGATAGGGATCGCGTGTCAGGACGGGCGATCCGTCCCAAGCAGTAACTCTGATTTGGTATGGGATATCCCGCGTTGCGTTCCGGACAGTCGCGCAAAAGAAACCGTCCTGTTGAATCTTCTGCGCTGGGATCGGTTCTTCCGGATGTTGATCCAGCACGATCTCTATCTTGCGGGCATCGGGCCGAAAGACACGAATCTCCAAATCGTCTCCGACCCGATGCGGGCCCAACACTCGAAAAGGATCTGAATGTTCTCCC
>JBKPLX010000028.1:0-6732 GCA_046731855.1 Verrucomicrobiota bacterium | reverse complement strand
TTGACAGCGTTCCTGGCGTATTGGGGATTGGGCAGACGACGTTACTAGGAGGGTTTTCAGAAGTGATGTCCTTTCTCGTTAGGTCGACCATGAAGCGTTTGATGAAAACAAAAGGAATATTTGCGATGTTCGTGCTTGTCTTTTCGCTCTCTTACGGAAGCAGCATTTGCTACGCAGACGGTTTTGATTCGGTTCGCTGTGGATCTGACATTCGAAAAGCTCTCCTTGGCCGCACGATGCCAAATGAGAAGGTGGTTGTCATTAAAGAAAGGCACAAGGATCTGGGCCTTAAAGATCTGGGGGGCACAGAAATCTCAGACCATTTATTCATCACATCCTGGCGAATCTGTGGAGAGGAGTACGTCCTTCTCGAAGATCAAGGTGTCGTGCGAGACGTGCTGACGTTTCCGAAACATTCAAAGGATTCGCCCCAATTTATCGGGTCGTGTCAATCAAATGGCCGCGATCTCCCGGGCACAGCGATTGGTGTACTTAAGAACGAAGATGGTGTTGAAATGCTTCCAGCAGTGATTGCATGGAAGATTGACGACAAGCAGATGAAATTCGTCCAGCTTCCAACAGAAGGAGTTCGTTGCTCCCGTGATGGAATAATTACTGCCGACGGTGGCCGTTGAATGCCCATTTGTACGTCGGCCTAATACCGAAGTTGGATTTTGACTTCACCCTGCTTTCGATTCAGGCCTTGAATGTCGTAACATTGCCCCACAGAGAGTAAGGCATGACCGATACATCCAAGTTTGATCGGCCCGCGCCCATGGAGGGAAAGGGTGCGTACAATCGGAGCTCATGCGTTCAGGCGGTCGGCTCGTTGCCTGCTATTGCGCTTCTGGAGGGAGCCGCTCGCGCAGTGGCGCTGCCTGCGTCGCCGGAACTCGTAATCATCGCGGACTATGGTTCATCGGAAGGACACAATTCACTTGTGCCAATGGCCGCGGCGATCCGCGTACTGAGGGAGCGCGTCGGCCACGAGCGAGCGATCTTTGTTTTCCACACCGACTTGCCCGGCAACGATTTCACCGCGCTTTTTCAAACGCTCGCAAACGATCCGGAAAGCTACCTTCGCAACGATCCGGTAGCATTCGCAGCAGCGGTAGGACGATCTTACTTCGAGCAGATCTTGCCGGCATCGAGCGTAATGCTGGGTTGGAGCGCGTGGGCGGTTCAATGGCTGAGCCGGGTGCCGTGTGCGATTCCAGATCAAGTGCAGGTAGCTTATAGCCATGATGCAGCTGCACGCAGTGCGTTTGCCGCACAAGCGGCGGAAGATTGGCGAAGGTTTCTTGCCATGCGCAGCGCCGAGCTGCGTCCAGGCGCCCTGCTAGTCGTGTTGTCGATGGCCGTTGATGACAGCGGTGACTTTGGCTATCGACCGGTAGTGGATGCGCTCTACGGCACACTTGTCGACATGGTCAATCGCGGCCTCATTCGGAAGGAAGAATTTCGGAGAATGGCGATTCCCGTTGTCGGTCGAACCAGAGCGCAATTTACCGAGCCATTTGGGAAAACCGGGCTTTTTGTAGATCTATCTCTTGAGAATTTCGAATTGTTCGACAGCGAAGATCGTATCTGGACTCAGTTTGAAGCCAGTGGTGACGCTAAAGCATTTGGGGCGCAATGGGCTGCTTTTTGCCGAGCTTCGGTATTTCCGACGCTCGCGACCAGCCTGGATAACGTGCCGGGGGACGCACGTTCGGCCAAATTCATGGACCAGTTGGAAGCCGGTATTGCTGCCAAGCTCTCGGCGGCACCGGTTCCGATGGCAATACCTCTCGCGCAGATGATGCTCGTCAAGTCGAATAACTCTGCACGCAAATCGGCACGATAACCTTGCGGCAGGCCAGGTATGTTTCAGCACATTGTTGCAACCGCACGAACCAGGTGCACTTTAGTCTTCAAAGCCCCTCAAAACCCAGCTACGTCTCGTTAGAAAGTTAACGCGAAAGCACACAAAGATGAGAATCCGGATATCTGTTTGTTTTACTGTGGCGGCAACCCTTTTATTGAGCACGGCCGCAATCGCTGCCCAGCCTGTAAATCGAATCACTATCCTCTATGATGCATTTGGGAAGTCCTCTACGCTAAAGAAGGATTGGGGATTCTCTGCGTTCATCGAATATAACGGCAAGCGTATCCTTTTCGACACCGGTAACAACGCCGATACCTTCAGCCAGAATGTCAAAGCATTGGGTATTGATCTCAAGAAATTGGATTTCGTTGTAATTTCCCACCGACATGGAGATCATACGAGCGGCCTGAACTATCTGTTGAGTGTCAATCCGAGTGTAAGAATCTACGCGCCAAAGGAAGGGTTCGGAGTGTTCGGCGCAGCGTTGCCAGGAACCTTCTATCGCAAGGATGAGTCGCTACCTGTTTACATGCGGTATTACGATGGGCAGGCGCCCGAGAAGATGACATTCGGCACGCCCTGGCCAAACGCGAACTTTGTTTGGGTTGAGAACTTAACTGAAGTTGTGCCAGGAATCTTTTTAATTTCGACAGTCTCGCAGACACCTGGCACCCTGGAACTTCGCGAACTCTCGCTAGCAATTAAGTCGCCCAAAGGTGTGGTCTTAGGAGTCGGATGCTCACATCCGGGAATTGAGAAGATACTGGAAGCATCAATGACGGTGGATAAACATGTTTACCTTATTTTCGGAGGACTCCATTTGGTAACAACTCCAGACCCGGACATTGGACCTATCGTGGCGGCGTTGCACGATCAATGGAAAGTTGATCGGATGGCGCCCGGCCATTGCACGGGAGAGCCAGCTTTTGCGGCTTTTCGCAAGGTGTTCGGTGATCAGTATCTTTACGCCGGGTTGGGCAGTGTTATAGAACTTCCGTAAACGTTCAATGTCGAGGTAGGCTTTGTGGAAAGCCGTGAAAGCATCGCGGAAACCTACCAGTTAGCCATGCGCGCGCTGTCGCCCTGTCACTCCGCAAGTCTTCCGCGCAAGATAGTCAGCGAATACGGCGGCAGTTCGTAGAATGAAGAGGCTTTTCGCGTAAACCGCCCTGGCGGAAGACTTCGAGTTGGGTGGCCGTTTGGTCCGTCATCGTGCCACACATACTGATCGCGGGAGAACTGGATTACGTCGACGTCACCCGCGAAGGTCGTTTGTCGTCGTAGCTTGGAGACTTTGAACTGCACATCCAGCCGTGCTGAGCGCTTGGGATCCTTGTTAATTGCCAGTACCGCCCAGTGTTTATCGGGTCTTCGCACTGCATAGATGCTTACAGTGGATGACAGCATCGGTTTGCCTGAATTTATGGTTACCCGAAACATGTCGTGTTTTTCATTTGTTGGCTGCACCCATTCCTTTGTGATGAGCTGGGCTGCATGGTAAGCGGACAGCCGATTCAGCTGGTTGCCGTTTGGCTCTAGCTGGAGCATCATGAGGTTGCCCCAGGAACACTTCAGCTCGTCCTGGAGATAGTTTGGCTCGTATCCGTACAGATATGGCTTTGCGCCGCCGAGGGTCAGAAACGTTGCAACGGTATCGGTATCGAAAAGGGCGCCTTCGATGTCTACCTCCTGGCGTCCCGCAAAAACGGAATAGCCGTATTCTGTCATCAGCCATGGTATTGCAGTAGGAACTCCATCCGAACGTAAGCTGATCATCATTTTACCCAGACGCTTTGGTGTTTGCGGCAACTGCGGCGCCGCATCCGCGCAGATGTTGTCGAACGGATAGAACTCAAAGGAGAAAAAGTCGAAGGGCACTCCGGCGCTTCGAACATATTTCAGAAACCGGTTCATCCATGAACGATTGCCCGCGGCGTCAGGCCATGTGAGGAGTTGGTCGTCGAAACTTTGCAGGCTTGGTCCACCTAGTTTCAAACCCGGATTCAGTGCAACGAGACGACGGGCAACCCCCGCATAAAGTACTGCATAATCCTCCGGCGAAGCCCATTGGCCGTCTGGTTCTTCCCCAAGCTCGATCCCTTCTAAAACATAGTTCTGGCGGAGCAGATAATTGATCTCAGCTGTTGCGTTTTCCGGCGTGTCGTACAAGACACCGACAGGCACAAGAACTGGCAACCCGTTCGTGAGCGCGCTGCGCAAGATGAAATCAAGTCCTGGCTGCTCGACTTTGTAATCAATGTCCTCGGCGTGATGCCACGGATCGGTCGATGATACATAGATCACTGACTGCTGATGACGATCAGCGGCATGATGTACGTAATCGTAAAAGCGATTATAGCTAGTTGCTGCGCCGAAACCTGACAGAGGCGAGTCGATCTTCCCCAGCTCAATCTCTCGGATCGCAAATCCGATCCGATCACGAATGTCATCTGACGTTTGTGCGCTAGTTTGCGAACTCCGGGTCATCACGACACGCACAAAGCGAACCGGAAATGCTTTTGCACAGAGCCGAACAGAATCGTTGCCGCCCGATCCGTGGTTCACTGCGCCGTTTGGAAAAGGGCGCCACTCATCTTTCCGATCGGCGTGCAAATGCATCGGATCCTCTCCACTCCAGTATTCCACTTTGTATTGCTGAGCGTACGGCGCGCCCCAGTGAATCCGCATGGAATTGACGGGTTTAATAGCACCCAGATCGATAACCACCCATTGCGGACGTGCATCATTAGGTTCGCCTGTGAAATGCGAATCGAGATACGGATTACTTTTCCAAAACGATTCTTCGTCGCCGTCAACGATCCGCGAATAACCATCGTCATTTGCTTGATCGATCGTATTTCCGCGTCGAGGCAAACGGTAGCCGTAGGAGAGATTAATCGGCTCGGCGAGTGAATCGTCCGAGATCCAATATCCGCACTGATGAACGGGATCGCTCCAGGTGCCGCGCGGGTTCCAATGCCAAACTTCGCCGGCAAGTTCAGTCCGCAATCGATAAGCCAGTGGTCCGAATCCGGCTGATCGCATCTCGGCGATGTTCTTGTCGGTAAACATCTTTGCGCAGTCGCCTTTTTCATGACCATCTACACCCGCGCCCAATGCTTGAGTTGGCACACACTGGTTTACTGGACGATCGGCAAGGACAATGGCGGAGACGGCAAGCGGCTTCTCATCCGCACGTGCCTTTGTTTGTGATCCTAATTGGACAAGACCTACGGCTAGAGGAAAAAGCGATGCGAGTACGCATCGCACTCCCAACTCCGAAGGCCTTCGCGAGGCCACACGTCGTGCGAAATTCATCGAGTCATCAATCTCGTTTCGCGACAGCTTTAGGAGTGCGTACGCGTCCTCGCGTCGCTTTGTTTGCTACCGCTGGGGTTTCTCCAATTGCTTTCTGACCTGGTCCTTCTCGTGACGAACGTCCTTTAGGCGACTCTGGAGTAGCGGCAGCTGCGATGCTTGCGGATTTGGGCCGTGAAGTTGCGTTTTATTGTTTTTACCGCCCCAGTACGTAGGTCCTGGTTGCTTCGCCTCGCCTATCCGGAGAAGCAAGTTGTCTTCTTGTCTCCGAAGCTCTTCGTAGCGAGCTTGGAGCATTTGAATTGCGTTCTGCCGATTTGCTTGGTCCGCCCGATATTGATTGGCCTTTTGCGATGCCTCCGCTTTCTGCCGCGATGTTTCCTCCTGCTGTTTGCGGGCTTGCTCGAATCCCGCACTTTGCTGCGTTGAATAATCGCCAGCCTTCTGGGGATCGTAGCCAAAGCGCTCCTGAACGTCCTTAGGAAGTTCGGTGAAATAAACTTTGGAGATGCCAGTCTTACTCGTTAGCACGATGCCGTCCGGTTCGACTCGGCTCACTGTGGCGTTCTTGTATTCTTTTCCAGCAAGCGTCTTAAAATCGTCTGAGAAGGCGACTGATACGAACTCCAGGATCAAAAAAGTGACAAGTCTTGTCTGCATCGGTTGCTTCGATCATCGGGATTCTGCTCTCAAATATGGTTTTCCAGTCAAGGAAAATTGCCAGATTCATGCACATAAATCGATTGAACGGTTGTAGCGACGAGCGTGTCGCCTGCAAAACCTCAGCATGATCGCACCGGCCACGGCTGCGTCTACAGTTCTTGTCTTCGAATCGGGCCCCGTACTGGACACTCCATTTTTTGCTGAGAACTTCCGAACTCGGATGCGCACGTTTTTTGTAATGATCGTTGTAGTAGTGGCATCGAGTCTAACTCTAATCGGATGCCGTCGAGGCGTAGCTGTCGCACAAGTCGATCCGAACGGACCAGTCGACGTAGTGATTCCTGAACAGGGCGCTTATACCGGCGCGTTCATGGATTTTGGCGACGAGGAGGATGACGTGACGCTTGAGACAATTGAGGATTTTGAGCAGATGGTGGGCAAACACCAAGCTATTATCGCGTCGTCCAGTTACTGGGGAGAACAGAATTTTCCCGTGGGCAATCTCAATGTCATTTGGCGGCACGGTTCACTGCCACTTGTGTTTTGGTCGCCGTGGGACAAGCCGTATCACGAGGATCATGGGCCCGACAAGTTCGGTTTGACCGAGATTCTTGCCGGCAAGTGGGATGCGTACATCGACATGTGGGCGGACGCCGCTCGGAGTTTTGGTCATCCAATGATTGTCGTGTTCGGCGTCGAAATGAATGGCACCTGGTTCCCGTGGTCGGGCGCGTACTACGGCGGTGCTGGATGGGACAAAGATCAGAACAGCTGGAAAGGTCCGGAGACGTTTCGCAAAGCATTTCGCTATGTCGTGGATCGCGTCCGGGGCCGTGGCGCTTCAAATATCAAATGGATGTTTCACACGAACAACTATCCCTATC
>JBKPLX010000027.1:0-21533 GCA_046731855.1 Verrucomicrobiota bacterium | reverse complement strand
CGAATTCGCACATATGCGTTCTGCAAATAAGGAGCCGTATTTCCCTGGAGGGACAACATTTTCTCCCACAAAAAAACGTAATCGGTCATCCGATACTGTGACAGATCAGCGTATTTGACTGCACCGATGCCAATTTTCTGTGCGACGTCGATCTTTTCTGCCTCGCTCAAGTCTGGATTTTTTTCATCGATAATCTTGCGCGCGCGCCTGCATGCTTCCTCGAGAAGCTCGCGCAACGGCACGTTTTCGCCCGAACGCGTCTTCATCAGTTTGCGATCTTCCCCGAGGATGCTGCCGAACGTGATGTGCCGAAGATCGGCTTTGTACCCCTGTCGCCGCGCGATCTCGAAAATTTGTTTGAAATGCAAGGTCTGCGGTGCACCAACCACGTACCAAACGCTGTCCGCTTTCAAATCATCGAGGCGATAGTCGATTGTGGCGATGTCGGTGGTGGCGTAATTGAATCCGCCGTCGCGTTTGCGAATGATGCCGGGTTTGTCGGCCAGTTCCGGGATATCGCGGAAGAAAACGACAACCGCGCCCTCGCTGATTTCAGCGATCCCGGATTTAAGCAGGCGTTCGACTACGTCCGGCAGCCGGTCGTTGTAAAAACTTTCGCCGCACTGAATGTCGTAATGAATATCTAGCAATTCGTACACGTGCTCGAAGTCTTGCATGGAGAAGGCGACGCATTCGTTCCAGATATCGATATTTTCCTTGTCGCCGCCCTGCAGTTTTACCAGTTCCTGGCGGCAGGCTTCTCGAACCTGGGGGTCGCTGGCCGCCAGTGCGTTCGTCTCCTTGTAAATCCGGACAATCTCGGTCAGGGGATTCTGCTGAAGTGCGCGCTGATCCAGCAGATTCTTCCACCCGTAAATGACCATTCCAAATTGAGTTCCCCAGTCACCGATATGATTATCGCGAATTACTTCGTGTCCCAGAAACGTTGCGATCCGCGCCAACGCGTCGCCCAGAACGGTGCTGCGGATGTGACCGACATGCATCGGTTTGGCCACGTTGGGCGATCCGAAATCAATCACGATGCGTCGCGGCGATTCTGTCTCCACAATGCCGAGTCTTTCATCGCCCAGGATGCTGGCGGTTTTTTCGGCAACGGCGCCAGGCCGCAAGGTAAAATTGATGAAACCCGGCCCTGCGATCACGGGTGGCTCGCAAAGATCGCCAACGTTGAGCTGACCGACGATTTTCTCCGCGAGCGCCCGCGGATTTTCGCCGCGCTGCTTTCCGAGCACAAGGGCTGCATTCGTCTGATAATCACCGAAACGCGGATCGGTAGCTGGCGTTAATTCACCTGCATCGGGCAAGCCGGCAGCGGCCAGAGCGTCTGAAAGCTTCTTTGCGAGGAGTGATTGAAATGTTTCCATGTTAGCGAGATCAATTTGTAACCGCTCTCTGCGAGACGCGTCGCTGAGGTCTTCGCATCCGCTCCCCGCGTCGCCCAGAGGTCGACGACTACAGCTTACGAACGATCGCGAAAGATCGACAAAATTTCGTCGGCGGATTTTGCGCTGGCCAGGCTCTCGCGCACAGAGCGATCGTTCAGAAATTTTGCGATCGAGGCTAGTGTGCGCAGGTGCGTTTGAAATTGATTTTTCGGCACGATGAAAAGCACGACGAACTTGACCGGGGCGTTGTCGAGCGCATCAAATTCGATGCCTGTCGTCGATCTTCCGAACGCGGCCACTACTTCCTCGAGCCGGTCGGAAGAGCAATGTGGAATGGCGATTCCGAATCCAATGCCTGTGCTCATTGTTTCCTCGCGCTGTTTCAGCGAAGCGAGAATGGGATCGCGGTCTTCCGGTTTGATTTTGCCCAGACTAACGAGCAGATCGATCAGTTCAACAATGGCGGCCCAGCGCTCCGCTGCTTTCATCTCGGGGCTGATTTGCTCGACAGAAAGTAAATTGGCCAATGACATGCGAATTCCCGGTACGGGAGGGCAAGCTTAGCGGGAGCGCCTAAGTTGACAAGCGAGATTTGCCGCGTTGCTCATGTCTGGCATCGGTCGCATTGTCACATCTTCTCGCGAATCTTGTAATTCAATCGCCGGGAGAGCAACCAGCGCACACCGAACATATCGATGGTTGCGCGCAAGGCGCGGTTGCCGAGTCCGTATTTGCTTTGGCCGAAGCGACGTGGACGATGGTTCACCGGAATTTCGACCAGATGATAGCCGGCCCCTTTGACAAGCGCGGGAATGAAACGGTGCATGCCTTTGAATGGAAACAGCGCGCTTATGCATTCGCGTCGCATCGCTTTAAGGGTGCAACCGGTGTCACGCACTCCGTCCTTCGTGTAACGGCTACGCACCGCGTTCGCAATCCGGCTCGTTAGTCGCTTCGTCACGGTGTCTCGTCGCTTGATGCGATAGCCACAGACAAGATCTGCGCCGCGTGAAATTTCAGCGAGCAATTTCGGAATATCGGCGGGATCATTCTGCAAATCACCGTCAATGATCACCACAGTCGCGCCGCGCGCCGCTGTCAGACCGGCGTAAATGGCGGCGCTCTGCCCGGAATTTTTTTCGAAACGAATCAGGCGAATATTCGGCGCAGTCTCAATCCGCTCCACGGTGCGGTCGATAGATCCGTCATCGACAAGAATGACTTCGTAATCGAGTCCGCTCAGTGCAACGCGCAACTCTTCCTGCAAAATCGGCAGGTTCGCTTCCTCGTTGTAAAGCGGTACGACCACAGAGAGTGCGGGCGAGCTTGTCACCTCGTTCATAGTGGAAGCGTGCGATAATTTCGGCAGAGAAACACTTGCCAGGTTCGCAGCGGCTTCCCATAGCGCGATACTTGAACCGTGCCAATGAATTCCGTCGATTGAAAGCCGGCTTTAATATTGTGCGGCACGCGTTTCTTTTCGCCGTCTCGAACGAAGAGCGCGTCGCGCCCAACAAACAGATTGGTCCCGTTTTCTTCCGTATAAACTTCGCTCTCTGGCCGACGCACGCCCGGCTTCAGCTCAACAAACTCATCGTAACGCGGCCAAAATGAGAATTGGTTCACCATGTCCTGCGACTCGGGAATATAAACGGGCGGGTGACCAGGTCCCTCAGTTCGCTTCTCGCGAAGGTAAAAGGAAATCTCCGATGCGCGATCACGCGCATCGGCAATAAGGAAAAGTTTCTCGCCCAATTTCGTTTCGAGATTATTGCGCATCGTTTCCAAGGCGCGCGTAGCGCTTTTCCAGCCGCGCATCCGGTTGCTGGGATCGCTTCGCCGGAGGTTGTATCCAACCACGCGCAGCAAGTCTGTATCCAGCGCCACCGCACTCATGGTCAATCCAACCAATATCGCGATAGCCGCGCCAAGCCGTAACAGGGCACTCTCCTCAAGACGCTCCCACCAATAATAAATTGCCAGCAACCCAAAACCCAGAAAAGCGAGCCCATCCCAATTTGGAGCCGCAGCCTTGTTCAACGAGAGAAACAAATAGAAAAGAAATACGGGCAGCCCAAACCACATCAGGAAGAGGACCTTGAATTGTTGATTCACCCGTCGCCAGCTTCCTATGACACCCCATGCCAATGCCAGGAATAGAAATGGGGAATAAGCCAGAAAATGTTCGCCTATAAATGAAAGAACCTCGACCGGGTGCAAGCCAAAGCCGTGCTCGATGCCTCCGCGTGATCGCAGATGCCCAAGCGTGATCCATGCGTGTTGCGCGTTCCATACGATCGGCGGCACCGTGCAGAGTGCGAACATGCCGAGCAATAGATAAACTCCAGGACGCTTGAATTCGTGCCTGAGCCGCGGTGCCAGGGCCGGCACCAAAACAATCGAAACGAGCTCCAGTGCATTAGTGTATTTGGAGAGAAACCCGAGGCCAATCAGTAGTCCGGTCAAAGGCCAATACCAGGAGAACTGCGGACTTTTTTCCAAGGCAAGCCAAAATGTCAACATCGCCGCCAACCAGAAAAAAATCGACAATGCATCAATCGTCATCAGGAATGCCCCGATGTTGAAGATGGGCGTAACGTTCAACCCGATGACGGCCCAAAGACCGGCCGTGGCATTGAACAATCGGCGTGCGAAATAAAACAAGAGCAGGCTCGTTCCGGCCGCTAGCAAAGGACTGAAAAAGCGCACTCCGAATTCGTTAGGCCCAAAAACTGCAGTACTTGTGCGAATAGCAAACGCGATGGCCGGCCCCTTGCTGAAATAGGCCGGAGCCAGCCGTTCCGACCACATCCAGTAGTGCGCCTCGTCAAATTCGAGATCGGTCGTCGCCAGCATCGACAATCGAATTACCGTCAGGGCGACAATGAAGAGCCAAACCGCGCGCGTTGTGCTCATACGCGGCGCTGCGGTGTGCCCCCGCCACCGCGGATAGACTCTGATCGCACCCTGTCATTGGAATTAGCAATCAAACTCGGATGGCGCGCAAAAACCTGGGGGGCCCATTTTCGCCCTGCACTCCTCCAAATCAATTCAAACAAGCCGAGCAAGAGCAATGTTTCACCGCCTGCCAGAAAGAACGTCGCGATCACATCGCTGGGCCAGTGTGCACCCAGATAAATTCGCGAATAACCAACGGCGAGGGCGACGAACCAGTAAAGCCAGCCGCAGCGTCGATAAAACAATGTGCAAAAAACAGCAATCACGCTGTTAGTGGTTACGTGCCCCGAGGGAAACGAAGGTCCTGACCGGTGGCGATCGGAGGAATCGGAAAATCGAATGGTCGGTTTCTTAAACAGAGTCAGGAAGGCGGGACGCGTTCGTTGCAACTGTACCATCCGCACATTCTCCACGTGTTTGGGCCGATGGCGATCCACCGCCGATTTTAGAAAATCCGTGATCTGATTCGTGATCAATAGAGATAAGATCAGACAGATGACGAACGCGCGTGCTTTGGATCCCCCGAGCAAAAGCGCGCTCACTCCGATCGCGATAAACAGCGGTTCCCAAATCGAGCTATCGCTCAGGGCTGCCGTGAACAAGTCAAGCGCCGGACTCGTCCATTGCTGATTGATGAAATGAAAGATGGACTGATCCATGCGAAGCAAGCGACACCGCGCCTTTAAGCTTTAATCGGTAACCTTTGATAGACAAATGCGGTACAATGACGAAGCACGAATGACGAATGACGAAAGAAGTTCGAATGTTCAAATGACGAATGTGCCATTCGGACTTCGTCATTCCTTCCTCATTTGGCATTCGACATTCGTCATTTGCCTAGTGTTCGCGAGGTTGCCGCTTTTAGCCGATCCTCCTCCATCAGCAAAGGACATTCTCGCCTCGGTGCGAATGATGGAGTCGCGACAGCAAATCGATCTTCAGGGACAACTTCGCCAGGAGAATATTGTGATTCCATTTCACCTGGTCCAAAACGGACCGCTGATTCGCTATTCATTTGCAAATCCCGATGAAGTTTTGCAATTGCGTCTCGGCGAACAGAGCTCGCGTCTTGATCTTGTGACCGATGACGGAACCGAGCAATTCGCGGCCTCGAAACTTAAGCAAAAAATTCGCGGCACTAGCGTGACCTACGGCGACCTGGCGTTCAAATTTCTCTACTGGCCGACCGCGCGCGTCTTGGGGGAGGAAAATGTTCGCACTCGCAATTGCTGGAAGCTCCAACTCCGCGCGCCCTCGCGCGAATCGCAGTATTCCAACGTGCTACTGTGGATAGACAAGGCAAGCGGCGCGCTGATGCGCCTGGAGGGCTACGATTGGAATGCCCAATTGGCCAAGCGTTTCGAAGTGGTTTCCGCGCAGAAGATTGAAGGCCGCTGGTTCTTAAAACAGATGCGCATCGAAGAATTGCAGCCTGGGACTAATCACGTCCAGTCGCGAACTTATCTGGAGATAAAAAGGTAGGGACGCCGCTCTGCGCGGTTGCAGGGCCAAAGCACCTATGTGACAAATGCCTTTAAAAAAGAATCGGGAGAGCCGCGTACAAAGCGCATGCTCTCCCGATGAGATAATCGCGGTCGTCAGCGCGCGCGATGTTCGCCGGATTTGGCGCCGCTCACTACCAACCTGCGGCCGAGGAATTCTTTATCGTGCAATTCTTCCACGGCGCGCTTCGCTTCCTCGACGGTCTGCATCTGTACAAAAGCAAAGCCTTTTGAACGCTGGTTATGGCGGTAACTTACGACCTCCGCATTTTGAACGTGTCCAACTCCGTTGAACAATTCAAAAAGATCGCTCTCGGTTGCGTCGAAAGACAAGTTACCTACGTACAGACGTGGCGAAGTAACTTCAATCCGTTCAGGCTTGCGTGCTGGTCGCGAAAGCTGCGCACCATTGCGCGCGGCTGCTTCTGGCTTCGTTGCGCCATTTCCAAAAAATGCGGCAATTCGCTGCCAGAATGTCTTTTTTTGCTCTTTCGGTTCTTCTCGCTGACGACGCGCGGGGCCATTGCCGCGGCGTCGGGAGCCGCCGCGCGAGCGGTGCGAGCGTCTCCCCGTTGAATAAGAGTTCATGTTGATCCTTAGGTTTAGTCCAGTTGTCATATGGGCGGAGCGTCCCGAAAGCATTCGGGACACCGTCCGCAGCGCGCCAATCATCCAGAGCCCATTCAAACAAGGCACTCTGCGACGCCGTTGGAAACTCCGCCTCGTCGAGCCGGGAATCCACTTCTCTTGAACCGCGAGCCCGCGCACTCAACCAACGACGCAGCGAGGATGCAAAAGTTCGCATCACGGTGTCGGAAAAACTGGATCGTCGTGGAAAACGGAGGCTCGGAACATTGAACAACATTCCCGGCATCTCGGCGGAATTATGGCTTAGATCGCGGCTGAATGCAAGTAATCCAATGATTAACGATTTTCACGGTGTCATCCCGAGCGAAGCCCGGGATCTCACACAGCCTATACCATACCGTTTAATCTGTGTGGCGCACACTTCGATCGTGAGGCCCTTCCAAGGAATCGACTCAGAACCTGGCTCGGGATGATAATTAGCGGATGATTTGATCGCGCAATGAATACGCGCGCGACTTTATGTATTCTCGCGGACGTTCGCCGCGAATTGGACGCACAAACGCTCGCAGTTCGCGTCGGTGTAGTTTTGGCTCGTACCCGAATTCCGGCATGAGTTCGCGGCAATGCCATTCCACCCATCCGATTTCATCTTCGGACAGTTGCCGCTGCCAGCGCGTTGCCGGTTCTGCACTGATCTCCGAAAAGTTGATCCGCGCCGCTGAGTTACCGCTCCAAAACCGGCCCACTTTTGTCGGTGTCAGGACCGTTTCCGGATCGAAACTGATCTCGAGGTAAGCGCAAACTCCTTCCATTGTCCTGGCGGGTTCGCAGACCAATTGCTCATACGGCACCACAAAACCCGGAATTTCACCATCGCGCACACGCCGCGCCAGTCCGGCAGCGACGAGCCAGTGGGCGATCACGTAATAGGTCGAGAACCTTCCTGTTTGTCTTGTTTTCTCAAGCGCAATTTGCGCCGCAAGAATGGCACGCGGATCGCGCAGTGTGACGAGAATTTTCGCGTGCGGAAAACGCCGAAGAATTTCTGGAATGTGATTGCGATTAGCCGGAGTTTTTTCCACCCAGCGCCCGATGGAGTCGAGCGGACGTTCCAGTGCTGCCGCGTACGCCTTGACCATTAACACGAGCAGATCTTCCTGCGCATTGGCAGGATCGAATGCCGCCTGCTCGAACGTCTCCAGAAATTTCTCGCGTGGGAACGTCGCGTAATTTCGCTTGCCCCATTTGCATGGCCCGCCGAAAAGCACATTCGATAACGATTGTTTGGTGAGATAATCAAACTGCGCGCGACGACCGCGCGGCGCGTATTTCGTAAGAACGGTAGGGAAATAAGCGGTTTCTTCCGGCAACACGAGTAACTGTGGATGATTATCGAGCAACGCCACCAGGAGCGTCGTGCCCGATTTCGCCTGCCCCGCAACAAAGCAGGCGCGTTGATCGAATGATAACCTCGAAATCACAGGAAAAAGGTTACAACACATGTTTGGGAAATGATAATGCCTCGAGGTATATTCGAAGCGGCAACTGAATGAAACCACATGCATAAGACTGCCCAGCTACCTCGCGGGGCGCGTCGCACTTCGTTTCTAGGAGCGGTCACTCCGGGCGCGCCGTTCTTTGGATTTGAAGAAACCAATCGATGAACTTCGGCAGTCCCTGGCTCAACGGGGTAGTTGGATTGTAGCCGAGCAGTTTTCTTGCTTTGGAAATATCCGCGCAAGTTAGGGGCATGTCGCCTGGTTGCTCCGGCAACCGGTTGATTTTCGCTTTTTTCCCGAGCGCGTTTTCGATCGCAACGATCAGGTCTTTCAACTGAATCGTGTCGCTCTCACCCAGATTAAAAATATCGAAGCGCGGTCCTTCGTAATCGAGCGCGGCCATCGTTCCCTGAATTACGTCATCAATATAAGTGTAATCGCGTCGCGTTGTGCCGTCGCCAAATTGCTCGATTGGCTGGCCGGCGTAAATGCGTCGCGTGAACTGATGAATCGCCAAATCCGGCCGTTGCCGCGGACCGTACACAGTGAAATAACGGAGCGCCACGACGCGCAACTGGTAAAGGTGTGAGTAAGTCGAGCAAAGGAATTCACCGGCAATTTTTGTCGCGGCATACGGACTGAGCGTCTGAGTCAGACCTTGATTCTCAGAAAAGGGCACGATCTTCGAGGCGCCATAAACCGACGAACTGGAGGCGAAGATGAATTTTTCAAGGCCCGTCACGCGTGCCGCTTCGAGTAGATGCAATGTTCCGGTGACATTGGTGTCGTAGTACAGCTGTGGGTGCTGAATTGATGGTCGAACGCCAGCGCGAGCGGCCAAATGCGCGATCACTTCGAATTTTTCGTGATGAAACAAATTCCGCACTAACGCATCATCTCGAAGATCGACATGGTGAACTGCCACATCTTTGGCGAAACGGGCGATGTTTGCATGCTTGAGTCGCGGATCGTAGAAATCGTTGAAGTCATCGAGGATGGCGACGCTGTGCCCGGCCGCGAGCAAGCGTTCAACCAGATGAGAGCCGATGAAACCCGCCCCGCCAGTGACCAGAATTCGCATGGTGCCAGAAGTTCAACCACGAAGCACAAGAAGTGCACGAAAATTCTGCACTGGAGTACAGGAGTGATGGAGTAATGAGTTTTCCCTAATCCAACATTTCAATACTCCGGCGCTCCATCGCTCCACTATTAAAAATCGCGCCAGTGAATCAGCAGATAAATCCAATTCAGCGCGAGCGCCGCGATGACCGCGCCACGCACAAACGTTTTCGCCGTTTGCTTGTAAAGACAGATCCGCAAACGCGGCCCGCGCGTTGCGAGCGCCCCGAACGCGTAGAGATCAAACACTGTCAGGCCGCAGAGTGCTGCGAAGACGAGTGGATTCCATTTCAACGCCGCAGAAAAGTGGCCGTGAAAAAATTGAATCCCGCACCGGGTCATGCCGCACGTGACGCATGGCAGACCGGTGATCTGATGAAAAGCGCAGCGTGGCCATGGCAAACCGAGCGTAAACCAACCAACCGCGACGCCGAGCGAGGCAAGCGACGCACCCAGCCACAGCAGTTCGTAATCGATTTCTCCCCGTTTCAACCGCCGCGCGACAACCTGCATAGTTCAGTGGGTCGAGGTGTGTTGAAGGAGCGCCAGCCCGCCGAACATGAAGAGAAGGAATATGCCACCGCAACAGACAATCAGCGGAAGCAAAACCGCAAGCACAGCGCGGCCAGTATCGGTTTCGTGGGCGCGCGCCAATCCGATGCAGGTGCAAACGAGCGCCCAAACGAAAGCGATCAGTCCACCACAAACCGGGATCATCTGCAAAGGGCCGGTGGAGCCTTGAGTGAAAGCAAGGACGCGAAAAGTGGTTTCAAATGATTGATTTGCGCCGCCGACGATCATCAAACAGAGGTGCACGATGGCGCTACCGATGAACAGCCAGACTACAACGAACAGAGGTAGCAGAACTATAAATGCCGCGGAGCCAACGCCCATGCCAGCCATTGCGCTAAACGTGTCGTGACGATCAGCGAAGAGGCCAGCGGATTGCAAGCCCAGAGAGAACAGAGCAGAGACCAGCCCTCCGAGGCACCCACCGATAAGCGCGTAAATGAGCGGCTCGCCGACGCCGCCTTCGCGTTTCATCACTGCGAACGCTTCGCTCGGTTTCGTGAGCACCATCACCAGGGTCTCGACAAACGCGTTGAAAAAGCCACGCTCTTGACGGTGCTCCCACGGCAGGCCGCTGTGCTGGGCGGCAGTTTCTGTAGTTGCGGGTGCGCCGATCTGCGCAGGCGGTGCACTAGGCGCCCCCGCTTCCAATTCCGGGAACTGCGAGAGCGGCTGCCAGTTTGCCATTCCTTCGCGCCACCCGATGTCCGTGGGAACGAAACGGCCAGTGCGCAGACCTTCGCGAACTTCTTCTTCGGAAAATGCGCCCAAACTTGTTGCGCCTCGGTTAACATGAATCATCGCCATAATGCGCTCGTTCTAATGAGACGCACAACGGAGCGCAAG
Source organism: Verrucomicrobiota bacterium (assembly GCA_046731855.1). Classification (GTDB taxonomy): domain Bacteria; phylum Verrucomicrobiota; class Verrucomicrobiia; order Chthoniobacterales; family UBA10450; genus Udaeobacter. The sequence goes on along the minus strand of JBKPLX010000027.1, from coordinate 11,045 downwards.
GTTAAACCGGTAGAAGGGCTAAAGGGTTACGAAGTCACAAGCGTTCAAAAAAAGGAATCCGTCTCAACTGTTGTAACCTTTCAACCTTTTAACTCTTCTGACTTGTCCAGCGCTCGCCAGAAGTACCAGGCGGCCACCGAACGGAAGGGACGCCATTTTTCACCGAACTTCATGAGCTGTTTTGGAGTGGGGAGTTTTCGTCGACGGAAAGTTTTCGCGAAACCTTTGCGCACTCCGTAATCGTCAACGGGCCAGACATCCGGCCGGCCGAGGTCGAAAAGAAGAAGCATCTCGACTGTCCATCGGCCGATTCCGCGCACCGTAGTCAGACGCGTAATGATCTCATCATCGGTCATGCGGATAAGCGCGCGGCCCGATGGTACGGTGCCGTCGATAGTTTTCGCAGCGAGATCTTTTAGCGCGGCAGCTTTTGCGCGAGAAAGTCCAGCGGCGCGAAGTGTTTCATCCGGCGTTGCGAGAAGTTGTTCGGGATCGAGCCATTTCCTTTTCGGATAGAGAGCGCGGACCCGGCCAAAAATAGTGGCTGCAGCTTTGCCGCTCAGTTGCTGATAAGCAATTGATTCGGCAAGGGCGTCGAACGGCCGAATGGAAACCGCCGGCGTAATGTTGTAGCGCCGCGAGCGCGCGATCAACTCCGCCATTCGCGGATGACTCGCTCTGAGAAACCGGTGCGCGTGGTCGTGGTTCATGAAAAGTTAAAGTTTACGACGCACTCAGTGCACGTAAACAATCTCACCGCCAATGACTGTCATCTCGGTCTCTGTTTCAAGAATTTCCGCTTCAGGAATTTTCATGATGTCTCGTGACAGGAGAGTGAAATCAGCAAGCTTGCCGACTTCGATTGAGCCTTTGTCCTTTTCTTCGAATGCGGCGTAGGCTGGCCAGAGCGTAAACATTTTCAGCGCCTCTTCACGCGAAACGGCTTGCTCGGGATGCCAGCCTTCGCCTGACTCGCCCTTGATGCTTTTGCGCGCGACGGCGGCGTAGAATTCAATCATCGGTTCGCCACGTTCAACAGGTGCGTCGGAACCCCCTGCAATGATAGAGCCGCTCTTGAGGAAACTTTGCCACGCATACGCGCCGGCCAGACGATCCATTGCAAGTCGAGCCGGAGCGAAAAACAGATCACTGATCGCATGCGATGGCTGCATTGACGGGATCACGCCAAGTTTGGCGAACCGGGGAATATCCTCTGGATCGACAATCTGAGCGTGCTCGATTCGCCAGCGTGGTTCGCGAATTTTCCGTTCGTCGGCTGGCACGGCTTTGAACGCCTGCTCGTATAGATCGAGAATTAGTCGGTTAGCCCGGTCGCCGAGCGCGTGTGTTTCCACCTGGATGCCGCGGCGAAGCGCTTCTTCAAACATCGGTCGAAGGTCTTCAGGTTTCTCCCTGAGAAGACCCGAAGTTTCAGGAGCGTCGCTGTACGGCTTCAGTAGAGCTGCGCCGCGGGAGCCCAGCGCGCCGTCGAACAGCACTTTGATCGTGCGCTGGGTGAAACGATGATCGAACGCGTTGATAATGGGTCCTTCGCGCAAGAAATTCTCCGCATCCTGGCCGGGACCGTAGACGGCGTTGACGAATCGAATTTTGATTTTGCCGGCCTGGAATGCTTTCTGGATGACATCGATGTCTTCCTTGTGGCTGCCGGCGTTCTGAATTTCGCACCAGCCGAGTTTCACCTCGCGGTCGATTCCATGTAGCAGCGCCTCTTCGCACTCCGCCTGAGTAGCTTTTGGAATGTTTTTTGCGACAAGGTCCTGCGCCTTATCGAGCAACATTCCGTTTGGCTCGCCGTTCTTTTTCAAAATTTGGCCGCCAAACGGGTCCGGCGTGTTCCGGTAGACTCCTGCAATTTTAAGCGCGGCCGAATTAGCAACTGAGGCATGACCATCCGCGCGTGTGAGAAATACAGGATTGTTTGGCGCGATCTTGTCAAGGTCCTGGCGCGTTGGAAATTGCGGCGGCTTCCAAAACGTTTCGATCCAACCGCGTCCAGTGATCCATTTGCCGGGGCTCGTTTTGTCGACGCGCTGTTTCACCGTCGCCAGAAGGTTTTCAAGCGAATGTGTACCTTCCAGGCTCAATCGCATTTCGCGCTCGCCGATACCGAAGATGTGGCAATGCGAATCAGTAAAGCCGGGCACGAGCGTTCGACCGTGAAGATCGACAATCTTCGCTGCGTGGAATTTTTTCGTGTCGTCATTAGAGCCAACGAAAACGATTCGGCTGGCCTTTACTGCCACCGCCTCGACCTTCGGTTGCTTCTCCGTGACGGTGTAAACGTTCCCGTTCGTCAGAAGAAGATCGACATCGTCAGCGCCTGCCATTCCGACAATGAAAAATCCAGTTAGAAACAAAACCAGTCGTCGTTTTCGTGTCGAATTCATGGGCCGTCCTACTAAATGCTGCAGGAATGAGGCTGACAAATTCCTCTGTAGAATCAAATGTCGCGCTTCCAGGCTTGACGTGCCGCCGAACTTTTGTCGTCATCAGTTTTGCCAATTGTTCGCTTTTCTGTAACGGAAAAGGCGAACGCTTTTTGTCGGCGTGAATTGAATGATGAATTTTATTTTGCTACCACGAGACAGATTTATAGAATCTTGGCTTCCCCTCGGGCGAGAAACCTTAACCCTTTTGGACCGTCTGAACGCAGCGCATTCTGATTTCAACATTCATCGGTTGTGGTGGCTGGTGATGTCCGGCGACGCCGCATTTGCGTGATATCCCATGGCCAACTTCTTTCCACGCTGGACCAACTGGATACCGCTCAAACTGGTGATCTGCGGCATCATTGCGGTCTGCGGATTGAGCGCGGCAACCTGGTATTACGCCACGCCAAAGTACACAAAGGTTGGCTACGAACCGATCCAGCCGGTGCCGTTTCCGCACGACATCCACGTTTCGCAACTGGGAATGGATTGCCGCTACTGTCACAGCTTTGTGGAAATGGCAGCCCAGTCCAATGTGCCGAACACCCAGACGTGCATGAATTGCCATACACAGGTGCAAAAAGATAATCCGAAACTGGAGCCGGTGCGGACGAGCTGGAAAACCGGTAACCCGGTGGAGTGGGTATGGATCTATCGCACCGTCGACTACGTTTATTACAATCACGCGGCCCACGTGAACCGGGGCATCAGCTGTTTCAGTTGCCACGGTTCTGTCAATCATATGTCGACGGTGTATCTGGCCAAGCCGCATAGCATGGCGTGGTGCCTCGAATGTCATCGGCATCCCGAAAATTTTCTGCGGCCGGACGATCAGGTGTTCGATCTTGATTGGAAACCGGACGATGTGAAACCAGCGGAATTTGTGGCGAAGTACGGACAGCCGCATGATTCTGGCGAGGATTTTTCCAAGAAAAAGAAACTTACCCAGGCAGAGATTGGCCAGACGTTGAAAGAGCACTGGAACATCAATCCGCCGACGAACTGTCAGGGGTGCCACCGATGAAACGGGTATTCCAACATCCACCGGAGCCACCAACCGGCAAGCATTACTGGCGCAGCCTGGGCGAGTACAGCGATTCGCCCGAATTCCGGCAGTGGCTCGAACGCGAATTTCCACAGGGCGCAGCGGAGCTGAACGGTGACGAGTGGTCGCGACGCGATTTCCTGAAATTGATGGGGGCATCCATGGCGCTCGCGGGGGTCGGCCTAACGAGTTGTCGAAGACCCGAGCTGCACCTCGTTCCGTTCACAAAAAACGTTGAATGGACGATTCCCGGAAAATTTCTGTACTACGCGACGGCAATGCCACGGCGCAATGGCGCCATTCCGCTTCTCGTCACAACAGTGGACGGGCGTCCAATTAAGCTGGATGGCAATCCGTTGCATCCGGCTACTGGTGGGGCGACCGACACCTTCACTCAGGCGTCGATCCTGGACCTGTACGACCCGACCCGATCCAAACGGTTTGTCCGTGATGGGAAAACGACCAAGCGCGAAGATTTCGACGCTTATCTGAAGGACCTTCGCAATAAGCTTCTCGCTGATCACGGCGACAGCGTGGCGTTTCTCGTGGAAGAAACGAATTCGCCAACGCGCGAGCGTTTGCGGGGAGAGTTGGAAAAAAATCTTCCAGGTATGCGCTGGTGCGTTTACGAGCCGCTATTGAGTCAGGGGACAATCGCAGCCACGCAGAATGCGTTCGGCGCTGGTGCGCGCGTGATTCCCAAATTCGATCGCGCCGACGTGGTTCTTGCATTGGACAGCGATTTTCTTGATTGCGGTCAGGGTGATTTGGCGTCAGTCCGCGCATTTAGCGCGCGGCGGCGTGTGAGCACGCCCAAAGACAGCATGAACCGGCTTTATGTTGTGGAAAGTCGGTTCTCGCTCACGGGCGCGATGGCAGACCATCGGCTCCGTTGTCCGGCTAGCCAGATCGCAGCCGTAGTGCACGCGCTGGCAACTAAAATTCTAGCGGGAACAAACGATTCGAGTCTCGGATCGGTGATGGCAAATTTCCAGGCACCGCCATCGAGTGCATCCGGAACTGCGACCTTCGATGAGAAATGGGTCAGCGGTTTGGCAAATGATCTAATAGCAAAACCCGGAGCCAGTCTGGTGCTCGTTGGTCCATCTCAGCCGGTTGCCGTGCACCTACTTGCGTACGCGATTAATGCGGCACTCAAAAATGTCGGCCAGACACTGGTTGTTCGCCAAACCCCGCGTAACCCGAGAACAATCGGGATTTCTCAACTCGCGGCTGATATTAACGACGGGCGAATCAAACACCTTTTCATCCTTGGAGGCGACCCGATTTACAACGCGCCGCGGGGATTGGCTCAGGACAAACAAAAAAATCTCCCCTTGGATTGGTCTGAGCTTCAAAAACGGGTGCCCGAGATTGTCCGGCTCGGCTATCACGAGGATGCCACATCAGCATTGAGCCAATGGCACGTCCCGGCTGCACATTTCCTGGAATCATGGGGGGACGCGCTGACTGCCGGGGGCGATTACTTGTCGATCCAGCCGATGATTTTGCCGATCTTCGGCGGTCTTTCAGAAATCGAGTTTCTCAACGCTTTGCTCGGTGGGCCGAAAATTGAAGGACCAGAGCTGGTTCAGGAAACGTTCCGCTCTACAAATCCGCCTGGCGATTTTCAAACTACGTGGTGGCGTTTCCTTCACGATGGTTTTGCAGCGCATATTCAGCCGCGTGATCAGCCCTCGGGTTTTAGTGCGAATGCAGGCGCCCAGGAGAATCAAAGTCCGTGGACATTGCCGCCGGCACCGACGCCAGATTCACCAGAGATTGTGCTGACAGCCAGTTATTCGATGGACGACGGCCGCTATGCCAACAACGGCTGGCTTCAAGAATTACCTGATCCCATTACCAAGCTTACCTGGGACAACGCGGCACTGATTAGTCCTGCCTATGCAAAAAAGCTCGGCGTGCTGACTGGCGATTTGATACAGATCACAATTAACGAAAAGAGCGCCGGCGGCCAGCCAATCAAACGCGAACTGGTCATCGCGACACTCGTGTCTCCTGGTCACGCCGACAATTCCGTTTCGATCCCGCTGGGTTACGGGCGAAAAATGCCGGAGTTCGACGGGCTGCCATACGCGGGTGGCGCGCTGAAAGAAAGAAGAGGCATTGCGGAACAGTCAGGTTTCAACGGCTACTTTCTACGAACGGCGGCAAATCCGTATTTCGTCACCGCTGGGGGGGAGGGGATTGAAAGCGTGCAGGTGACAAAGGGTGGTCGCACGTACCCGTTCTCAATTACACAGGAGCAATTCAGTATCGAGGGCCGCGGTCTTGTGCGCGAAGCGACTTTGGAAGGCTACCGCGAAAATAGTGAGTTCGCGAAAAAAATTCCCAGAGAGGAAGAACTGCCGCATCCGCCGCCCAGCATCTACACGCATCCGCCGCTGAAGGCACCGCAGCAGTGGGGAATGAGTATCGATTTGAACGTGTGTACGGGGTGTAGTGCGTGTGTGATCGCTTGTCAGGCTGAGAACAACGTGCCCGTCGTCGGCAAGCTACAAGTTTCGCATGGCCGAATCATGCACTGGCTCCGGATAGATCGCTATTACGCCAGCCGGAAACCGTACAACCAGGACCGCGGCGAGTGGCCAGAGAATCCCGAGATCGTGCATCAACCGATGCCGTGCCAGCATTGCGAGAACGCGCCGTGCGAAACGGTTTGCCCCGTCAACGCGACCGTTCACAGCGAGGACGGCCTAAACGTCATGGCTTACAACCGCTGCATCGGCACGCGATTTTGCTCGAACAACTGCCCCTACAAGGTGCGCCGATTCAATTTCTTCGATTACAACCAGCGACCCGTCGGCAAGAGAAAAGTCGTCGGGGCGTTAAACATCTACGAAGAATATTTCGCGCCGCTCACAACAAAAGGCGCACCCGACACGATCAAGATGCAGAAAAATCCAAACGTTACGGTGCGGATGCGCGGTGTGATGGAGAAATGCACGTTCTGCGTGCAACGCATCGAGGAGGCAAAGATCGCGGCGCTCGCGCGCGCCGGCGCTTCGCCAGAGACGAGAATCCCGCGCGATTCTTTCACCTCGGCCTGTGCGCAAGCGTGTCCCACCGAAGCGATTGTCTTTGGCGATATCAAGGATCCAGAAAGCCGTGTGTCAAAAATGAAACAGCAGGATCGGAATTATCGGATCCTCGACTATTTGAACGTCGTCCCACGAGTCAGTTATCTCGCGCGCATTCGCAATCCAAACCCGAAAATGCCCGACGCGGAAAACATCGGGATCGCAAGTTTTGAGGAGAAATTGCCGGAATGAGGAACAAGAACATAGACATTTTGTCTGCGCGCAGGCCGCAGGTCGATCTTCCATAAAGCATGGACGGAGCACCAACAGCACCAGAGACGATCGAAGAGGCGGAACAGCAGATCGCACGCGTCCCGCTTGTTCTGCACCGGCGCAATTTTAACTGGCTGACGGAACGGATCTCCGGAGTGGTGGAGCAAACCCCGCCCCGGTGGTGGTGGGTGGCCTTCACCATCACTGCAAGCGTTGCGACCTTCGGACTTTTTTGCATTGGCTACCAGATTTCCACCGGCGTCGGCACCTGGGGAAACCAGATCCCAGTAGGCTGGGCCTGGGACATTACCAATTTCGTTTTCTGGATCGGTATCGGGCACGCCGGCACTCTTATCTCTGCGATTCTGTTTTTGCTTCGGCAAAAATGGCGCACGTCGATCAATCGTTCGGCGGAGGCGATGACCCTTTTTGCGGTTATCTGCGCGGCGATCTTCCCCGGCATCCACGTCGGGCGGTTCTGGATGGCGTGGTATATGGCCCCGATACCAAACAACTGGGGTATCTGGCAAAATTTCCGCAGCGCGCTGATGTGGGACGTGTTTGCGGTCTCGACCTATTTTACTGTCTCCGTCCTGTTTTGGTACACCGGGTTGATTCCGGATTTGGCGACGTTGCGTGATCGGGCAACCACAAAGGTCAGAAAGTTTCTTTTCGGAATTTTCGCGTGCGGCTGGCGCGGATCCAATCGCAATTGGCGCCATTACGAAATGGCATACCTGCTTTTGGCCGGCCTTTCTACGCCGCTGGTCCTTTCGGTGCACAGCGTGGTGTCATTCGATTTCGCTTCGACGCTTATACCGACCTGGCACACCACAATCTTTCCGCCTTACTTCGTTGCCGGCGCAATCTTCGGCGGGTTCGCGATGGTGCTGACCCTTCTCCTTCCGGCGCGTGCCATATTCAAACTGCACGACGTGATTACTCCTCAGCACGTCGATAAAATGGCAAAGATCATTTTGTTAACCGGCTCATTCGTCGCCTACGCCTATTCAATGGAGTTTTTCGTCGCTTGGTATAGCGGCAATTCCTACGAAAAGTTCGCCTTTTGGAACCGCATCTTCGGTCCCTATTGGTGGTACTGGTGGCTTGGCATGCTTTTCTGCAATTGCCTTTCGCCCCAACTTTTCTGGTTCAAGTGGTGCCGGAGGAATGTGTTTGTTGTTTTCTTCGTCTGCATGTGTGTGAACGCAGGCATGTGGTTTGAGCGCTTTATCATTATCGCCGGTGGTTTGATCCGCGATTTTCTGCCATCGTCCTGGAGAGTGTTTCACCCGACGTGGGTAGACATTTGGACGTATCTCGGCACGATCGGAATTTTCACTTCGCTGTTCCTGCTATTCATCCGATTTCTGCCGATGATTGCCATGTCAGAGGTAAAAACGGCAGTGCCGGAGGCGGACCCGCATTATGGCCACCCACCTGGGGCCCAATCGGTATCGTCCGGTGGAAAGGAGCGCACACGATGATGAGGACTCCTGCCGGCCACAATGTGTACGCCATGGCTGCGGAATATCCCAGCGCGGCCGCCCTTTACGAAGCAGCCAAACAGGTTCGTGATGCCGGCTTCAAACGCTGGGACGTTTATTCTCCGTTTCCGATCCACGGAATGGACGAGGCAATGGGGCTGGGAAAATCCTGGTTGAGCGGATGGGTTTTGTTCGGGGGCGTCACCGGTCTTCTAACGGCTGCTGTGGTTGAATTTGGGCCCTCATCGATTCTCTATAAGCTCGATGTGCACGGCAAGCCGTGGAATTTCTGGACCGTCCCGGCGTTCTTCCCGATCATGTTTGAACTGACGGTCCTTTTCGGGGCGTTCGCCGCATTCTTCTCGATGCTTGGCATGAACGGATTGCCCCGCTGGTACCACCCAATGTTCAATTGGGAACGGTTTATTCGCGTGAGCAACGACGGATTCTTCCTGGCAATCGAATCACGCGATCCGCGGTTCACTGAAAACGGTGTGCGCGAATTATTGGAAAAAACCGGGGGCGAACACATCACCATTGTGCACGAGGACTGAATATGTTGCGCGGCTTTCTGGTGATTTTTATTCTCTGTGGGATCGCGATCCTCGCCGTCTTTGGGTTTCGCGGGCAGAAAAGCACGGCTCCGCCGACTGAAGTTTTCCCCGATATGGTGCGCCAGATGAAGGTTCGTGCGCAAGCACCGCTCGATCTTTTTGCAGATGGACGTGGACCACGTCTGCCAGTTGCGGGCACGGTGCCGATTGGGTATGAGATGCCAAAACCGAGCCCTGTAGCTGGTATCGGTGAGGCCGTCCTGCCGGGGTCAGCGACCCTGGCTACCGTGACCTGGTCGCATCCGGCGGCCAGCTTCAGTGCCGGCACTGACTACTACAACACGGGCAAAATGGGCGATCAATGGGGAACGGGCATTCCGGTTCCAGTGACGCCTGAGCTGATGGAGCGCGGGCAACAGCGCTTCAATATCACTTGCGTCATGTGTCACGGCGCTACCGCAGCAGGTAACGGAATCACAAAGCAGTATGGACTCGCCACTGTGGTTTCGCTTCAGGATGAACGACTCCGCAAAATGTCCGATGGCGAGATTTTCAATACGATCACCAACGGCAAAAACACGATGATGGCCTACGGGCCAAACATCATTGTTCCTGATCGCTGGGCGATCATCGCGTATCTGCGGGCGTTACAGCGCAGCCAAAACGCAACCGTGGCCGATGTTCCTAAGGATCGGCGCGCAGAACTGGAGAAGCCGGCGTCACCGCCGCCGGCTACAGCAAAATGAGCGAACGTTCCCACACCGTCCCAACACCCGAAGGCGAATATTTCGAAAGCAACCGCTTTGCAGGCCTCTCCTCGCTTTTGGGATTGATTGCCATTGTCGCGCTCGCGCTTTGCGTCGTGGGCGCATTTCTAAATCCGCATCAATTCAGCTATTCGTGGCTCTTTGCTTTTGCATTTTTCTTCACGCTTTGCGCTGGCTGCTTTTTCTGGACCATCGTACATCACGCCACCGATGCCGACTGGTCGGTAGTTGTGCGCCGCCAGTTGGAAAACATTGCGGTGTTACTGGTGGTGCTGGCGATTCTGTTTGTGCCGATCCTTCTCCTGCGACGCCATCTGTACTCCTGGATGGACATCCCGCCTGGTGTCGAACATGCGCTTGATGCGAAGCGCGCCTATCTCAATTGGTCTTTCTTTCTAATCCGCGCCATCGTGTTTCTCGGTTTTTTCCTTTCCGCAGCGCTCGTTTTGCGCCGCTTATCGGTGAAACAGGATAAGGATGGAAATCCGCGGTTCACCATCTTAATGCGCAAGGCCGCGTTTATCAGCCTGCCCATGTTCGCGCTTTGTCTAACCTTTGGTGCGTTCGATTGGCTAATGAGCCTGAACTATCACTGGTTCTCCACCATGTTTGGCGTGTACATCTTCGCGGGCGCAGCTGGGAGCTCGATGTCGCTGCTTGTCCTGGTCATCACAGCCTTGCGACGGGCTGGATATTTGAAGGACATCATCACTCTCGAGCATTACCACATTATGGGGAAATGGATGCTGGCCTTCTGCATTTTCTGGGCCTACATCGGGTTCGGGCAGTACATGCTTATCTGGTATGCGAACATTCCGGAGGAGACAGAATTCTTCATCACCCGAAACACTGAATCGTGGTGGGCGTTAAGCATGCTGCTGGTGGTCGGGCGCTTCTTTATCTGTTTTGGGATTCTTCTCTTGCGTTCGATCAAAAAGGAGCCCCGGCACCTTTGCTGGGTTGCGGTCTGGATTCTGTGTATGCAGTTGCTCGACATGTACATCATCGTTTTGCCTGCGCTGCATGGCACCGGCGTGCATGTCAGCATCTGGGATTTGCTTTCCCTGATCGCCATCGGTGCAACGCTCGGTTTCGTTTATCTGCGAATTGTGCCTCGGACTTCTCTCTTTCCCGTCCGCGATCCGCGCCTGATTGAATCTTTGAACTTGGTGAACTGATATGGCTGATACCGAATCACTTCGTCAAGTTGCCCACGCACGTGCTCCCTGGTCGTCATGGTTCGGCATTGTGCTTCTCTTCGTCCTTTTTGCCGTGATTGTGCTCGCGATTATCGGGCCGGCGCCGCGGGGAAGCGATTACGAAGAGACTCGGGCGAAAAAACGCGTAGAGAATTTAAAAACGTTGCGCGAGGAGGCCGACAAAGCTTTGACGACTTATGGCTGGATCGACAAAAATAAAGGCGTC
>JBKPLX010000026.1:0-6735 GCA_046731855.1 Verrucomicrobiota bacterium | reverse complement strand
GATAAGCGCTGAAAGCATCTAAGCGCCAAGCCTATCCCAAGATGAGATCTCCCTGAAGGGTCGTGGTAGACCACCACGTTGATAGGCTCCGGGTGTAAGCACAGTAATGTGTTCAGCTCAGGAGTACTAATAACCCGTCCGGCTTGATCTTTTACTTTTCTGTTAACCCGTTCCGCTTGCGCGGAACGGCAAACAGAAGAGACGAAAGATCTCAAAACAAAACGAAGCCTTGAAGTGCGTGTTCCCAAACTTTGTATGTAGATATCAACGAATCAGCAGTTCTTTGAAAGATCGACATCGTCTCCAGAGATCCGCGTCGGCGCGAAGCGCCGCAACCGCCAGCCCGGCTCGGATTTCTGGTGACCCTAGCGCGGTGGCCCCACCCGTTCCCATTCCGAACACGGAAGTGAAACGCTGCAGCCCCGATGGTAGTACGGCGATAGGCCGTGCGAGAGTAGGACGTCGCCAGAACTAAATGCCCGGTGAGTTATCTCATCGGGCGTTTTGCTTTCTGACTTTCTGAAGATGGCTACTCGATAGAGAATCGAGCCGTTGGGAACCGCGAGATCGACGGTCAAGGCCGCTAGCGTAGCGGGGTGAGCGTACGGGAGTGGGGCTTCAAGTCAGAATCTGACGAAGACCTGCCTCGTCGAGCGCACTTACGGGCATTGTTGCAGCGCGTCCCCGTAACGACACCTGTGTTAGTATGGCGGATTTGTTCACCCCAGCCGCCCGCAGTGTCTCTGCCGAGACAATTAACGGCACGCCCAGTTCCTTGGTCGTCCTTTCCAGCCGTGCAGCAGTGTTTACTGAATCACCGATCGCGGACACGATCGGCGTCTTCGGCGGTCCCATTTGGCCAACGATAGCCTGGCCAGTATGAATGCCGATGCCGATGGCCAAGGGCGCCTCCAATTCGCGCGCGAGCCGTTCGTTCAGGCTGTCAACACTATGGAACATCGCGAGCGCACAGCGCAGTGCAGCTCTGGCACCTTCCGCACGTGTTCCATTCAGTCCGAATAACGCCATCAAACCGTCCCCGGTAAAATTGGAATAGTATCCTCCGGACTTTTCGATTGCTTCGGCTAATGCAACAAACAAGGAGTTCAGCAGAAAAACGACGTCATATGGCAGCCGCGTTTCCGCCAGAGAGGTGGAACCACGAATGTCAACAAATAGAATGGTAACCTCTCGCTCTTCCCCGAATTCCTGCCGGCCTTCGGCGGTGTACGCTTCTGCGACGATGCCCGGGTGCAGAAGCGGCTGCACCGTCAAGTCCACCTGTGGTCTCAGTTGACAAGCCAGGCGCACGTTACCTGGCGCGCCAATTCGCCGAAGAGCAGCCGCTTCAAGTTCGTTCGCTTCCGGCAGTTCCCCGGTTGCCTTCGCAATTTGTACGCGACAGGTGGTACACCGAGCTCGCCCTCCACAAACCGACATGTGAGCGCGCCGCGCCATTCGACTTACCTCCAGTACGGACATGCCTTTTGGTGCTTCGATAACCACAGCTTCCGGGTAAGTCACTTTGAATCGGGCGTGACGTTGTCGCCAGTTACGGATCTGGGCGATGGAAAAAACGAGCCCGACGACGACGATCCACGAAGGTCCGACCCACTCCTTTAGCATGGCACGCAACTTGGCCCGCTGCGGATCCGCTGGCACGCCACGGGCTTTCATCGCACGCATCCAACCCGGATCGCTCTGCGCGCGTGCTGTCATTGTCATCCCGACTTCCGCGAATCCAAGCAGTGCCGCGGTAGGAATCAGCACGAACGCAAGCAGAATAGCTGGGAACGCCCGCCGATACCAACCGTAAAGCCGCCACCAAAAATGCAAACCGACGGCAAAATGTCCCCACACCAACAACACGAGCGCGATTTGTCGAAACCGTGTCCAGGGATCGACCCAGAGATTGGCAATCTCGTAGGTATAATCGATGTCGATTCCGGTAAGAATGCGCGTGCCCCGCGTATTTATGATGTGGACGAGCAACAGATAAGGAATCGCCAGGCCGAGCAGAATTTGGATGGCTTCCCACGCAGGCATGTAATAATGCCGGCGCCGAAACAATATCAGCAGCGCGATTACCGCGTGGGTGCTCAGGCTGCCATACAACAGCAGCTGTCCCGGCGGCGAATGCCACAGCGCCATTACCCATGGGCGCACCGTCTCCTGCGCGTGCACCGAAATCAAACCAAGCGCGTGGTTCGACAGATGCATCGTGACGTACAGTCCGATGACCAGACCGGTCACCATGCGGAGATCGGCCAGTGTTAATTTTCGGATCAGCGGCCTGTCTCGATGACTTTGCATTGGAGAACCCAAACTCAGTTCTTCTCGAAGTACAAGGCGCGGTCGCTAGAAACAATATCAATCTGTAAATTCTCGATCTAGGGTCGAACAAAACTGAAGAGACGGCTGTGGCGGCCGCAGGATCGAGCCCCATGGCCATAGGCTATGAACTTGCCCTGAACTAAGTCGTTCGCTACAACGGCACGATGGCTGATGAAACAAATCCGCCACCGCTGCCTGTTCCCAAACCGACTCCTCGCACTGCCCCGACCGCAATTTGGAGTCTCGTTTTAGCAATTCTTTTTTTTGTCGGCGGCTGGCTCTTTACCGCGATCCCTGCCGTTATTTGCGGGCACATCGCGTGGTCGAAAATCCGCAAATCCGGCGGCGCGTTTCGTGGGAAGGGAATCGCCACGGTAGGGCTAATCTTGGGCTACATCGGTTTAGCGCTAGGAATCTTGGGCATCCCGCTGCTTGTCGGCATGATCCAGTCAGATCGCGAGCGCCTGCATCGGCTTGCGACTGAACGAAAGGAAATCGCTTCGGCCGATGGCAGGATGAAGATCATAGTCCCCGGTCCGTGGACGAAACTGCCACAGCTTAATAAGCAGGCGTCATTGCAAGTCGGTGACAAACGCAAAGAAATGTATTTGATCGTAATCACCGAAGCGAAAGCTGATCCCGACGATTTCAATGTCGAAAAGCAGCATCAGCTGACACGCGATCGGATGTTGCAAAAGATGAAGAATGCATCGGCTACTGAGCCTGTTCCGCTGACGATCAATGGTCACCCCGCTTTGCAAGACGAACTAAGTGGTACGGAAAACGGGACTAATGTCGTTTTTCTTCATACGACCGTCGATGACGGCGATCATTTTCAACAGATTCTCGCCTGGACACTCAAGTCGCGCTGGCAACAGGAGAACGAACAACTGCGCGAAATTACACGCAGTTTTCGCAGCGAGAAATAGCCCATGAATCAGATAAGAAAACTGGAATGAGCAGGAACGACCGAGCCCCACAAGCCCTTCAATCCAATTTCGCGTACTCGAATTGATCCTTAACCGCATTCCAAAACGCCCCTGCCGACTCCGCGTTCAATAGTTCTCGATACACAAATTCCGGCACGCGCAGATAACGATACCAATGTCCCTCTCGAAACTTGATATCCAATGTCTGCTCGTTTTGATCATATCTGACGGCTTCGATCGCAGAAGAATCGAGTCCCACGCGTTGCGCTACTCGCCGTATTGATCGTCGCGCATTCATGCGTTAAGAGAAGCATTACATCAATCGAGAGGGATGCCATGCTAACCAGTCAAAAAGTCATCGACGCGATAAACGAGCAAATCGGATACGAATTCAGCGCGGAGTTGCAGTATTATGCCATCGGAGCGCATTTTGCGACGGAAGCGTTGCCGCAATTGTCACAGCATTTTTTCCGGCAAGCGGAAGAGGAAAAAGGGCACGCACTGCGGTTCATCAAATATGTCGTCGATGCCGGTGGACGCGTGATGATTCCGGCGATTGACGCGCCCAAATCAAAGTTTAAAACGGCACGCGATGCTGTGAAGCTTTCGCTCGATCAGGAGATTCACGTCACCAATCAAATCAACGGCCTTGTCGAACTCGCGCGAAAGCAGAACGATTACATCACGATCAATTTTCTCCAGTGGTTCCTGACCGAGCAGCTCGAGGAAGTTTCGTCAATGGACAATCTGCTCAAGATCGTTGACCGCGCGGGAACAGATCTCTTGCAAGCTGACGAGTACCTGGCACGGGTTGGCATCAGAACAATGCCCGAGCCACCGAAAGAATAGCAACGTGACAGTCCGAGCAGGACTGGCGTAGCATCCATTTTGTGGCAGACACAGCCGCCGCCACAAGAGCGGAAGGCTGGTATGACGTTCAAAGATCATTTTTCGAAACAGGCTGCTGATTACGCGATCTTCCGACCAGGTTATCCGCGGGAACTATTTGATTATCTCAGGAGCATCGCACCGAATCGTCGGCTCGCGTGGGATTGCGGTACGGGCAACGGACAAGCCGCCGTCGGATTAGCGTCGGTGTTCGATCGTGTGATTGCGACCGATGCGAGTGAGAAACAGATAGGAAATGCTGAACCGCACGAGCGCGTCGAGTATCGGGTGGCACCGGCAGAAAACAGTAGGATCGAATCGGAGACGGTTGATCTGATCATGGTCGCGCAGGCACTACACTGGTTCGATCTGGACCGTTTTTATGCGGAAGCGCGGCGAGTGTTGAAGCCGGACGGCGTGCTCGCTGCATCAGCTTACAATTTGTTGCACATTAATCCGGCGATTGATGAGGTTGTAAATCGGTACTACTACGAGGTTGTTGGTCCTTTCTGGCCACCGGAACGCAAGCTCGTTGAGCAGTTTGCCGATCTCCCCTTCCCGTTTCACAGGATCGATCCGCCGAAGTTCGAGATGTCAGCTCAGTGGAATCTCGATCATCTGGTGGGCTACCTTCGAACGTGGTCATCGACCCAACGGTTCATCAGTGCGAAAAGCAACGATCCGTTGACACAAATAGTGGACGACCTTCGCGCTGCATGGGGCGCCCCAGAGCAGATACGAAACGTTATCTGGCCTCTAACCCTGCGTATTGGGCGTTGCGGACTGGAGACCGCCGCTCCTTAACAAAAACGCTTGAATAGAAGTGATAGGAAGCGGTCTAATCGGTCACTATGAATATGAAAGCAGCACTTAGTTTATTGGCAGCAGCGGGCCTGGCGCTCAGCAGTGCGGTTCTTGCCGCAGGGGAGAAGACCTATCAGGTCACCGGGCCAGTCCTCGAAGTCACTGATTCAATGATTGCAGTCCAGAAAGGGAAGGACCGTTGGGAAATCAAGCGTGACGCCAGCACCAAGGTCACGGGCGACCTTAAGGTCGGAGAGAAAGTCAAAATTACCTACACGATGACCGCCACAGACGTGGAAGTGAAAGCGGGCAAGGGGAAAAAGAAAGAGCCCACCAGCCCGGCCGGTGCGCCGACGCCATAAACGACGCACAATTCAAATCGCCGGGTGCGCAAAACGTATCCGGCGATTTTTGTCTGTAGCATAGCCATCCTGGGTGTGGGGACGTCAGGCATCTTGTCTGATGGTTTGCGCAATCAGCAGGCGAAACGCCCGCTAGCCCCACAGGCTAGAAGCCTGTGCTACCTTCGCCGTCCGCTACCGCCGAGAATTCCTCCGAGAATTCCGCGAGCGATTTGCCGGCCGATTGAGCTGCTGGCAGCGCGCATCGCACTTTTTACCATTGAAGTCGCCAGTGAATCGTAGCGTCCGCCGCGTGGTCCGATTGTCGGTTGAAATGCAGCGGTGGCGGTGCCGAGAGCTTCAGCCAATATCGAGGGCTTCTCTCCTTCGGGCGCTGGGGCGCTGGCAGGCACAGGTGGTGCGCCGGCGGTTTCCGCTTTCTCCCCTGCTCTCGCCTGGAGTTTTTCGTAAGCCGATTCGCGATCGATCCCTTTCTCGTAATGACCGGCGATTATAGATGAAGCGATGATCTCTTTCCGCTGATCCGCCGTGATGGCACCGACCTGACTGCGCGGCGGAACAATCTTCGCCCGCTCGACAATTTGTGGACTGCCGTTTTCATCCAGCATCGAGACGAGCGCCTCGCCAACCGCGAGCTGGGTAAGCACAGTCTCCACTTTCAGCTTTGGATTTTGCCGGAAAGTTTCTGCAGCAGCTTTAACTGCTTTCTGATCACGCGGGGTAAATGCCCGCAGCGCGTGCTGCACGCGATTCCCAAGCTGACCCAGCACAACGTCAGGGATGTCGAGCGGATTTTGGCTAACGAAATAAACGCCCACGCCTTTGGACCGAATCAGTCGGACCATTTGCTCGATCTTTTGTTCGACTGCCGGCGCGACATCAGCGAAGAGCAGGTGCGCTTCATCGAAAAAGAAAACGAGCTTCGGTTTTTCCGGATCGCCAATTTCTGGCAGGTTCTCGAACAACTCTGAGAGCATCCAAAGCAGAAATGTCGCGTAAACCTTGGGCGATTTTTGCATCAATTTATCCGCAGCAAGGATGTTCACTGTTCCTTTGCCTCTCTGCGTTTGAATCAAATCCTCGAGATTGAGTGCGGGCTCGCCGAAAAATTTGTCGGCGCCCTGCGATTCCAGCGCGAGCAGGCTACGTTGAATTGCTCCGGCGCTGGCTGCGGAGATATTTCCATATTGCGTTTTGAATTGATCCGCGTTGTCAGCCACGTACTGCAACATCGCGCGCAGATCCTTCAGATCGAGAAGAAGCAATCCGTTTTCGTCGGCGATCTTGAAAACCATGTTAAGTACGCCTTCCTGCGTGTCGTTCAGCTCGAGTAACCGCGCGAGCAGTAGCGGGCCCATTTCAGAAACGGTGGCCCGCACCGGATGACCCTGTTCGCCGAAAACATCCCAAAACACCAC
>JBKPLX010000025.1:0-8945 GCA_046731855.1 Verrucomicrobiota bacterium | reverse complement strand
GCGACTTGCCGATTGTCGTCGTTATGATCGGTCACATCCGCGACATTGAAGTGGTGCGCGAAATTTTAACTGCGCACACGTTTTGGCATCTGCGCGGATTGAAGGCCGATCTGGTGCTGGTAAGCGAGGAAGCGCCCAGCTACGAAGAACCATTGACCGCCGATCTGCGCAGAATCATTGAAGCGCAGGCGCACTTGACCAGCGCGGATCAGCCCGGCGGGGTTTATCTCCGCTCGGCGACTAAAATTTCGAAGGAAGAACTGATCGCACTTCAGGCCGCCGCGCGAATAGTCGTGGTCGCATCCCGCGGCACGCTACGCCAACAACTTGCCGCAACCACACCTGTTATTGCGAAACCGCAGCTGCTATCGCCGAGTCGGCAGTTCCTTGAAGAGCCCTCTGCGCCATTGCCGTTCATGGAGTTGAAATACTTCAATGGCCTGGGTGGCTTTACCGAGAATGGAAAGGAATTCGTCATCTATCTGGCACCCGATCAGCAAACGCCGCTTCCGTGGGTCAACATCATGACCAATTCGAAATTTGGCGCGCTCGTTTCTGAGTCGGGCGCCGATTTTGTCTGGGGCAGTAATAGCCAGAACGATCGCCTCACGCCCTGGTTTAACGACCCGATCTCCGATCCGCCTGGGACCGGGATTTACATTCGCGATGATGATCTCGGTGTTGTTTGGTCGCCCACACCCCACCCGATCCGGGAGAAGGATGCCTATCGCGCACGGCATGGGCAGGGTTACACAACCTTTGAACACAACAGCCATGCGATAGAACAAGTACTGGTCACGTTCGTGCCGGTCGACGCCGCCGGCGGCCTGCCGGTGCGCCTTCAGCGGCTACGCCTTCGCAACAGCTCGTCGGTTCCGCGGAAATTAACGGTCACCTCTTACGCCACGCTTGTCCTTGGATCCGATTACGAGGAAAGCGGCATGCACGTAGTCACAAAATGGGATCTGCAAAGCCAGAGCCTGTTTGCCCGCAACTCCTACGAGCCGGAGCTCTGCGAACGAATCGCGGTTGCCGCTTCCACCCCGGCGCCCACCGCATTCACCGGTGATCGCACTGCGTTCATTGGACGAAACCGTTCGCTGAGCGACCCTGCAGCGATGGCGCACGAGCGATTGACGGGGAACGTTGGCGCCGGTTTAGATCCTTGCGCCGCCTTGCAGGTCATTGTCGAGATCGACCCGGGACAAACCGCCGAAATAACTTTTCTGCTCGGGCAAGCGGATGACGAAGAAAAAGCTCGTGCCCTCGTGAAACGATTTCGCGATCCCGCCAACGTCGAAGTTGCCTTTCAGGAAACCCAGCGTTGGTGGGACCGACTCTTGAGCACGATTGAAGTGGAAACGCCGGAGCTTTCCACGAACTTTTTGCTCAACCGCTGGCTACTTTACCAGACGCTCAGCTGTCGGGTCTGGGGCCGCTCAGCCCTGTATCAATCGAGCGGGGCTTACGGATTCCGCGACCAGTTGCAGGACGTGATGGCCCTTGTGCACGCCGCGCCCGAAATTGCGCGTGACCATATTCTGCGCGCTGCCGCGCGACAGTTTGTGGAAGGCGATGTCCAACACTGGTGGCATCCCGAGTCGGGCGCCGGCGTCCGCACGCGGATTAGTGACGATTTTCTCTGGCTTCCCTTCGTGACCGCACACTACGTCCGCACGACCGGCGACGCCGCGATCCTCGATCAGATAGTTCCGTTCCTGGAAGCCGAACCGTTAGCAGCCCAACAGACAGAAAGCTTCTCGATTCCAATCGTTTCCCATATGGAGGGCACACTGCTCGAACATTGCAGGCGCGCCATCGCACGCTCCGCCACGGCTGGTCCGCATGGGTTGCCGCTGATCGGTGGAGGTGATTGGAACGATGGCCTCAACCGCGTTGGACTCGGCGGCAAAGGCGAAAGCGTGTGGCTCGCATGGTTTGAGATTTGTGTGCTCAACGATTTCATGGAATTGCTCGCGCTGCGCGAACTTCACGAAGAAGCAAAAGCGTGTCGTGCACGCGTCGCGCTACTCGCACGGACTGTCAACGCTCGAGCTTGGGACGGAGAGTGGTACCGCCGTGGATACTTTGACAATGGTACGCCTTTCGGATCTAGGAAAAATGGCGAAGGCTGCATCGATTCGCTCCCGCAAACCTGGGCTGCCATTTCCGGCGTTGGCGACTCGAACCGTGTGCAGATCGCGCTGCGATCGCTGGAAGAAAATCTCGTGCGTGAGGCCGACGAGCTGATTTTGCTTTTCACTCCTCCTTTCGACAAAACCACCGCCGACGTCGGCTACATCAAGGCCTATCCCCCCGGCGTGCGGGAAAACGGCGGCCAGTATACTCATGCGGCGACTTGGGTGGCTATGGCTTTTGCCCGGCAAGGCGATGGCGACAAGGCCGTTCGATTTTTGCGGATGCTGAATCCGGTCGAGCACGCTCGGGATGAAAAGGATTGCGAACGCTACAAGGTCGAGCCCTATGTCGTGCCAGCTGACGTTTACTCGTTAGCCGACCAGGTCGGGCGAGGTGGGTGGACTTGGTACACAGGCGCGGCGGCTTGGACCTATCGCGTCTGGCTCGAAGAAATTCTGGGATTCCAACGCCGCGGCGACACACTCACAATCAACCCAGTCATACCAACAGGTTGGCCTGGTTTCCGTTTGCGGTATCGTTTCCGGAACACCGTCTATCACATTGCAGTCGAGAATCCGGACCACTGTTCCCGAGGTGTTGTCCTAGTGGAATTGGATGAAATCGCACTAGCCGACAAAGTCGTGACTTTACGTGACGATGCGCTGCCTCATGAGGTGCGTGTTGTCCTAGGCACAAAATCACCGGCGTAAAAGGCAAGAAGCCCAACATCCTCGTCACTTTCGGCGATGATATCTGCCAAACTACATCAGCGCCTATTCGTTTTGATCTGATGGGCTACAAGGGCACCTTCGGCGGACAGGTTGCATGGACATTACCCATCTGTTGAGAAGCTAAAGTAAATGCGAAGCAAACATCTCCTGTGTTGCTTAGGTGTCGCGGTTACCGCGGTTGACGTTGCTTATGCGCAATCGCCCGCGAGCACGCGGGCAGACCGGAAGAAGCTCAACGTCGTCTATTTCCTAGTCGATAACCTCGGAAGAATTGACAGTCCATCGATCACGCCAACTGTGTTACACTGATTTACCTGGCAAATGCGCCCGTAGCTCAGCCGGACAGAGCAACGGATTTCTAATCCGTGGGTCGGGTGTTCGAGTCACCCCGGGCGCGCAGCCCGCTGTTGCTAGCCATTACGATCTTGATCTTCGGGCTTGCTGCGCTTCTCGCTTGCCCCTTTCCTGTTCGGCGCGCGAGTCAGATGAATCCCGCTTGCGGACTGCGTGTCGGATAATTTGATTGAGTCATCGACCCCTGCGGATTTCGAATGATCCGGCTGCTTTGTGCCCGACATGGCAAGAATTTCCCGAAGAATCTCCGCGACGCGCTCCTCTCCCTCGCTTGCGGCACTCATCATATTGCAGACGTCGCCAACTTAAAATTTTGTCTGCTCTTATGCTCTCAGTGTCCGAGTTACCCGGCGCGCTTCTACCAGACAAAAGGGATCAGGCGGTAACCGACCTTTTCAGTGTAAGCGTCGTAGCCTTTTAATTCCCGCTTCAAGAATTGTTCCTCGAATACGCTTCGCAGTGCCAGCACCGCGATGGGAACGATTGCCAGCAAAGCCGCAGCATATGATTGCAGCCAGAGCGCGGGACCCACAACCATCGGAACAAACCCTGCATACATGGGATGCCGGACAACCGCATAGATGCCTGTGTCGATGACTCGCTGGTGTCTGTCTTCCTGTAGCCTGACGACTGGCACAGCAAAGGGATTGACTTTCATCGCAAGAGTCATGATCCACCAGCCCGCGACGTAGAGCGCAAGCCCGAGAAATGAAACGAGCTCGCCAGGTTTCGGCATAAGATGGAATCGAAACACATCCAAGGGAATAAAGACGATTTGCCCGACAAACGAGATAACCAGCAGAATGACGAGAACCCGGTCCCAGAGCGGCTGTCCTTTCTGAATCACCCCTTTTGCGCGTTGGGAGAACAGGTCAGCGCTATCAGGAAAAATGCTGAAGATGGTCACCGTCATTACGACGACTGTGACGGCGAGAAACACCCAAGCCCGCCACCAATGCGATGTGCCGGCCGGAACAAAAAGAAGAAAAGCATAAAACGCGACGTTGAAGAGAACCCCAACAACGAGTTTGGGAATGGACATCGCGTGTTCAGGAAGTGATCGGTGATCTGTGATTCGTGCTCAGAATGGGGTGAGCTGGTGGCATCAACCGATCACTGATTACGGTTCACTGATCACTTTTGTCCAGCGGCGCTCGTGATCTAACAACCATTTCTTGCGCCACAAACCACCGCCATATCCGCACAGCGTGCCATCCGCGCGGATCACGCGGTGACACGGAATGATAATGCAGATCATGTTTGTGCCGTTCGCTCGGCCGACGGCACGGCGCGCGTTTTCGTCTCCCAAGCGTTTTGCCATCCAGGAATACGAGCGTGTTTCGCCTACTGGAATCGACTGCAAAATTTTCCAGGCCTGTAGCTGGAACGGCGAACCAACGGGCGCGAGTGGAATATTGAACTTGAGGTTCTTGCCCGCGAAGTAATCGGCCAATTGCGAACGAACGGCTTCCAGATGCCGATGCTTTCCCGGCACGACATTTGTTCGTAGTCGTTTTCGCAACACCGACAACTCACTTTCGGTTGCGCGGCGGTCGATAAACTCGAGCAGTCGCAGACCTTCGTCATCCGCAACTGCGATCATCGGTCCAAGTGCCGTATCGATTCGCTCCGCAAGAAGAGGCGCACTCGCCTTTGCGTTTGTCGGCGGTTCGCCAAAAATCCTCGTAAACGCTTCTCGAAAACCGCTCTCAGATTCAAAGCCGCTGCCGTTGCGCGCTTCATCTACGCGGCCGCCCTGTCGCACCTGGCTCAACGCGAGGCCCATCCGGCGCGCGCGGTGATAAGCTTGAAACGTCATCCCGTAGTGACGTTTGAATTGGCGTCGCGCAGTCGAGGGGTCGATCGCGAGCGCAGCCAACTCCTTGTCCGTGAGCCGTCCGCCTGGGGCGCGCTCGACCTCGGTACGGAGACGCTCGATCAATTTAGGCAAAGGTTGATTCGGATTCAAAGGATGGCAGCGCAGGCACGGACGATAACCGCTCTTCAGCGCTTCGGTGGAGGTAGCAAAGAAATCGACATTCTCACGCGCCGGTTTTTTCGCCGTGCAGGTCGATCGGCAGAAAATTCCCGTCGTCCTCACTCCGACGAAAAAAATGCCTTCAAAACTCGGGTCGCGATTGACCAGTGCGCGATACATGGTTTCGGTCGGCGGAAGAAGTTCCATTGTTTTCATGTCAACAAATTAAGCGCTCGCGTGCGTTGACGCATCGACGAAATTCGGGCAACAAATTTACACCGGTGCTCATGCCCGCTGAATTCGAAAGGTAAAACAACCACGAGTAACGCTGCGAGCATCCACGAATTCGGTTTTTGAATTTTGCAGCAGCTTCTCGATAACTGCTTCCGGTTCATTGCCGCTCGCGACCTCGGCATCGATCATGTTGTAGTCTGTGTCGTAAGCACGGAACGCACGGCCATTGCGAAAATCGACTGGATATTCTCCGGTCGCGCCGTAACGCTCGCACGGTTCAGCGTGAACAAAAATCGGTCCGGTCTCGGAGTACGGGTGCCCGGGCGGAATCGAGGCATATGGAAATAGAATGACACGCTCGCCGGGCTTTGCCCAACGCAGGCAATGGCGGCACGGATAACCAGTAGGCGAATCCACTTTGATGACCGCGTGGTCTACAGCGCCTGATGCTGCTGTGCGTCGCGCTTTCTCGGCAATATCCGTCGGAAGTGGAACAATACGAAGTTTCGAGTTTTTCATGAATCAACGCTAAGCGCGTTCGACGTCGTCGCGCATCGGCGAAATTCAGGCGTCAAATTCCCCAGTGTCGCTTGCGATCGCTTTCTGCTAGATCGATTCGGAGACAATTTTTGCCACCTCGGAGATGGCTGCCTCTCGGTCGTTCGGTGGAGCTGTTGATCCCACAGAATAAATGGCCAAAGGATCGGCGCGCGGCCAGGCGGACGTATGATGGCAATATCATTCGTCGCCCCATTTGCGCAACGACCGGTCTTGTCACCGACCTTCCATGTTTTTGGAACGCCGGCGCGAATCATCAGTCCTTATGCAGTAACCAGTCTTCGAGCTCACCTCGCGACGGGTCTGATAACACAGTGGCAACCAAGAGCTGCTGCATGTCCAGGCACATCGCGGCAGGCGCGGTTGTATCGCGTTCGTCGCCGGGAATGGCGCTATTCAGGTCTGGTTCTTTGCGATCGAGTCTCGTTATCTGATCCCCAAGCGTTCGTGCAAAATTCGTAAGCGCGGCTGGCCCGCCAATCGCATCCAGCAAAAGATTGGCGGCTGTATTGTCGCTTTGTTCGATCGCAGCCGCGCACAACGCCCCCAAGGTCATCCCTCCGTCCTTGAGATGTTCTTTTGTCACCGGCGCATGTTCCAGAATGTCTTTTGCGCCGTACGACACGAATCGATCCAAGTTCTCCTTTTGCTCATCGACGCGCTTCAACACCGCCGCCGCCGCGAGAAATTTGAACGTGCTGCACATCGGGAACCGCTCCTCCGCCCGGTAATCAAGATGTTTGCTGTTACCGGTATCGAATGCGGCGACCCCGATTCGACCGCCCATCCGTGCCTCTATCGCTGCAATCCGGGCTGCCGCATCATTTTCCCCAGACGCCGCACTAAACGCCAGGAAGGTTAGCAACAGAAAACTTCTTACCATCGATGGTACGCGGGATGGCCTTCTTTCACCGCGACAAAAACGCCGCGGCAGATCGCGCAAACTTTCCCATCAGCGCTCAGTGTCCCTTCGATGGTGGCGCGGTCGTCCGTCAGATCAACAACCTTCGCGGAGAGAAACACGGAATCATTCGTCGGCGTTGGGCGAAGCAATTTGATTGCATACTCCGACGTGACAGTGCACGGCGGTCGCTCTTCGTTTGCGCGCTTCATCAGATGATAGGCGGCAGTCCAATTACAATGGCAATCGAGTAACGTTCCGATGATGCCGCCATTCAGGACTCCCTCGAAGGCTTCGTATTTTTTCTCCGGCTTCCATTGGGCGACGACTTCACCGTTTTTTGGGAAACTTCGGATATGTAATCCGTCCGGATTCGCCGGACCACAGCCCCAGCAGGCATTGTTCGGTGCGTACTTTTCCTGGAGAGATTTATCACTCATTGCGCTTGGTCGATGGCGGCGCGCCCGGCGGTCGCGCCCTACCATTGAATATTATCCGCCGTATGTCGACGAGGCCGGATATGGACGCAGTTCATGCCCAACGTAAAGTGAGCGGGGCCGAATGAGGCGATTGTGATCGTGTTGCTCGGTCACGTGCGCGCACCAGCCGGCTACACGCGACGCGGCAAACAAAGGCGTGTTTAACTCCGCTGGAAACCCGAGCATCCAAAACACAGGCGCCGCGTAAAGGTCTACATTGGCGCAAAGATGTTTTTCGCGATCCATCACTTCTTCGAGCTTTTCACAGATTGGCACCCATTGTTCCTTGCCGGTGCGCTTGCCCAGATCGCGCGCGATCTCGCGCATCACCGGTACCCGTGAATCCCCCTTTTTGTAAACGCGATGGCCGAATCCCATGATCTTTTCTTTCGTTCCCAGCTTTTCCATCAGCCAGGCTTCTGCACGATCGGGTGTGCCGATTTCCTCGAGCATCTTCATCGATTCCTCGTTGGCGCCACCGTGCAACGGTCCTTTGAGGGTGGCGACGGCTGAGGTCACTGCGGCGTAAATTCCCGCCAGAGTAGAGGCGGTCACGCGCGCTGCAAAAGTGGAGGCGTTAAACTCGTGGTCAGCGTAAAGATTAAAAATCGTGTCCAGCATTCGGATTTGCCAATCCTGTGGAACTTTGCCCTCGAGTTTATAAAAGAAATTGCCGGCCTGGGTGAGATCGGGCTTTTCCGGGACCGGTTGTTCCCCGTGCGAGATGCGCCAGCCATCAGTGATTAGTGTAGAAACGCGTGCGATCAGGCGGATCGATTTGCGGATGTTTGCGTCGTGCGAATTGTCGCCCAGATCTTTGTCGAACGCGCTCAGCATTGAGACACCAGTGCGCAACATATCCATCGGATGAGTCTTGCTCGGCAGAAGCCGCAACATTTCGATCACTGGACCCGGCAGCGCGCGTTCCGCGGCAATCTGGCGTGTAAACTCGACCAATTGTTTACCATTGGGTAACTCTCCATTGAGCAACAGGTAAGCGACTTCCTCAAAACTCGCTTTCTGCGCCATTTCATGAATGTCGTAGCCGCGATACATCAAACCGGCATTTGGATCGACCCAGCAAATTGCCGTTTCACCCGCAATCACGCCCGCAAGGCCCGGGCTGTATTCTGGTTTCTTTTCAGTAGGCATTGCCTTCTCTTTACTTGCGAATCGCAATCGTTCAACTCACCGCATTTAACTAGTTGAGATTCAACATCCACCTTTCCAACTTTCCGCCGCCGGATCGTAGTCCAACAACTTATAAAGCTGCTCTCGTGTTTGCATTTTTTGTATCCAACCTGATTGCGTACCGGCCTTTTTCAGATCGTGCAGAAATTCTTCTGTCGCCTTCATTGAAACGCGGAACGCGCTCTGCGGAAAAATCACCATTCTGTAACCGAAATCGGAGAGTTCTTGAGACGAAAGAAGAGGACTCTTGCCGAACTCTGTCATGTTCGCGAGCAGCGGCGCTTTCACCTCGCGGGCGAACGTCTTGAATTCATCCGCGCTTTGTAACGCCTCGGGAAAAATCGCGTCCGCGCCGGCCTTGAGATAACGGAGGGCGCGTT